>JAPLFO010000005.1:7256-16892 GCA_026390635.1 Ignavibacteriales bacterium
CATAAAGAAAGTAGCCGATGAACTGTTAGTTGTAGGATTGTACAAGCTTGTTGAGCTCAATATGAAAAAGGTTCTTTGCAAGGCTTACGACAAGGAAATTGGCAGAAGTGAAATTATGGGTTACTCAATCAAGAATATCAAGAAGACTCTCAAAGATCACGGAGTTAGCTTGAGTGCGATAAAGAACTATTCTTCAATCGATGAACTGCGAGTTTTAAATAATGCGATAAAGCACGAAGGAAAAGCAACTAAACAACTTGCCGCATTCCCTAATTGGCAAACTGGTGCCGAACTAACCAAGCTCGACATTGTATTTGACCGCATAGCCCCAGTCGTTCCAGAATTTATTGAATATCTTGCAAAGGATTTGATAAGTTGACATTAGTGACTCCATATCTGTCGGCTCCCTAATCACTTTAGAAAGGAAAGAGTACCCGCAAAGAACGCGGGATCTACGACAAGAGCATAGAGATCTCCTGCTGCACAAAGGGTAATCATTGATTGACGGCATTGCAGGAGCGCCGATCTCCATTGTGGGGCTACCCCGCAGATTTATTGTTTCGCAATATAGAAATCGTTAGGCAGTGGCGTCCGGAGCATTTTCCCGGACCTTCTGTGAGACTGATCGCATATCCAAGAAAGGTGCCTTTATGAAAGAGCTCACCAAGAGTCTGACCGTGTCTCTCCTAAGCATCGTCACACTTATCGCTGGACCCCAATCCCCGCAAGAGTCTACCGAAAAACGGATTTCCGTTGCACCAGGTGTATCAATTCACGTTGTCGGGTGGGGCGGCAAAGGTGAGGCTCTATTGTTTCTCTCTGGCCTTGCGAGCACAGCCTACGTTTTCGATGAATTTGCTCCGATGTTTACAGACTCCTACCGAACTGTCGGTTTGACGCGGCGCGGGATTCCACCCTCTGATAGCTCCCAGTCCGGCTACGCGATTGCGACGCTCACGCAGGACATTGTGACTGTGATGGATTCGCTTCACATTGCTTCCGCTCATGTTGTCGGATGGTCGTTCGGAGGAAACGAGGCGGTGTGGTTAGCAACCACACGGTCCAACCGCGTTCGAAGTGTGATCCTGCTCGATTCCTACGACAATTCACCGCAGGCGGCGACGTTCGCAGGCTCTAACACTCTGAAAAGTCCTCAATCTCTTCCTCTTACCTCATTTGATTCCACTTCTATCTTCACACTGATGTGGCGGATGAAGCGAATGGGAGTAAGACCCTTCCCAATCAGAGCCATTCGCGCCTCCCGCATCTTTTCTCATGACGGCCATTATCTTGGTACCAATATTCAGACTGCCCGTCTCGGTGCAATGATTAAAGGATCCCATCGACTTTCATATTCAAGTGTTACCGTGCCCCTATTGGCCTTTTTCAATGTTGCTAACGGCGTAGGCGACTACTACGCAAGCTATGCCACCATGAGTGATAGCAATCGTGCGCTCGTTGACATGATGTATTTCACGGACACTCGGGAAGCTGCAGCAGCACGAGCCCGATTGCAGAAGGAAGTGCCGACTGCGACTTTCGTCGAAATTGCAGGCGCTGAACACGCCATCTTCAATTCGAATCCGGAACGTGTGTTTCTTGAGATGCGACGATGCCTGACTAGAATCCGCAACAAGTCTCCACGATGAGCGGCGCAACGCCACTGCCTGACCAGCGGCTCAAGCTGAACACGCAACAGTGCGCTCGGTCATTAAGTTAGAGGCTTCCTCTAAATGGAGCAACAGACCGGAACGAGAATAGTAGGAACGGCGAACATCAAGCATAGATCGAATAATAGGAACGAATACTAATCGAAAGACCTCAATGGCAAAACTCCTCTCCAAAATCCCCGTTCTCGGCAAGTATTTAAAAGCAAGGGAACTATCTCAAAAAACGATTAAGGAGTATTTTGAGAAGAAGGAAGCCCTTGAGCTGGCTCAAGAAGAAACGCAGACGGCTCTTGAACTATTTGGCAGGGTGAAGATCGAAGTTCTTCAAAGAACACTCCGTCCCTTTGTCGCTCAGTTATCCCGCATAGAGGATATTGAACTCATAGAAGAGCAGCCATCTGCCGAGCATACGAGCAAAAGCAATTCCGTCACGCAACTGGACTCATTGGACATTGAAAGAGACCATGGATTAGCTAAAACCGTTGCAGCGGGAGGCATCGGAGCAACAAGTGCAGCTATTGCTTATGGAGCGGTTGGAGCCTTTGCCTCCGCCTCAACTGGAACCGCAATTACAGCTTTATCCGGAGCCGCAGCATCGAACGCAACGCTGGCATTCCTTGGCGGAGGGACATTAGCTGCCGGTGGTACAGGTGTTGTGGGTGGTGCCGTGGTGCTGGGAGGTCTCGTTACTGTTCCGCTATTAGTGGTTGGCGGACTCTTTTTCAACAAAAGAATCCGCAAGGAATTAGAAAATGCAGAGCAAGATGCCGAAAAGGTAAGACTTTTCATTGAGGAGTCAAACAGAGCGACTTCCGAACTATTCAAGATCAGAAGAGCTGCGACCCAACTTCACCGGATTCTCATACCGATTGAATCAAACTTTGTACCCAATATCAATCATCTTATAGAAATTATAGACAGATCGAGCCGGGGAAATATATTCGTGCAGAGCTACTATGCGCTCAAGAAGTTCATTGCGAAGAAACTTGTGGCTATAGGAGTCACTCCGCCAGAATGGATGAAGAAAGAGGCGAAAATACGAGTGGCAGACTTCTCCCTGAACGATCAGCAAAAGGTTGAAGAAATTATCGCATCTGCTCAAATGCTAAAGAACATTCTGGATATCAACATCATCAATGATGAAGGGATTGTGCCTGCAGAAACATTTCATTTTATATCGACGGTCGAGGAATATCTTCACAAGACAGCGCAACCAGCATGAAAAAATTAGTATTCACCATGCCGTTTGGGAAGAAGACATCTGAAGAACAGGTCTCCTTCTTCGTCGTTGATGATGAGGCGAAGAATGAGGCACTAAAAGCACTGTCAAAGGTAAAGATTCCTGCAGCTCCTTCACTTCATGGCTTGGAGAAAGCCTATCTATTCGGAGATTTTCTCCGCAGAAAACTATCGAAGAACGAAATTCGGATTATTCAGAAGAAAGATCTAACGAAGGAAGAGGCGTATAAACTAAATGTCAAGGTCTTTGACCATCTCATTGAACAGCGCAATGCAATTATTGGCATCATTGAGAAGATGATTCAGCCTCTGATAAGGAACGTCGCAGGTGTAAATGTTCAATTAGTAAGGTACCAAAAAAAGATCGATGCCCTTGAGCGACAAGTAAAAGAGCTTCGAGATATGTTGGAGGCAGCATATGGCAGATCTCCCATCATATCACCACTTCCAGACGGAAAGATGCCTTGGAGTGGACAGATCAAAGAAGCGGCGATCCAAATCATAATAAACTATGGCGATGATAGTAAGGCGGGAGTGAAAAAGTATCGTCATCTGCGAGATGCAAGCGATCGGTTTTTTGACCAGCATAAGTTCATTTATAAGCCCGATTTGACAAAAGACATGCTCTATGAAAATGTGAAGAAGGCGAACGCGCTGTAACAAGAAGGGAAAGGAAGGGAATTGCGGGGAATGATACACCGCTAAGCTTGTAGTAAGTTGGTAGGGCATGAAAAACTACCAACATCATATTCAGCAAATCGAAACCGGTAACGAGAGATCTTTGATGGTGTCCTCTCCGTTAGCCGGTTTTTCATTTGTAGCCGTATGCACTAGGGCAATACCGCAACAATCCAACCAGCAGCTCACCTCCCGTCCGATTTACTTGATTCGCCCCCACTCACAAAATGAGGCTTATTTCTATGTCTGACCTGTCAAAGAACGCTGAAACGTTTGTTGATGATCCACTAGTTCATTCGAACAAATTGCTCGCCGAAGGACTGGCGCTGGAAGAAGCGGATGAATACGGAAAAGCTCTTGTAATCTTCAAAAAATATCGGATGTATCATCCCGAGGATCCCAAAGCGTATTACGAGCTCGCGTGTTGTCACTATTCTCTCCAGGATTATGATGTGGCAATGAATCTGGTGAAGCTCGCCATTTCTATCAATGCTGAATATGGAGAAGCATGGGGACTAAAGGGATTAATCCTTATTGAAAAAATGGATTATGACAATGCAATTCCACCTCTCCAATACAGCAATGTTGTGATGCCCAATGAAGAAGTTATCATACATGGATTGCTCATAGCCTACTCTCAAACAGGTCTCTGCGGATCTGCACTGATATGTGCAAAGCAGCTGCTTGCAAAAAAACCGCTTGAAGTGTGCTACCAGATACATGAAGCGGTACTGTATCAACGGCGGGGCCAGTATGATGATGCAATCGCGTCAATGGAGAAGGTGGTCGCAGCTAATCCTGCTGAAACCCAACACATGGAGATGTTGAATGAAATCAAAGAATTGAAAACGGAAAGCGAAGGTTGCCGTTATCTGGGAATGAATAACTAATGGAGGTAAGCATGATTGAATAAGAGGCAGAGGCAAGGAATATCGAGATAGGGTGGTTCAGAAAATCTGGCCACATACACTATTATAGAGGAAACATACCATGGAACACGAACCAGATAGAAACAACACTGCACAAGTTGACAATGGCAAGAACAATATCCAGGAGGAATCAACAGGCCGTCTGATTACTCCGATGAAAATCGGCAAGATGAAGCGGACAATGGACAATGCAGAGAAGCGCATGCTGCGCCACACGGACGAACTTGCTGCATGCCGTTCCTGTATCCGCCGCAAAACTGCCGATCGTACAGATGAGAAGGGCAAGGTTATAGGTCAGATGCAATTGAATCCTACCCAAATCGACGGTTATCGACTTAAACGAGTTCAAGTCGAGCGTGATCTGGCAATTGCCAAAGGTGACTATCTGCAGGCAAGGCGGGCGTATCGCAAAGCGGTGTCACACAACTTCCAAGTGGAGATGGATGCTGTAAAAACCATTCGAGATGAGAACAGAATCCGCAGGGAAGCAACAAAACTCAAGAACAAAACGCTGGCGGCTCTGCAGAAACATGGAGACAATGAAGGAGCAGCCGAAATCGCAGAGCTGAAACGCCTCGCCGGCTCTGATGATGTGAAGGGATTCAGAAACGCGTTCGATCAAATTCTCCACCGTGTCGATCCCGTTCATTATGATACGATCTCAAACGCACCTATAACTTAAGAGAAACCGAGAGGGCGGGTCCCAACTGGGGCCCGCTGGTTTCCAAGGTCAAGGAACGAGTGAGGATGGTTGATGTTGCCAACAGGCTCGGAATTGTAAATAGATACAATATGCAGCGTACAGGAACATCTCTCCAGGGAGATTGTCCGACTGGACACGATTCAGCAAACCATCGTTGCTTCACCATTGATATGGGTGAAGATCTTTATCACTGCTTTTCTTGCAATGAAGCCGGGGATATCATCTCGATGGTGGAGTTGGTACAATCAATGAGTTTTATCGAGTCCCTCCGGTGGTTGGTAGAGACATTCACACCTGATCTCAAAGGAGAGATTGATGACATACTCAGCCAACTGTCGGAAGAGGACAAGGAATTCTATGAAAGAGGAAAGCTCTACCGTGCAGTCTTTGAACATGGAAAGCAACAGATGAGTGATCCCATCGCACAGCCGGTTATGGATTACCTGGTGAACGACCGGGGGTATGAGCCGGCAAGACTTCCAATGACTGATTTCATTTATTGGGATACAGACGCAAATATCCGGGCATTTCTCCAGAAGAAGTTTTCCGCAATGACTGAAGAAACACAAAATCTGCCGCTACAGGGAGCATATGGTGATCAATTCCGACTGGCGATACCCTTCAAAGACCGAAATGGAGTCATCACAGGATTTATGAAACGTGCGCACATCCCCGCAGGCTTTCCAATTGGTGGAAATAGTGTCCGTTGGGACTCGACGAGGGGCCTGAGGAAGTCCGATCTCTTCGGCTTGCATCGTATCCGCAGACAGAACCGGGTTATTATTGTGGAAGGGTATCCGGATGCCACATACCTGCCGGCTATTGGACTCGACAACATCGTAGCGCTTGGTCAGGGGCAATTTTCCAATGAGTATCTGCACGGATTGCGGGATAAGAACATTACACAGATCATACTTGCCCTAGACAACGACAATGTCGGGCCGAATAACACCGAGCATATTGTCAAACTACTCAGCGGCACAGATATTCAGGTATTTGTTATCGATCCTCCGCTGATGGGTGCACAGAAAGACCCGGATGAGTATGTGAAAGCCAATGGAATAGACGCGTTCACTCAGCTTGTCGAGAATGCGATGAGTTCTGCCCGGTGGTATGCGGCCAGGATCCTGAAAACAAAGAACCTCAATACCGATCTGGGAAGAACCGACGCGATTAATTCAGTGCTGGAATTTGCATCAACACTGAGTAATCCATTGGACGCCCAAGATATCGTGGATCATCTAACCCAGGCACTTCATTTGACTCCTGAACTGCTTGAAGAACGGTTCGAACAGTTCAAAAACGCGACTGCGCAGAAGAAACTGCTCGAAGGGATGAAGGCGGTAGCCAATACCACGGCACAGTTGATCAACAACGGTGAAGGCCAGATTGCGTCAGACATGATCGCAACTGAAACTCAAAAGCTTATTGTGCAGTTCGGTAAGTCAAAGGTGGATCCGCCTCTACCATTAAATGAATTCCTGCAGCACAAGAAACAAAAAGATGGGACTCGTAATAAAGGTGATCTACTGGGGTATCCTTTGTATCAGTTTCCCCTGATCCAAGAGAAAATCTATGGGCTTCAGTCCGGTCTCTATATAATAGCTGCGGATCCGAACATCGGGAAGACAATGTTTCAGATTAATCTGGCCGTTGATGTTCTTAATTCAAACCCAGAAGCGTCCGTTCTATTCTATTCAATGGACGACTCACGGGAACGAATTGCGGACCGTTTTCTTGCAAAGCTGACACAGATATCAATCAATGATGTGCAGTTCAGGCTGGATGATGTCGGGCAGCAGCAGATACTCGATGACGCCTATAGGCAACTCACACAGTGGTTCGATGCCGGGCGGCTGGAGATCTATGAGCTGACGGAATCTCTGACGATGAGTGCGATCAACTTTGAGATACGGGAGCATAAGAACCGTGGAAGAATGGTAGTCTTCATTGACGGCATCTATAATGTACCCATCGAAGGAGACTACAATGCTATCCGCGAAGAGAATATTGAAAGGGCGAACCAGGTGAAGGAGCTAGTGAAGATATACAAGATACCGGTTATTGTTTCTGCTGAACTCAGAAAGCGTGAGCAAGGTGGAAGAGAGAGGAGACGCAGATCCCTGCATGATATTATGGAGACGGGCAAGTATGGATACAATGCGGATCTTATTTGGCTGCTTCATGAGGGGCCAAATGCCGCAGGAGTTCAGAACGGAGCGCAAATAATTAATATTCAGTTTGCCAAGAATAAGCTCTCCGGGTTCAAAGATGTAATTACGATGGAATTTACGAAGGAGATCGCTCAGTTCCGGGAAACCGGTATTGCATATGCCGATGAGGAGGGAGAATAATGAAATACGTCGAGATCTATATTAAGTCATTGACTAAGAAGCAGGCACAGAGCACAATGACCCTTTCTCCGCGAATGTTCAAGCTTCCCGGATTGCGCTCTGCAAAGGATCTTGCTGCAGATGAAATACGAAAGCTAAAGAGGGAATACAATCTGTCCCTTCGTGGATATCAAAGGAATGTAAGGATCTGTAAATCTCTGAGTGGAAAAGAGAAAAAGGAGATGAAGCAGCACCTTCAATCAACGAGAGAACATCTGGATTCCATGCTGATAAAGATAGGGGAGCATACACCCTCGGAAAGGGTGAGCGGTTTTGAAGGGGTGAACGATGCCGAATAAATTAGTCAATGTCGGTCTGCACCTGCAGATGTTGAAGTTTGGATCAGCCCCGGATCCAACCAAGCCCACATTGGAGGATAATGTCAAGAGTGCTGCGACTATAACCTTAGCGCGGAAGCAACATCTGACAGAAGTTGGTATCGAACTCAGCTATGCAGAGAATCGGGCATTGTTTGCTGTGCAGAGACTACTGGACGACACGCAATTCCGAGGAAATGCGAGACCAAAGAAGGCTCCACATGGTAATCCATATCATATTAAGGGGGACATACCGGTATTAGAAGTGAAGATCGTTGACTATCTCTCCGCATATGGAGTGAAAAAGACGAAGTCGGCAAGAGGGAAACAAGAATTCAGCGCACAAGGAAGGAGATCCGCTCTAGCTGCTCTAAAATCGTTAGCAGGTAAAAGAAATATACTGGTTTATGCACGTAATGTGTATGATCCAAAGAGGGAGGGCGAGGTCTTGCGGGCGGATTTGATAGAAACTGTAGATACTTTGATGGAAATCACAGAAGGTGGGGGTCGTTTAAGGATTGTACCGTCTCCCATTCTCTTCGATCAACATGATACATATTATATGATCCTGCCGGCAGATCTTTATGCGGCAGTAGTGAAAGAGAAGCAGAGATCCAGAGTGCTGTTCATCGAGTATCTGTTCTATCATTATGAGAAGCAAAGAAGTGCCGGCAAAACTTCAAAATATCTGATCACCCGACAGATGGAAACGATTGCGTACGAGATTGGTCTGGGTAATTTGATAGAGACACGGCAGATGAAGAAGCTTCGTTCTATCTTAAACGAGTATTATGAGTTTGCACGACAGAAGGGATACCTCCGCAAGTATGAAGTTAATGCGAATGGTGCCCGACACGAACATGTGGACAAGCTCTACATCAATGCTTCAGCAATGTCGGAGCTGCGAAAGGTCTAGTACTGTTGAGTGCAAAGTCTACTACCGTTGGTTGCAAGGTCTAGTACTGTTGAGCGCAAGCGCATCATAAAGCTGCTGGTAGTAAAGGAGAATATGAGCAAAAATTACCTATAGATACTAGTAGATACTAGTATGTCTCTCCCTGCGCTAACGCTCCGGGAGAGATGAAAAAAAAGAAAAGGAGAACCATCATGAACGACTTACCAACCATTTTTGGCGAAGAGACAAGGTTGTTCGTAGAGACTGCCGTAGGCAAGGTATCGCAGATCTTCAGTTCATTCAGACAGACCCTGGTGGAACGGGGAATGGATATTCGGGATGAGCTGCGCACAGCTTCGCGAAAGTCGACCGACTACGAAGCCCGGGAATACCTCCGACTTTTCAATCTGAAACTTCGGCAGCATGTGGGGGATTTTCCTACGCACTACAACAACCCCGTGCGACAACCGAGCCAAGGCGGGAAGTTACGTGAACGTTTATATATTCCGCCAATCAATATAATTTGGTAGTAGGGTAGAGTCTCCTTCTCAAGTTCTGCAGAAAAATAATGAGTTCCATCCTTGCCTTCGGTGTGAAGGTTCAATATCTTAATAGATAAGTCACGGTTTCATTTGTTCACAAACTAATAGGCAGACAAGTAGTTGCTCAAGTGGTTCCCTTGAGGCAAGTTTTTGCAGTAACTATGTGATGAAAAATTGCAAAAACGCCCGAATCAGATCACATACACGCCCTCGTAGTTCAACAGGATAGAACGGGAGTTTCCTAAACTTCTAATTGCAGTTCGAGTCTGC
>JAPLFO010000066.1:0-4757 GCA_026390635.1 Ignavibacteriales bacterium
ACGGATGATTCGGATAACACTCACGATCTCCATCCTCTCCTGCGCCTGATAGTACCACTCCAGCGTCAGGGAGATCCCTATCAGCGAAATCAGCAGGATGAAGATGATATTGGCGTCCTGAGAATCCGACAGCAGCGCGCGCAGGACGAATGCAACGCCAATGACAAAAAGCGACAGAACGAACCGAACGACGAAGACATTCTCTATAAGAAACGCATCGTTGTCGTGCTGCGTGATTCTTCGCACCGCGACGGTTTCCATCCCGAATTCCGTGAATCGCACAAAGAAGGTGGAAATCGCCTGGGCAAACGAGAATCTGCCAAAGTCTTCAGGCGTGAGCGCCCCGGCCACTTTGATGAGGCCAAAAAAGATAATCGCCTGGCTGATGACATTGCCGGAGAATAACATGACGAAATTTTTGGATATCCGCTTCGCTAGCACGTCAGGTTATCACCAATGGAACACGATGTCCTCAAGGGCCGGGCGAAACCCGGACACACCAACGCATTGCTTCCTCCGAATTTCCATGCCATCAGAGAACGAGGATACTGTTCCAAATGGCCGCCGGTCGGGATATGAATCACTCTGCGATCCCTTCTGCCGCAGGTTCAAGATCACGGCGCGTTTTTCTATCCAAAGCAAAGCTCACTAGTACCGACACCGCCAAATAAAAGAAAAAAGGGCTGATGCGGGTCGGCATAACGAAAAAACTCATTCCTATGATTCCAAAGAAGAAACCGGCAATGGCGAGGTCCACATATCTTCCATGTGTTTTGACTCTAAACCAATACACTGAGGAGACGAGTCCGATAAGATAGGGACCCAGCAGAAGTCCGACAATTCCGAAATCTCCATGGAGCTCCCGAAGATAGGTCCCGGTATTCGTTCTCACCGGGGTGCGATACCATGTTTGGAAGGTCGATGCATGGACTTCAACACCGATCTTCTCGAGAATTCTGTAGATGGGCAGGAATGTATTTCCCCCGAACGGCGTGTTCTCCCCTTCATTGTGGAGGTATTTGTTGAGCACACCGTAGTCCGAGGTGAGATAGAGATAGATTGACGGCGTGATGACGCTGGCGGTACTCAATTTTTTGAGCGCTCCTGTCGAACCGGTAAAGCCTTCTTTGGCTCCCCTCGTGCTTCGAATGAAGTCAGCACCTCCGACAATAATGGCCGCGAGTAGAACCAACATAGCGATTTTTTTAAATCGATTGCCGGCGCTCTGTTCCTGCGCGTCTTGCGGCTTCTGCGTCAGGAAGTATGCACTTGCAAAAAGGATGGCAACCACAAGAATATCCACCCTGCCCATGTTGGCAAAATCGATCATGATAATGATGACAACCGGGAGCATGGCTGCGACAGTCATCCTGCCGAGCCGCGCGGTGTAACTGCCCGCCAGCAGCGCAGCCGTGAACACCAAGGAGCTGACATAGGGAATACTTCCCGGCAATCCTTCTGAGACGCGATATGAATACAGCAGATTCCCCAGCACGAATGCTTTGGAAAGAGTGCCAAACAGGTTCGACACGAGATAAAGATCGTGAACTGCGGCGGCAAATGTAAGAATATTTAGAACCCAGAGCAAACAGATCCCAGAACAAACAGCAGCCAGCATGCAACGATGACAATCCACGTCTCTGTTTCCAAACGATGGTAGTTTATCATCCGCAGTTCAAAAAGCACCAGCGCCCCGCTCCAGATTCCGGTGTACAGACTGACGTGATTGAACCACGCGCCGAAGATCATTCTGCTGGCAACGAAAGCGAGGACTGCGACGGTAATGACAACGAAGAAAATCATGGAAACAGCTTTCGGTTAGCGGCCTGATACAGTAGTAAGGAATTCAGATCTCATTGCGCGTACAATGGTTTCTCTACTCTTAAACGTATGCATCACCAAGGACATTCGTCGCCGGGCACACACCAATCGCGGAATCGACAGATCGAGACCACAGTCTTGATCTACAGTGCGGTCAAGTGCAGACGAGGCTTTCACCCAGATTTCTATAGTGACGTATCCCGTATGCGGTACAGGTTCCGGATTTTTTGATTTCGCATTTTGAGTCTCTGCAGAAGCCGGATATTCGATCCGTCCAGTGTGTCGATTCGATGGAACAGAAACGCCAGTGCGATCGAGAGAGCAAAAACAACGAAACTCGCAAGGATGATGATCAACGATCGCTGCGGTTTTGACTTTCGCGTCGCCGGTTCGGCTTTGTCAAGAACCAGGAGCACCGGCACATCTTTTTTCTCATCAATTCTTGCCTGCTCATAGATCGGAAGCAGGAATTCGAGGATTTTTTCCTGCGTCATGACTTCACGATAGAATCGCACACCTTCCAGTCCAGCCTGCGGGAAGGTGCTTACTTTTTTCGACAGCTCCGTCAATTCAGACTTCAGCTGCCGCAACACCTGGTTGTCCGATGCAACGAATTTTTCGAGCACTGCGATTTCGATTTCTTTCTTTGCCTTCGTCGCATAGAGTTCCGCGTACGCGGCGACACTGGAATTCTTTACATCTTCCGAAATAAAGATTTCCTTCTTTTCCTGAAAAGTCTTGAGCGACTCTTCTGAACGGCGCAGATCGTCGCGGCATTGATTCAGACGTCTCTCGAGAAATTCTCTATTGCTGCGCGCCTCTTGAGTGCCCAGGCGAATGCTGGTCGTGTTCAGAATCTCTACAAAGTAGTTCGCCATGTCGGCTGCCCGCTGGGGATCCTTGTCTAGAACCTCTACCGTGATATTGTCATCATCCTGGGTTTCTGCCAGCACGTTTCCCTCAAGCGCTTTGAGCGCCATATCCATGTTGTTATTGGAGATATCATACACCGCCATCAATTGAAACTTCTCTATGACGGAGACCATCGTCGTCCGGCTCTTGAGAATTGCGAGATAATTGTAGGTGCTCGAACTCTTTCCCAAGCTGCCCAGAGCTTTTCCTCCCGCTATACCCTTCAACAGTGAACCGGCTCCGACGGCGGAGCCAAAAAGATCCTGTTGTTTTGGAGGCAGGATTGATGCAGTGGATTTGTACCAGTTGGGAAGCAGGAGGCATATCCCGGTCGTGATCACCGCCATCGCAAGGGTATTGATGAGGATGAAATTCTTCCAACGAAGAAATATTTCCAGATAAAACAGCGATTGCATTTTCGGTGACACTGAATGCTGGGGTTGTCTGCTCTCTTCGGCCATGGAACGGTTCCTTAGAAAATTCCCGTAAGATCTATTTCGATTGAATGCGGGCGCGCCGCGTTATTTGGTGACCAGAATGTAAAGGGTTGCCACCGTTCCCACAATGCCGAACACTTTGCTGTAAAGATCGATGTACCAGCTGAACGTCCGGTATGGATCTTTGGGAACCCACACATAGTCGCCGTCTTCGATGGTCGTCTCACCCGGCGCCAGCCACTGTTTCGTACTTGCTTTGATGATGCGCACGTCGTTCTTCCGGGCATACTCGGTATAGCCCCCCGACTTCGACACGTAGTAATTGTAATCCAATCCTTTTGTGAAGAGAACGTGTCCCGGGTTCACAACCTGACCGAAAACGTACACCGTTTTCTTGCTCGAAGCGATCGAGATGTAATCGCCGTTGCGCAGAAGCACGTCTTTCGACTTATCGTTCTTTTCGAACAATCCGATAAAGTCTGTCACCACGAGTTCACGGTTCAGGCGGATGTTGGTTTCCATGTAGAAGTATGCGGAGTCATCCGGAGAAACACCACCGCGCGCACTCTCCAGCCGTTCTGATTTGATTTCAAATTCGGAAATTGAGTTCCTATGCAGCTGTGACGTCGGAAGCGAGACGTAGTCCGTAAACCCTCCGGCCTGCCGAACCACATCACTGAGTTTGGTCGAATCCTTGGTGATGGGAAAATAGCCTGTGTTCTTTACTTCGCCATCAATGTACACTTTGTCGTCCCGCTTGAGTTCCGGATTTTCACGGACAACGATTCTATCCCCGCGTTGCAGGGCAACGTCGGACTGCAAACCGCGGACGACCTTCGTCAGGTCCACGGTCGACTGAATCATCTGGTCTCCTGCTGCCGAAGTGCGGAACACTTCCACCTTCGTGCTGTCTGCGATCGCTGTCATGCCGCGCGCGATGAGCAGCATTGTTGACACGCTGTCGCCTTCGACAAACTCATACACCCCTTCGCTGTTCACCGCGCCATACACACCGACGAAATCTCGTGTGATTTCGTTTTTCGGCACGACCACGATATCGCCGTCGCGCAGCAAAGGATTGAATTCGGTCCGGCGCAGGGCATAGAATTTCTCCAGATCGGCGATGCCGGCCGTTCCATCCCGGTGCTGCAGACGGATCCTACGATGCGATCCTTTACGGTTGTTCAGCAGGCGATAATCGATTCCTTCCGGCGGCTTGATCTCTTTTAGCATAGTTCGGAGGTTCCGATCCGTGGCGTCGTTTGCCAGTGCGATAACGACATCAACACGCTCGGTAGCCTGTACTGCCAGCATACCTTCGTTGACGACAAATCCTTTCACTGTCACATTGAACACACGCGGGGATGTAAGGGTGAAAACCTGATCGCCAAACAAGTACTTTCGCCGAATCGCCTGCAGCACTTTTTTCTTCACTGAATCGAGCGTCATTCCCGCAACCGGAATCTCCCCGACAGTTGGAATGATGACGGTTCCCTCCGGCGTCACCGGAATTTGCAGGCTCATCGGCGGGTTCACGACAAGATTCGTGCTGAATACATCCCCGGGACCCACGATGTATTCATGCGG
>JAPLFO010000066.1:4768-6771 GCA_026390635.1 Ignavibacteriales bacterium
TCTTGATCGGCTGCTGGTTGAGCATAAGGTTGCTCTCCTGCCGGGCGTTCTGATTCTCCGGCTTCTGAGAGGTCTGGCCGAGCATGGCGTTCGTCGTACAGCAGACAACGAAAACGCCAAGAAACACATTTTTAAGAAACGTCACAGTGGTATCCCTTTATCTGATTGATGAAACCGTATGTGCATTCACACTTGTCCAAAATAACTATCAAATGACATTCGTCGGTCTTGAACTTCTAAATAGTGGCAATTATTTACTGTGCTTCTCCGATGTTAAACGTTATCCCCATTTCGCAACGAGATTTGATGAATCTGCGAAAGGACGCTCTACTACAAACATGCCGCGCCTCCGGCGCTCCGGTCTGCATTCTCCAATAATTTATTATTGACCTTCGGAAAATATGGAAGCAAAACAAGGCGAACGAAGCGGCCGCACAGAATATTGTTTGAGCTCTTCCGATCCTCGATCGGAAGAGCGAGTTTATTCTGTGCAGCGAAGTGAGCCGCCGTTTTGCCCATATTTTTCGTCAGTCTTGAATTTTTCTTTCGCCATTTCTTTTGTTTCAAGACAAAAGAAATGGCGCTTTTGCATGCTTTTAAAGAACACAATATTAGTTCAATGCTCAAATGATAGGGCTTACTCCTATGAATCGCAAAGAATTCGTCAATTCTATGTGAATGAGGACTGTATGCCTTTGTTCCAGGATTATTTTGGACAGCAGTGATGTGCAATAATTTCTGCTATCCGGTCGGATGCTTTCCCGTCCCACAATTCCGGAATTCTTCCCTTTTTGTGTTCGCCCCGAATAATCTTTGCCGCTTCTACCGCAACCCCCTCGTAATCAAATCCCATCAATTGGTTTGTGCCTTCGGTTACCGTGACGGGACGTTCCGTGTTTTCACGCATCGTCAGGCATGGTACGCCGAGATACGTTGTTTCCTCCTGGATACCGCCCGAATCCGTCAGGACAAGTTTTGCAGTCTCCAGAAGACACAAGAAATCAAGATATCCCAGCGGTTCGCAGACAATAACATGCGGGCTGTTCTCGATACGGTTCAGCAATCCGCAATCCGCCAGCATTTTTTTGGTCCGAGGATGAATCGGAAAAACGATTCGCACAAAGCGTGAAAGGTCTTCGAGCAATCGGATCAATTTCGACAGGTTTTCCGCGCTATCCACATTGCTTGGCCGATGCAGCGTCACCATCGCATAGTCGCCGTCGGCCACTCCGAGCGTCGCCTTTATGCGGCTTGTGCGGGCTTGGCCGCGAAATGCAACGAGCGAATCGATCATAACGTTGCCGACAAAAAAAACTTTCGAGTCCGGGACATTTTCCCGCCGCAGGTTCTCCATGCCGCTCGCCTCTGAAACAAAGAGAAAATCGGCAATCGAATCCGTTACCAGCCGATTGATTTCCTCCGGCATTCGTCGATCAAAACTCCGCAGCCCGGCTTCCACATGAGCAACCCGTATTCCCAATTTCACCGCAACCAGTGAACATGCGACGGTTGAATTGACGTCCCCCACCACAACCACCAGATCGGGTGTCTCGCGCAACAGCACCTGTTCAAACTCGATCATCACTTTGGCCGTCTGAACGGCATGCGAACCGGATCCGATGCCGAGATACACGTCCGGTTCGGGCAGTCCGAGGTCTTCAAAGAACACCCTGGACATGTTTGCATCATAATGCTGTCCGGTATGCACAATCATATGCCGGATTTCGGGGTATCGCCGGAACGCTGCGTGCAGCGGTGCGACCTTCATGAAATTGGGCCGCGCACCCACGACGCTGATGACTTTTTTCAACGAGCAGCCTCTCCGCTGATCCTCGATCCATACTGACTGTCGTAGTATTTTAGATACTCACCGGAAATGATGCGCTCCCACCATGGCCTATTGTTCAGATACCACTGGATCGTCTCCTTCATCGCCTTTTCAAATGTATAGGCAGGCTGCCATCCCAGTTCATTCTTGATCTTGCTTGCATCGATAGCATAGC
>JAPLFO010000088.1:0-3535 GCA_026390635.1 Ignavibacteriales bacterium
GGCGGATCTGAAAGAGATTTCTTCAGTATTAAAAAAAAGGCTTCGGAATTATTCCGAAGCCTTTTTTATTACCATTGCTAATAGATGGGTCTCATTCAGCAATGATGCATTTCGGCGGATAGCGTTCTGTTGGCGGTTCCCGACTAATCGCCTAATCGCCAGGTCCTATGTTGACAGTGCTCGCGATTATGGCTACATTCTTGCGTCAGTAATGGCAAGGGCAGGGGTGGTTGGTCGTAATCAGTGAATGAGAAGATGAGACCCTCTGGTCACTTAGCCGTGATGATGAGGGTTTTATGCTTTCATGAGCTGCAATCTGAAAACTGTCAGAATGCCCGACCCCATAAAATCCATCGAAGCAGTACAGCTGTTCAACTACAACTGTGATAAACTTGGAGTAGGGGATTACGATGAGGTTATCGTAGCCTGGAGGATGGGGACAGAGTTGGCGATGATCGGGACAAAGGGGGGAACTTTAGATGAATATTTTGTTGCGTGTTGGCCAAGGTTCATAAATTGGATCTAATCATCTGCGTCAAAACAGGAGAATTTATGAAACGGACATTGCTATTTCTGTTGACGGTCTTATTTACAGTGAATTGTTTTTCTCAGACAGATGGGAAAATACTATCTGCTCAAAAAAAGTATCAAATATTTGATACCCATTCAAAGAGCGAAGCCGTTTTTCGTTCTTTTGTTGTGCCAGGGTGGGGGCAAATGTATAATAAGCAGCAATTGAAAGGATATATTTTCCTGTGTGGCCAGACAATGCTAATTGGCAGCTATTTTTACTTCAATCAGAAATATAGCGATACCTATAATAATTATAGCCTCGAAAAAGACCCGACAAAAACAGCCAAATTGTTTGATGATGCCGAGTCCGCGAAAAATCGAAGAAATCTAATCGGCTACGCTATAGCCGGCACATGGATCTTAGGGATGGTCGACGCATATGTCTTCGGGTGGGACAATACTCAGATATTGGATTTGTCATTATCGATCATTGACAACCAGCCTACCATCTCAATTAGCTTGTCACTCAATTAGGAGTGTTCGCCATGAAATACACACTTATTGTTGCCTTGATGTTGGTTTCTTTTTCTTGCTCAGATAACATCCGAAATAATCCATTGGATCCAGCAAGTAATAATACCATAATTGGGTCACTGTCTGGGAAGATTTTGCCAGCTAATAGCAGTCCTTCTCTTCAATTAAAAAATGGAAGCGAACTCATTTCTACAACTACGGTTCCGTCAGATGGCTATTTCGAATTCAAGAACCTAAAAGAGGCAAGCTACACTATCACTATTAAAGCCGCCAATTATAATGATCTGATGATAAATGATGTTACTGTAGTCGGAAGGAAGAATACTGACATTGGAAATCTTGTGCTAACTCCGACTACATCAGCGGGAGACACGTCTTCGCCACGCGCAATATTTGGCAAAGTGCTTGACACTAAGAATCAAGGTCCCATTTTGGGAGTTTTAGTTACAGCCACTGGGACTAGAACATACAACACCCAGACCAATGCAAGTGGAACGTATTCCATTCTCAATGTTGATTCTGGACAATACAACGTAACTGCTACTAAGGATGGATTTCTCATATCTACCACAACCGTCAAAGTTAATCGGTCGGGTGGAGTAGAAGCGAATTTTTCCCTTGGTGCAATCGGTATTATACAAGGGAAAGTCACTGATGGTCAAAACAACAATCCACTGGCCAACGTCCTGGTTAAGATCGAGGGCTTTAGCTCTTACACAAATTCAAATGGCGAATATGTCATTTCAGGCATTCAAGATCCGATAACAACGAGCGTATCTTTTTCTTTGTCTCAATATGTAACCTACGCCAAAGCAGTTGATGTCGTCCCAGGATCTATATCCGTTTTGGACGTGAAACTTTCGAAGTATGGAACCATTGTCGGTAAGGTTTCCGAAGCATCAAACGGAGCAGCAATATCAGGCATTAGCATCGCATCAAATTATTCGGCGACAACGTCTGATGGCAATGGGAATTATAGTGTGAACGCGATTCCCGGAAGTGTTACACTAAAAATTAATGGGAATGGATACGTGCAAAAAGAAATATCCGGAATAAATGTAACGGCAGGTAATACTACAATACAAAATATGTCCCTCCAGTCGCAAACTACAGCTCCGCTTGCAAACGTAAATGGCGTCATAAAGGATCTGTTAACAGGAAATAGACCGAGCCTATTGACCACGAGCGACCTTTCTATCTATTTATATGACTTGAGAAAATACACATTTTTTGGGTATGGCGTGGATTCAATACGAAATGGACAATACACATTGAGGAACATTGAGTATTCTACACCAAGATACCCTGGAAACAATTTTTTGCAGGGTGACTACCTCTTGGTTGCAGCAGGCCCCTATTTAACGAAGAACGGATATTTGCCAGTTGAAAAGTACATAACTCTATCTGCGGGGACAAACATCATAAACATAGATCTAATAAAGGGTGCCACTGTTGTTGGGGTGGTTAGCAACTCCATCGATAACACCGCGGTAGTTAATGCATCTGTCTCTATTGGATCACAAATGGGCTCAACCGATAATTCTGGAGCATATCGGCTATATCCAGTCGATCCTATGCTCAATTCGCTGTCCATCACAGCGGCTGGTTTCTATTCTTCGAATGAGAAAGTATCTCTGCAAAGCAATCAAACATCGTATGTCGCTGTATCTATGACACCGCTTCCAATAATCTCGGGGGCAGTAGTAGATTCGGCCACAGGTGCGGGTCTAGGCGACGTTCGTATTGAAATGGGTAACTGTGTTTCTATTACGAATAGCGGTGGAAGTTATGTATTACCCAATCTGTTAGAAGGCACAAAGGTTTTAAGTTTTGCAAAACAAGGATATAAGAGCTATGTCACTTCTGTGACTGTTCCTCATTCCGGAACTGTAAGTGTGAATGCAACACTGTCAAAATATCGGTAAAAACGCGATTTATTACCAATCTTCACAACCCATACATGGAGGAAGAAAATGGACCAATGGCTAGAAAACCTTGTCGCTCACGTAACGTCCATTCTGGGCACTGATTGGACATATCTCACAATGCCTCGTGGTTCATATTTCTTTAAACAAAATTGGAAAGTTCAATTCGACGGTTGGGGCCACGACTTCCCGCCGTATCACTTTTTCATAAATAACTATACTGAGAAAAGCCAATACATATATTGCATCATAAGATTTGAAGCACAAGAAATACTTGAAAAGAGACAGCTGGACCGTCTTACAATTCCACAATTGAATTTGATCCAGCACAACGTTTTCCAATTTTTCTTCCAGAACGGTGCTCTTATGAACGCTCAACGCGATATTAACGTTGGCCATAATCCATTCTGCATTGACGTCAACGAAACACGGCGGACTTTGCCGGATGGTTTTTGGACAGCGCCACCGACAACTTTGCCAGATGAATTGTTAAGCAATATTGATGCGTTTCTCAGATCACAATTGACAGAAAACTTCAGGATGTTGGACTGACAATTCAGCCC
>JAPLFO010000088.1:3561-6405 GCA_026390635.1 Ignavibacteriales bacterium
AGCTAGTCTGCTTGCGACCAGTTGTATTGGATGTATGGCCCAGTATCTTGCCTACTAGTGCTCCTTCCACGGTGGAGCGAGAAGGATAGGTTTTGTCTGCTTTGTCCTCATTTTCTCCTTTGGACACCAAATAGTCTGAGACCACATTATCAAGGTCAAAGAAGGTTCGCTCGCGAACCTGACTTGCCAAACTAGAGAATATATCGGCTGAGGTCCTTGTTCTTCACAATACTGTTGAGCCTCTGTTCCACGACTGCGGCATCGATCACAATTTTCATCTGTGTATGCTGTTCCGGCGCTTCAAAAAGAATGTTCTCCAGCAGCGATGTCATGATGGTGTGCAGCCTGCGCGCCCCGATGTTTTCAACTTCTTCATTCACCTGGGTTGCGATGCGGGCGACGGCTCTGATCGCGTCATCGCTGAATTCAACATCTACGCCATCCGTCTGCAACAAAGCGACATACTGTTTGATCAGTGCATTTTGCGGCTGCGTGAGAATCTTGACAAAATCGTCTTCCGTGAGGCTTTTCAATTCGACCCGAATCGGAAAACGTCCCTGCAGCTCCGGTATCAGATCGGATGGTTTGGAGATATGGAAGGCGCCGGAGGCGATAAATAGGACGTGGTCGGTTTTCACCATTCCGTACTTTGTGGTGACGGTAGATCCTTCCACGATCGGAAGAAGGTCTCGCTGGACACCTTCGCGCGAAACATCTGGTCCGCCGGTATGTCCGCGGTTGCCGACGATCTTATCCACTTCATCGAGAAAAACGATGCCACTGTTTTCGACGCGCCTGATGGCTTCTTTGACTGCTGCATCCTGATCGATGAGTTTCTGTGCCTCTTCCAGCGCCAGCAGTTTTCGCGCTTCGCCGACGGGGAGTTTGCGCGTTTTCATCTTTTTCGGCATCATACCGCCAAAGACGTCCTGCAGGTTGATGCCAATTTCATCGAGATTCATCGGACCGAAGACCTGCATAGCCGGAAATTGGTCTGCCGGCACGTCCACCTCGATAATACGCTCGTCCATGTCTCCTGATTTGATTTTGTCGCGAAATCGATCGCGGGTTTTTTCGTTCAGATCCTCGTCATCGGGAGCCTTCGCTGCATCCGTATGGGGATTGCGGAGCGGGGGGATAAGAATGTCGAGTATCCGTTCCTCCGCCAACTGCTGTGCTTTCTCCTGAACGGCCTTTGCCTTCTCTGATTTCACCATCACGACCGCCAGTTCGGTAAGATCGCGGATCATAGATTCCACATCTCTGCCGACGTACCCGACCTCGGTGAATTTGGATGCCTCGACCTTGATGAACGGCGCCTGTGCAAGCTTGGCGAGCAGGCGCGCGATTTCCGTCTTGCCTACACCTGTTGGACCGATGAGGATGATGTTGTTCGGCATGATCTCTTCGCGCAGAGTATCGGACACCTGCTGGCGCCGCCATCGGTTGCGGAGAGCAATGGCCACAGATTTCTTAGCGTCCTGCTGGCCGATCACGTAGCGATCCAATTCGCGGACAATCTGGGTTGGAGTCAATTCGTTGACGGAAGGATGGAACTCCTGTGCGCTCATATGCCTACAATTCTTCGATGGTGATGTGGCGGTTGGTGTAGATGCAGATATCGGCTGCTGCGAGCAATGATTCGTTCACGATCTCTTTTGCGGAGAGAGTTGAATATTTCAGCAGCATGCGGGCAGCTGCGAGCGCAAACATACCACCAGATCCAATGGCAACAATGCCATCATCGGGCACGATGACGTCGCCGGTGCCGGAGACGATCAAAGCGGATTGACGGTCCATGACGGCCAGCATCGCTTCCAACTGACGCAAATATTTGTCTTTGCGCCAGTCTTTAGCCAGCTCAACAGCCGCCCGCTCAAGATTGCCGTGGTACTGTTCGAGTTTTTCTTCGAACCGTTCCATCAGCGTAAACGCATCGGCGGATGCACCGGCAAATCCGAGCAGCACAGAATTGTTAAAGAGCGCGCGCACCTTGCGTGCGTTGTGCTTCATCACCGTATTGGAGAGTGTTACCTGGCCGTCGCTGCCGAGCGCGACCTTGCCGTCCCGTAAGACGCCGATGATGGTGGTACTGTGAATTGTGGCCGTGGTTGGTGTTTCCATGTCAGATTTTCCTTCTCAGTCGGGCAACCGGAATCATCATGGATTCGCGGTACTTGGCGACGGTGCGGCGCGCAATGTTGAAGCCCCGTTCGTTAAGGATCTCGGCGATGCGATCGTCGCTGAGGGGCTTGGAAGGACTTTCAGTCTCCAGGATTTCCCGTATGCGCAGCTTGACTTCCTTGTTCGAAACGTCCTCGCCGCTCTGTGTGCTGATTCCTTCGCTGAAAAAATAACGAAGCTCGTAGACGCCATAGTCACTCTGTACATATTTGCCATTGACCACGCGGCTGATGGTGGAGATATCCATGCGGATGACCTCCGCAATATCCTTGTAGATCATCGGCTTCAGGCCTTCGCCTTCTTCAAAGAATTGCCGTTGCTTTTCGACGATGGTGCGCATCACTTTCATCATCGTCTCGCGCCGTTGATGAATGGACGCGATGAACCATTTTGCCGCTTCGAATTTTTGACGGAGAAATGTCTTCGTGTCCGCACCGATGCCGTTGTTCTTCCTCTTCGCCATCAGGTCCTTGTATCCTTTGTTGATGCGCAGCGGTGGTACGTTCTTGTCGTTCAAGGTGATAATAAAATCGCCTTCCTCAAAGTGGACGATGAAATCGACGGTAATGTAGTTTTCCTGATCACCGATATAGCCTTCGCCAGGTTTCGGATTCAATTTGGCGATCACGTCGAGAACGTGTTGGACGTCTTCCAAAGAAA
>JAPLFO010000088.1:6428-19356 GCA_026390635.1 Ignavibacteriales bacterium
GAACTTGCCGGGCAAGATTTTTCGAATGAAGATCGAAGTCTCCTGCATGGAGCTGCAGCAGAAGGCACTCCTGCAGATTACGTGCCCCGATACCCACGGGCTCGAGCTGTTGAATGCGCTTCAAGACCATTTCCGCCTGGGCCGCTGTCAAATGGAGATGATGCGTCAGGTTGATGTCCTGCACGATGGCCTCGATATCGCGGGTAAGGTACCCATCTTCGTCAATGTTGCCGATGATTTCTTCAGCGGCAAGCATCCCAACGTCCGTCAGGTCTGCCAATTGAAGTTGGGCGAACAGGCGCTGTGTCAGCGATTCGGGTGCGGAGATGGGTATCTCTTCGTGTTCCTCATCATCGCCGCGTCCGCCGTGCGGCGCATAGGACGAATCGTCGTTGAGAAAATCTTCAAATGTAAACTCATCGGCTTTTTGGGATTCTTCGGTCGGCTCGACAACTTCCGGTTCTTCCTGGGTAATTTCTACGTCGTCGTCGAGTCCCTCTTCGAGCATTGGATTTTGCTCGAGCTCGGTTTTGATCTTCTGTTCAAGCGCAATGGTCGGAAGCTGGAGCAGCTTCAGATACTGGATTTGCTGCGGTGTGAGCTTTTGGAGCAGCCGTTGTTGTTGTGAGATATGAAGCATGGGGGCTACACTTCTTTCGACAAATCGAGAAATCGGTGGTACCATTCTTTTCCGTAGAGGCGCGTCAGCGCATCACGGAGGAAAACAGGGAGCGGAGTATTTTGAGATTTCCCCCGGTCCAGGGCGGCAGAGCATTCGGAGATATATTCGAATCGGAGACGGACAGAAGGATCGGCGGAGACGCGTACGGGGAAGAGATGACAGGAAAGGGGCTTCCGCCATGATAGTTCTCCCGCAAGAAATGCTTTTTCAAATGTACAATGGGCCGTGCCGTCATCATAGTACACAAAGACGCAGGCGCGGTGGTCATAGCATACAGTCGAAAAATGGTCGCCAATCTTTTCAGCATATCCGGACTTCTTGATTTCCTCTTTGTGCTCAACGGATAAATACTTCTCCACGAGGGGAAGTGCTTTCGCAATCTCATTCAGCTCTTCGTCGAGCAACGGTGCCCCGCTGCCACCGTGGAGCGTGCAACACGCTCCTTTGCATTGGCTGAGATCGCACGCAAATCTTGCGTCCACCACCTGCTGATCGATTTCTATCCCATCCACAATAATCATACCAGATAAAGATACGATTTTCTTCCTCAATTGCCAATATTGGAGGGCGAGGAAGAGAGTTCTGGATCGCGAGAGGGCGATGGATATGGCATCCACCGTGAGCTACGACTCAATTGTATCCGTTATTGGACGCTTGCCGCTGACTCGGCGTGAAAATATCCGGTCGATCATAGCTCGAAACAGTCGGGGAGACAGACGTTGAAAGTGGAATGTGGAACATCTGGTTCCCCTTCGTCATTCTACACATGGTTCTGGAAATCTGGTCGAAACGTACAGCCCGGCAATTAATCATGCTGTAGATCGAGACGGAGGTCTCGATCAGTCACATCCAGTGTCGCGACTCCACGGAGTCGCGCTACAACGTGTTTCAATCTACGCCGAATGAATATTTCACACCCAAGCGGACTTTCCGGCTCTGCCTTCTAGGTGCGAATGAAAAGCTTTCCCGCAAGCTGCCTGACCATTCCCTTAAATTCCAATCCCAGAAGATGCACGAGCGTGTCCGAAGGGGAAAAACCTCCCTGCTCTATGATTTCATCGATGTGCATCGGCATGGAAGAAAGTACCTCGTACAGTGTCTGCTCAAAGACAGACAGCTGAGGTGCCGGTTTTAAGGTTGGTGTTTTCAACAATGGCTTTAGTTGTATCTCCAGCTCTGCCACAATATCGTCGACCGATTGGACAAGTTTGGCATGACCGTCCCGGATCAGCATGTTGGTCCCGATGCTATTCTTGTCAAGGATACTGCCGGGTACGGCAAAGAGCTCACGATTCTGATCAAGCGCAGACGTGGCGGTGATCATTGCGCCGCCATTTTCAGTTGTCTCAATGACCAGCGTTCCGAGGCTAATACCGCTGATGATGCGATTACGCCGCGGGAAGTTGCCTGGGTCGGGTTTCGTTCCCATGAAAAACTCAGAAATGATCGCACCGTTTTGTTCAATACGCCCCGCGAGTTTCTTATTCTCCGGCGGATAGATCTTGTCGAGACCCGAACCGATGACGGCGAGTGTTCGTCCTTCCTGTCGCACTGCGGTCTGATGTGCAATGGTATCGATCCCCCGGGCCAGCCCGCTGACGATGGTGACACCGAGTTCCGTCAACGCTTTTGTGAATTGCTCCGTCACCGAAATACCGTAGGGCGAGGGGCGGCGCGTTCCGACAAGTGCGATGGAATATTTATCGCACTTTTCGATGGTCCCTGTGACAAAGAGGATGGCGGGGGGATCGAAAATTCTTCTCAGATGTTCCGGATACTCATCATCCCAAAGCGTTACTATGTGTCCATCTGATTTATTGAGTCGGGATAATTGATCATCAAGGAAGGAATCGGGAATCTGTTGATGGGCGATGTTCGAGGCAAGCTTCTTTTCGATTCCCTCAATCTTGATCAATTCCCGGGGAGCTGTGTCGAGCACCGCACCGGGGGATCCGAAGGCTGAAATGAGAGTTCGAATTCTGTTTGAACCAATACCCGGGATAGCGGATAATCGTAGAAGATCGCGGATGTCTAAGAGCGGTTTTGCCATAATCTCCCCCAAGAGATAGAAAAATAGGAGCCACGAAGTGCTTTTGTTTCCCCGTTTAATGCGTTTCCCGAATTACCTTTCCGAGCAGGTCCCACCAATTGTAGTTCACAATGTGAATCAGATCGAAGACCATGAGACCGTCAGATTTTGTCAGACACATCGTCACTGCTTTCGAGAACTGCTCGGGATGTCCGGCGTACTGTTCCACGTACAGGCCGCCGTACACTGGCACCACTTTTCGAGTTACTTCGGCAGCGATTTCACAAGAGCCCTCGACACTGTACCAATACTCCCTGCGGCCGATACGGCCGGTTTCTGTGTGAGCGGCTTTGGTGTTCGCGAGCGCTTCGTCTTTCGTCACTTCAAAGAAGTAGTTACCGGTCGTGAAAAGATCCAGCAGTTCCGCGTACCCGGTATTCTTGTATTCCAGAGTTGCCCATGCATAGGCATTTGCCGGATCGGATGTGCAGCTTGCCCAGTTGACGCCGACTTCGTAATAGATCGGATACCATGCGCCTGTATAGTCGCCAAACGACATCGCGGGAGCAACGGCTTTGATCGTCTGGCGTGCGGCTGCAATAAAATCGTGGACAATTCTTGCCCGCCACTCCAACCACTTGTTGTAGTATGGTCCTTCAGCGATACGGGAGCTGCCGTCCGAATTTTTTGTCCAGTGAAACACGTCCTGGGGAAAATGCTGCAGTACAGCACCGATATATTTTTCGAAGAGACGGCGCGAGACGTCGCTGAAATCCGCCGCGATCCCGTCATAACGCACACGATCCAAAATGACTCCGTCCAGTTCGGGAAACCGGGTCGCCAGTTCGCGAAGAATGGAAAGCTCATAGTGTTGTATCGCCGGATCCGCGGGATTCAACATTGTCGAATACTTGCTTTTGACGGCCATCATGCCGACCATGCCGGAGTCCGTATAAAGCGTGGACGCCCATTCCGGGTATTGAGTGTAGCAGATTCCGCGGTCAAAAAAATTGTGCCCGCCCGCAAAAATATTGAGAGACGCATGAATGCGAAGTCCGCGCCGATGTGCCTCTTTGATCATGGATGGGACGAACTGAAAAGAGTCGGCGCGCCGGAATCCCTGCCACTCCTTCATCTCCGGGGCGATTGTGCTCGAATAGAGGACTTCTCCGGAGATGGGTTTAACGTCCAGAACAATGTCTGTAAAACCGGCCGCCTTGGTTTTATCCAGATAGTAGCGGATGGAATCAACACAACTCAGCCGGGCAAAGTTTGCCGTGGCGTCGAACCAGAGGAGCGTATGGCATTCACGGCCGGCGGCAGGCAGCCACGCCAGCGATGCGAAGAGGAAAAGGAAGAAGCTCTTCATCGGCCGCCGGCTGTTTTTTCTATCTCTTCAGTAAACGAATCCACCAGTGTTGTCGCCTCCAGTTTCGTCCTGGCTTCGGCAATAATGCGGATGATCGGTTCTGTGTTCGATTTTCGAAGATGAACCCACGAAGTGGCAAAATCAATTTTCAATCCGTCGTCCATGTTTGTCCGTTCTGTCCGGGAATATTTCTCGTGCAGTTTTCGTAGAACGTCGGCGGGTGCAATATGTCCAAGCTCTATTTTGTTTTTGACGATCGTGTATTGCGGCAGGCTGGCTTTGAGTCCCGACGTCCTGCCGCCGAATTCCGTGAGGTACTGAAGAAATATTCCAATGCCGACGATGGCATCCCGGCTGTAGTGGACGGCCGGCAGAATGACTCCGCCGCTGCCTTCTCCGCCGATGATCGATTTCAGCGCACGCATGCGTGAGGCAACGTTGATTTCGCCGACAGGAGTACGCACAACGGTTGCACCGAACTCCGCTGCCACGTCATCCACAGCACGCGTTGTGGAAAGATTGACAACGACCGTATGATCGATTCTGCCGGCCGCCTTTTCTGTCTGGAGGATGTATTTTACCGCAGCCGTAACAGTATATTCTTCTACGAAGGGTTCGCCGCGCTCTGTCATCAGCACAAGTCTGTCGACATCCGGATCGACAGCAATTCCGACGTCTGCATTTTCAGAGATAACGCGCTGGGAGAGAGCTGTGAGATTTTCCGGGATCGGTTCCGGTGTATGGGAAAAAACGCCGCTGATGTTGCAGTTCATTTCGATAACGTCGCATCCAAGCGATCGCAGAAGGATGGGAACGATGAGTCCGCCTGCAGCGTTGACACAGTCGAGAACAACTTTGAATTTACGATTGCGGATACGGGGGAGGTCAAGAAAGGGAAGTGAGAGGACGGCGTCGATGTGTTTTTGTACATGCTCGGTGGCTTCGATCAGGCGACCCTGTTTGTTCCATTCGACATACTCGAACGACCCGCGGTCGGCGATTGTCCAGAAGGACTTGTTCTCCGCCGCATCGAGAAAGAGTCCGGTAGATGCTATGAACTTTAGACCGTTCCATTGGATCGGATTGTGGCTGGCGGTAATGGCGATCCCGCCGGCGGCCCGTAGGCGCTCGACGGCAAGCGAAACGGTCGGAGTGGGGCAAACACCGATGTCGTGAACGTCGCAGCCCATTTGGAGGAGCGTGGAAACAACGATATCTGTCATCGAATTGCCGGTGATTCTACCGTCTCGGCCGACGACGATAGGACGCCTGTGAACATATTCCGCGAATGCGGAGGCGTATTTCACGATGATATCCGGTGTCAGAGCAACACCAACGATACCGCGAATTCCTGAAATGCTGACCATCAAAGACATGAATCATCCTTTCCGATGAAGAATGCTTTAATGTATGAAAGACGTCTAAGAGAAGCAATGAGAGCAATAGCGGTGCAAATCGCCCCGCATGGGAACTGTTGAGGCCACGTCTTGAATCTTTCCGGAAGGATTTGCATCATATTCATAGAGAATCGTATATCGGCGTGATTGGTACGCCGTTTTCAGATTGAAAAGACCATTCACGGAGGAATAATGAAGACAGAAGAAATTCTTATTGAAGGAATGAACTGCGGCCATTGTGTCATGGCCGTGAAAAAAGAACTGGGCAAGATTGCCGGACTTGTTATAGATGATGTTGAGATCGGAAAGGCGCGCGTCCAGTTCGATGAAGTGAAGGTTACACAAGCCTCGATTGAAAAAGCAATTGATGATGCCGGATTCAAAATTGTCGCGGTGAATTGATATCATGAAGACGATCACGCTGCCGGTGGAAGGAATGACGTGTGCAAGTTGTGTCGCCCGCGTTGAGAAATCGTTGAAAAAGGTTGACGGAGTGAAGACTGCAAACGTCAATCTTGCGACAGAACGCGTGTCGCTCTCCTTCGATCCGCAGAAAACGACAATCGAGCGGTTGTCTGAAGTCGTGCGGGAAGCCGGTTATGGTATGCCATTGCCTGCTGCAGAGGGAAAGCAGGAAAAGGTTTCAGGAGAGACACATCAGGCGGCAGCCTACGCGCGTACGAAACGGGATCTTCTTTTTGCCGCGATTCTGTCTATCCCAATCATGATTATCAGTATGATCGACATGACGGAATGGTTCATGGCCGCTGTGCCTCTGACGATGGATGAAATTAATCGTCTTCTGCTCGTTGCCGCAACACCGGTCTTGTTTATTGCGGGACGGAGGTTCTTTGTCTCTGCATGGCAAAGTGCCAAACACTTCTCTGCTGACATGAACACGCTGGTTGCGGTCGGTACCGGAAGCGCATATCTCTACAGCACAGCAGCCGCACTCTTCCCGGAAAGGCTAGGTGGTACCGGAGAAGTCTACTTTGATACTGCATCAACGATTATCACGCTCATCCTTCTCGGCAAGTTCCTCGAGGCACGTGCAAAGCGGAAAACCTCTGCTTCCATTACGGCACTGATGGACTTGCAACCGAAGATGGCCCGTGTGGTCCGGAACGGCGAAGCCATCGATGTTCCGGTCGACGACGTTCTTCATGGAGACCGCATTCTTGTTCGTCCGGGAGAACGGATTCCGGCCGACGGCATTATCGTGGACGGAATGACTTCCATCGATGAATCGCTCGTAACCGGTGAAAGCCTCCCTGTTGAAAAAAGGGATGGTGACAAGGTAGTCGCGGGGACCATCAACACGCCAGGAAGTATCCAATTTGACGCAACTGCCGTCGGCCGGGAAACGGTGATCGCTCACATCATTCGGATGGTAGAAGAAGCGCAGGGATCCAAGGCGCCGATCCAGGCGCTGGCAGATAAGATCGCTTCGATCTTTGTGCCGGTCGTCATCGGGATCGCTGTTGTCACATTTGTTGGTTGGTATTTCTTCAGCAGCGCAGGGTTTACTCTTTCGCTCATTCATTTTGTTGCGGTGTTGATCATTGCATGTCCATGTGCGCTCGGATTGGCAACACCCACGGCAATCATGGTGGGAACCGGTGCCGGAGCGCGCAAAGGCGTTTTGATAAAAAACGCTGAGAGTCTTGAGCGCCTTCATTCTGTTCAGACAATTGTTTTTGATAAAACCGGAACACTGACGGAAGGTAAACCCTCCGTTGTCAGTACTTCTGCCTTTGACGGTTACGGAGAAAAAGACGTTCTCCGTTATGCGGCTGCACTTGAGAACAGATCGGAGCATCCGTTTGCCAAAGCGATAGTCGCTGCAGCTGGTTTTCAGGAAGCGCTGGTCGTTAGTTCATTTCACGCGGAGGTCGGCGGCGGGGTGCGCGGTGTTGTCGACGGGAAGGGTGTTCTCATCGGAAACAGATCACTCCTCGCGTCGGACTCAGTGGATTTTGCGGCCGCAGAGAAAATTGCGGGCGAGGCAGCGGAGAAAGGAATGACTGCAGTCTATGTCGCCGTCGAGCAGAGGCTCAAGGGAGTGATGTTGCTTTCCGATGTTCTCCGGGCGAGTTCCCGCGACGCGATTGATTCTTTGAAGGCGATGAGCATCGAGCCAATCCTCCTGAGCGGTGACAGCAAGGCTGCAGTCGCATCGATTGCAGCTTCCCTTGGCATTGTTCGCTCGTATGCTGAAATCGAACCGGGGGAAAAGGCAGCGATGATCACCTCTCTGCAGTCGGAAGGCAAAGTGGTTGCAATGGTGGGAGACGGCATTAACGACGCGCCGGCGCTTGCCCGTGCCGACATCGGTATAGCGATGGGGAGCGGGACGGATGTGGCGATGGAGACAGCAGACGTGACACTAATGCGACCTGACTTGCACGGAGTTGTCGACGCACTTCGCCTTTCTTCAAATACTGTCCGGACGATTCGTCAGAATCTTTTCTGGGCGTTTATCTATAATGCGATCGGAATTCCCCTGGCCGCTTTCGGGATGCTGAATCCCGTTATCGCCGCCGGCACGATGGCCTTCTCTTCAGTGAGTGTTATTACCAATTCGCTGCGGCTTCAACGCAGGTCTTAATAGGCTTTTGCCGCAGAAAATATTTCGTACCGGCACCCGCACAGGGGATTGTCAGAAAAACTCCTCAGTGCTCTCTTCTTTGCCTCTGAGTTCTCTGTGGCAACTCTTTTTGCTGGTCATCTTCATTTAGTACTTCCCGCAAAAAGTCCCCGTTCGAAATGCTTCTGCATCAGAAGAAAGACTACAAGCACCGGTATCACCGCCAGCACCGCTCCAGCGGCGACATAGCGATAGTTGTCGACGAATGTGCCGGTCATGTAGCTCAGCCCCACCTGCAGCGTGAAGTGCTCAGAACTCTTCAATACGACCAACGGCCAGAGAAAATCGCCCCACGTTCCGATGAACGTGAAAATGATAAGCGTCGCGATCGTAGGCCGCGTCATCGGGACCATCACACTCCACCAGAGGCGCAACGGGGAAGCGCCGTCGATGATGCCGGCTTCTTCAATTTCCTTCGGAATGGAGAGGAATGCCTGACGCATCATGAATATCGCGAATCCCTCCACGGCAAACGGCAGGATGACACCGGCCAGTGTATCTGCCATTTTCATTTTCAGAACGGTGGTGTAGAGCGGAATAATGATGACCTCTTTCGGTATCATCATTGCTCCGAGAACCAGCACAAAAAAAAGCTCGCGATAGCGAAAATTCCAGCGTGCCAGTGCGAATCCGGCCAGCGAGGAAAGCAAAACATTCAAAACGATCGACACTACGGCGATAATGACGGAGTTAATTGTGTAGGTCGAAAACGGTACTGCGTTCCAGACTCCAGAATAATTTTCGAAAATAAAATGGGCAGGAATCAGTGTCGGGGGGAATGCGAAAAGCTCTTCGGCACCTTTGAAGGAAGTGCTCAACAGCCAGAGGAATGGAAACACTGCCACGACTGCGGCGGCGGCAAGAAAGGCATAGAGGGTATATCGCTTCAGGATTCTCAAGTGCGCGTCTCCATAGCCCTGATGTTAACATAGGAAAAAGAAAGAGTCATCAGGAATAAAACTACGCTGACGGCCGAGCCGTAACCAAGATCGAACCGTTCGAATGCCTGCTGGTACAGATAGGAGACCAATGCCTTGTTGGAGATGGGGGCCCCGGGAATCAGCACATAGATTTCCGTAAACATCTTCATCGCGGCGCTCGCGGAAACAACAAAGACGAACAGCAGTGTCGGTTTCAGCATTGGAATGAGAATATGCCTCGTCTGTTGGAACGTCGTCGCACCGTCCAGAATACTTGCTTCTTCAATTTCTTTGGGAACGGCGGCGAGCCCGGCGAGAAAAATTACCATATAGTAGCCGGCGCCGCGCCAGAGTGTCACTATCATCACGCTGAAAGCATTCATCGGATAGGATGTCAGCCAATGTACCGGCGGGATATGCATTGAGGCAAGGAGATAGTTGAGAATGCCCGTATCCTCTGTAAACATCCACCGCCAGATAATGCCGACAATGACAATCGGCGTAATGACGGGAAAGAAGAGGGAGGCGCGGAAGACTATTCCGCCGCCGGCCGCTCTGCGGACTGCGAGTGCGAGCATCAGTGCGAGGGTCATCAACGCCGGTGTGACCAGCATGTAGAGGAAGGAGTTCCCCAGCGTCCACCAGAAGTTCGGATCGCTCCACAGTCTTACATAATTTCCCGTGCCGATCCACGAGGACTCAGAGAACACGGAGTAGTTCAGAAAACTGTAGTAGAAAATCTGCAGCATGGGCAGAAAGTTGAAAAAAAGAATCAGTCCGAGAGCGGGGAAGAGAAATAAATAGGGAACCGATTTCTTCACTTGGTGCCTTTCTGTAAAATTACATTCCACTGGCGCACAGCCTCATCGAGAGCATCTTTCGTGGTCGCGCTACCGAGGCAGGCCTTCTGGATTGCTTCGTCGAAAATTTCTTTCAGTCGCACATATTCAGGATGCTGCTTGTAGATACTGAGCTGGGCAGATGCCGGCAGTTCGCGTGCGCCGACAATCCGGGCTCTGCCTTCCAAGGTGCCGTCATCTTTTGTGAAATAGGGATCTTTGAGCGCGGCAGTGACGGAAGGGAACGTCGGTTCAATCTTGCTGAAGGCAAGCTGGTTCTCAGCGTTCAGCACAAACTGCGTGAAGTCTGCCGATTCTCTTGGAAATTTTGTGGACGCCATGACGGAGATAACCATTGTGGCCAATTCCTGTTTGCCGGTGATTCCCACAGGATTGTCAGCAACTCCTGTCGTTGCAAAAATCGACGGTGCGTTCGTCTTGACGCGTCCGAGGAAGACCGGACCGGTGAATACCATCGCAACCTGACCGGACTGATATGCTTCAATAATTTTTGTGCCCGGGCTTATGATAGATTCCCGCTGCAAATATCCGCCGCGGTACAGATCCACCCACTGGGAAATCAACTCAATACCTCGCGGAGAGTTGAAGGTCGCAATGGAAATTTTCTGATCTGTCATTGCAACGCCTTCCGACTCCAGCATGGTCGGCAAATAGCTGTCTTTTCCAATGTTCCAGAAGATCGCAAATTTTCCTGATGAATCTTTATATCGTTTTACAACGGAAGCGAGATCGGCAAAAGTTCTTGGAATATCAGTCTCGGACATTCCGGCGCCTGTCAACAGCGCCTTGTTAAATATGATGACATAGGTATTGAGATACCAGGGAAGGGCAACATACTTTCCGTCAGCCGTGCACACGTCCATCGCATTGGGGAGAAAAGCGGCAAGACTGTCTGCGGGAATGATGGACTTCAGGTCCAGAAACGCATTCATGCTGGCAAACTTTGCGAGAAAATCACCGGAGAGGTTAACGACATCGGGGGCATTGCCTGCTACGACAGAAGCGAGCAGCTTCTGCACTGCGGCATCGTACGGTATATCTACCCACCGGATAGATATGTCGGGATGCTTCTTCTCATATTCTGCGATGATGGAATGAAAATAAGTGTCAAATGTGGGGCTCAATTGCAGTGTCCAGAATTCGACCGTCTTTTTGTCGCTGCGGGAATTACAGGCAGGGAGCAGGAGAGCGCATGCCAGCCAAATCAACGCAAATCTCTTCATTGCCAACCTCTGGTGTTATGACGTGAACGGTGTCGTGAACAGGCGCTCAAAATGTAGCAAGAGGAATGCTCGCTTTCAAGTGAAACTTTCATACTCTTTTTGTATTATGAATGCTATGAAAAGCCACTTGGAATACCTCTTTTTGCGCGCTCTTGCGTCGATTGTTCTCCTCTGTCCGTGGAGCTGGATCTACCACATCGGGAATGTGATCGGCGCTTTTACTTTCTCCGTCTTGCGGGTACGGCGAACATTGACAATGGAGAACCTTCGTTGGGCCTTTCCTGAAAAATCAGAAGAAGAGCGGGAGCAGATAGCGCTCGAATCCTACCAGAACCTCTTTGTCGCCTTTCTTGAAGTCTATTGGTTCCCGCGCCTGACGCCGGAAAAAGTGCACTCACTCATGGCGGTCGAAGGGACTGAACTTCTGGAGAAAGCGCGTGCAGAGGGCAGGGGCGTCATTCTGATCACCGCGCACTGTGGAAACTGGGAACTGGGGGCTGTGAAGGTAGGGCTTATCGCGCCGGCGCCGTTGACGGTGATTGTGCAGGAACAGAGTAATAAATATGTAAGTGATTTTGTGAATCGCGCGAGATCTATCTTTGGAAATCATCCTGTGCTCATGCAGGACGCTCCGCGGGAAATTCTCCGGGCACTGCGACGTAATGAATTTGTCGGCATTGTTGCCGATCAGAGCGCCGCAAAAGAAGCCTTGAGAGTGAAATTCTTTGGACGGTTCACACCGACGCATGACGGTCCGGCCGTCTTCAGTCTGAGAACCGGGGCACCGATTCTCATGGCCTATGCCACGCGCCTTCCTGGCGGGCGGTATCGTGCCGAACTTGAAGCTGTCGATCTTACGGGAATCACGGGAACGGATGAAGAAAAAATTTGCGAAATAACTCAGAGACATGTCGCGGCGCTGGAAGGTTATGTTCGAAAGCATCCGGGCCAATGGCTCTGGCTTCATAGACGCTGGAAGCACTCCACGGAATAAGAATGCCCGATTGTAAGAAGATCCTGGTTTTTCATACCGCGTTTTTGGGCGACGTCATTCTCAACCTGCCGATGGTGCAGATATTGAAGCGGCGCTATCCCGACGCTGAAATTGATGTTGCGGCCATTCCAAATGCTGCGCAGGTGCTGCAGAATCATCCTGCCATTCATAGTGTCATTGAATACGACAAACGCGGGTCCGATCGTGGGGTCAAGGGGATCTTCAAAATCACCAGTCTGCTTCGTCGCCGGAAATATGACCTTGCGCTAGTTTCCCATCGGTCGCTCCGCAGTGCACTGATCGTAGCCGGAGCAGGTATCCCGCAAAGAATTTGCTTTTCAAAAAGTGCAGGCCGCTGGCTTTTCACAGATGTGGTACCATACAACCGCGATCTTCATGAAATCGAGCGGAATATTTCACTGCTCAGTCCGCTGGGTATTCGGGCGGAGAAAAGAGAACTCCCATCGGTCTATCCATCATCAGGCGATTGCGCTACGGTGGACCGGATCCTGCAGGAGCATCAGATCGATGGAACAAAGAACTCCGTCGCTGTCGCTCCCGGATCAGTCTGGGCGACGAAGAGATGGCCTGCTGATTCATATGCCGACCTTGTCCGGCGTCTGCTTGATCATGGCCTCCAGGCGCTTCTAATAGGCAGCGCCGGAGATCGTGAGCTGTGCGCTTACATTCAGCAACGGTCGGAGGCCGGATCGGTGCAGAACTTCGCCGGAGAACTCATCGTGCTCCAATCTGCGGAACTTATCCGTCGATGCTCAGTACTCGTCTCGAATGACAGCGCGCCGGCTC
>JAPLFO010000131.1:0-2527 GCA_026390635.1 Ignavibacteriales bacterium
AGAGGCGAGTTTTCTCATTCGTTTTTCTATGGCTGCATTTTCTTATGCTGAACAATTGCAGGAAATATAAGATATTCTTTCTGTTCGGAAGAAAGAGAGTTGTTGAAACTGGGCAGAATGTGAAAAACCTTGCCACAAAGACTCAAAGACACGAAGAAAAGAGTTGGGCAAACATGATATTGGTGCCTTCGCGTCTTTTGCGGAGCATCCTTCGGAGTGGCGGGACTTTTCGTCCAGATTTCTAGAGGGTGATTTTCTTCGTGCCTTTGAGACTTCATTGCAATATTACTGGCGGCTTGCGCACCATGAATTGACAGGCTGACCGATTTGAACGGCGAAAATTGAGGATGGTGGTTCGACCAATGATAAACGTCTTACCCGAGCATATCGCCAATAAAATAGCTGCAGGCGAGGTTGTGCAGCGCCCTGATTCAATCGTCAAGGAATTGCTGGAAAATTCGATTGACTCTGGGGCGACGTCAATTTCTATTGTCGTCAAAGATGGGGGCAAATTGGTGATTCAGGTGACGGATGATGGCTCTGGTATGAGCCCGGAGGATGCAGGACGCGCGTTTTTGCGGCATGCTACAAGCAAAATTGTCCGTTATGAAGACCTTGAAAACATCGCGACACTCGGTTTTCGGGGTGAGGCACTCGCTTCCATCGCAGCGGTGTCGCAGGTTGAGTTGAAAACCCGTCAAGCCGCCGACGACACTGGCACGCTGATTCGCATAGAAGGCGGTGCAGTGCGTGAGGAGTCCTTAGCAGCGATGTCTCCCGGGACGACGACAATCGTCAAAAATCTTTTTTTCAACACGCCTGCCCGCAGGCAATTTCTTAAGTCGACGGCGACGGAATTCAAGCATATCTACGAAACAGTCCAGCGTCTTGCTCTATCGCGACCCGAAATTGCCATCAATTTCTGGAGCAATGATGAGAACCTGCTGAACCTGAAAAGGGCAACACTGGCACAACGCATCAAAGACCTGTACGGCGATCGCTTTTTTGAGACGCTCATCCCGCTGCAGGAATCCAATGATCATATCTCCATCTCCGGTTTTGTAGGCAAACCCGATTTCGCGCGGCGCTCAAAAGCAGATCAGTATCTTTTTCTGAACAAGCGTTTTATACTGAACAAATCTATCAATCATGCCATTTTTTCAGGATATGATCAGCTGCTCGAAAAAGGAAACTTCCCTTTTTACCTTATCAATCTCGACATCGATCAAAGAAGAGTGGATGTGAATGTTCATCCATCAAAAATGGAAGTGAAATTTTCGGACGAGCACGGGATCTATAGATTTGTTTTGATTGCGGTGCGAAAACTCTTTTCATTCAACAATTTGACGCCGTCGTTGGAAGTTTATTCAGGCAGCGATTCCGGAAGCCCTGATGCTTCGTTGCGCCATGTTAATGTCCCAAACTACTTTCAGGGCCAAGTTTCACCCGCGGATCGCTCATTCCAGTTTTCACACTCTTTGCGTGATTCGTCCTTCAATCTTCCTGACGTAATGTCAGATGTTCCTGCATCACCTCCTGCTGTATCTGATATTGCGTTTCTTGACGAGGCACCTCTTTGGCAACTGCACCGAAAGTATATTCTCATTCCCATCTCTTCCGGAATAATGATCGTCGACCAACACGTTGCACATGAGCGGATTTTGTACGAAAAGGGGACAGAAATAATGGAGAAAGGCAATCCCGATTGCCAACAACTCTTGTTCCCCCACACGATTCAATTGCCCCCAGCCGACATAGCGCTCGCATCGGAGCTCATGCCGCATCTGCAGGCATTGGGCTTCCAGGTCAAACTATTCGGGAAAAACTCCATTGTTCTGGACGGAGTGCCGACAGACGTTAAGGCGGGGCAGGAGGAGACAATTCTGCAAGATGTACTCGACGAATATAAAAATAATCAGATGCGTGTCCGGTTGGAAGCAAGGGACAATATCGCGAAGTCCTACGCGTGCAAAGCGGCGGTCAAAGCAGGCGACGTGCTGAATGAGCCCGAAATGCGATCGCTGATGCGGCAATTGTTCGGCACCAAACTGCCCTATGTCTGCCCTCATGGCCGACCGGTAATGGTTCGGATTCCTCTTATAGAACTTGACAGGCGCTTCATGCGCACGTAGCAAACGATGCGATGTTTTCATCCGGAGGAAGTTGAATGAGATTTACCACTATCAGCGGAGCGGAAATCGAGCCTCTCTATTCCCCAAAGGACATTGAGGCCATTAATGCTCTGGTGGAGATAGGATATCCGGGTGAGTATCCCTACACGCGTGCGATCCACAAGACGATGTACCGGCAGAAGCTCTGGACGATGCGCCAGTTTGCCGGATTTGGTTCGCCGGAGGATACAAACCGCCGCTTCAAATACCTTCTGGAACACGGGCAGACCGGTCTTTCCACCGCGTTTGACCTGCCGACGCTGATGGGAAGGGATTCCGACGATCCGATGTCTGAAGGGGAGGTAGGCATCTGCGGTGTTGCGGTAAGCTCACTCGCAGATATGGAGAATCTTTTC
>JAPLFO010000131.1:2577-6394 GCA_026390635.1 Ignavibacteriales bacterium
GTATCCCATTGGGGGATGTCTCAACCTCGATGACGATCAACGCTCCGGCAGCGATGATCCTGGCGTTCTATGTTGCTGCCGCTCAGAAGCAAGGTGTTGCTCCGGCGGTGCTGCGGGGAACAATACAAAACGATATTCTGAAAGAGTACATCGCTCAAAAAGAATGGATCTATCCTCCCGCAGCCTCCATGCGAATCATCACGGACATGCTCTCTTATTGCATGAAAGAGCTTCCGGAATTTAATCCTATCTCTATCAGTGGCTATCACATACGGGAGGCTGGTTCAACCGCCGTCCAGGAGCTTGCATTTACTCTTGCAGATGGTTTTGCATATGTGGAAGCGGGAATTGCTGCGGGGATGGACGTGGACGAATTTGCGCCGCGTCTTTCGTTCTTCTTCAATTCCCATCTCGATTTCTTTGAGGAGATAGCAAAATACCGGGCAGCGAGAAAAATCTGGGCCAAGCGGATGCGCAATAAGTACCATGCAAAGAATCCCCGTTCCTGGATGCTCCGGTTCCACACGCAAACGGCAGGATGCTCGCTGACGGCTCAGCAGCCGGAAAACAACATTGTTCGAACCGCCTTCGAAGCTCTGGCCGGTGTCCTGGGCGGCACACAGTCCTTGCACACAAACTCGATGGATGAAACGCTGGCGCTGCCGTCAGAAAAGTCTGTGAAGATAGCGCTCAGGACGCAGCAGATCATTGCTCATGAAACCGGAGTGGTTAATACGATCGATCCGCTGGCGGGTAGCTACTTCGTGGAAGCATTGACTGCGAGAATGGAAAAGGAAGCGGAGTCATACTTTGAGAGGATCGACGGTCTTGGAGGAGTGATTGCGGGCATTGAGCAGGGCTTCTTTCAAAAAGAAATCGCCGATGCTGCATACCGTTACCAAAGAGAAGTGGAGTCAAAAGAGAAAATCATTGTTGGAGTCAATGACTTTATGGAGGAAGAGGCGGATACGGAGATTGCGCTCCTGAAACTTGATCCGTCTGTGGAGAAGGGACAGCATCAGCGTCTTTCGGTACTAAGAGAATCGAGGGACTCGCTCCGGGTGAAGAATGCTTTGCAGGCACTCAAGGCGGCGGCGGTGGATGGCAAGAACCTGATGCCGTCGATTCTGGAAGCTGCTCATGCGTACGTTACTCTTGGAGAAATGTGCTCAATTCTGATCGAACCCTTTGGCATATATCACGAAAACACGGTATTTTAGATGAAAGTGCGAGAGTATTTTCGACTACTGCGTCCCGTCCAGTGGACAAAGAATCTTTTTCTATTCACCCCACTGATTTTTTCCCGACACCTGTTTGATTGGACATATGTTCTTCAGGCGTTGTGGGGATTCGTGGCTTTTAGCCTGATTTCGAGCTGTGTCTATATCATCAATGATATTTTTGACAGGGAAACGGACCGTTCCCACCCCGAAAAGAAATTCCGGCCAATCGCCGCGGGAACGGTCTCCATTCCCGGTGCAATTGTTCTTGCGGCGATTTTATTTGCCGCATCGATAATATTGTCGTGGAAAATATCGATGCCGCTTACCGTGATCGTCTGTCTCTACTTTGTCATCCAGTTTTTCTATTCGATCAGACTAAAACACATTGTGATACTCGATATCTTTGTTGTCGCGGCGGGGTTCATGATGAGGGTCATTGCGGGCGCTGAGGTCATCAACGTCATGATTTCTAATTGGATTGTCCTCTGCACTATGTTTCTTTCCCTCTTCCTGGCTGTGGCAAAGAGGCGAGGGGAAAGCGTGCTCGCCGAACAGGACGGGCGTGATATCCGACGGAAAGTACTTGCAGAATATGACATCAGGCTCTTCGATCAGATGATGATGATTACTTCAACCGGCATGGCGATATCGTATGCATTGTATACTGTTGCAGAACGCACAATAAAGGTATTTGGAACCGAATATCTCATCTTCACAACGATATTTGTTCTCTTTGGTATTTTTCGCTACTTGCTTCTGATCTACCGAAACAATGCAGGCGAGAATCCGGTCATGGTTCTTCTCCGGGATAAGCCGACGTTTATCAACGTAATTCTATGGCTGATTTCCTGCGTTCTGATTATCTACTAGAAACTTGGTCGAAAATGGCGTTTGGAAATTGATTGTGTAGAACGAGGCCGCGGTCTCGTTCCGCAGGTTCACTGATCGCGACTCCACAAAGTCGCGCTACAATTGATTTCAATCAACAGTGAGTCGAAATTTCACATCAAGGCAACTTTTCGCTCAGATTTTCAGTTCCATCGTCGGGGAGATTGAGACCGAATGGTATCTTTTCGTTTTATGCATGAAGGAGAAGAATTTGAAGTTTGCGCGCTGGTGAAGCGGGTTTTTGACGAACTTGTGGCACCGGGCTTTGAGGCAGAAGGAATAGAAGAGTTTTATCGATTTGCCAATCCGGAGGCAATGAAGTCCAGAGCTGGTGCCGGGCAGGTGATTATTTTGGCAGAGGAAGGAAAGAAATTGGTTGGCATGATTGAAATTCGGAATGGAACTCATGTCGCGCTCCTGTTTGTGGAGCGTCGGGGCGATGGAACCGCCCGGCAGCTCCTCGCCAAAGCCGTCAGGGAATGTATGCAACGTCGTCCTGCGCTGTCAACCATGACCGTGAATTCTTCCCCCTATGCGGAAGAAATTTATCGAAAACTCGGATTCCGTCCATCCGGAGTCAGACAGACTGTCAATGGGATCGTCCATCTTCCTATGGAGCTGGACGTCCGAGAATCTGCAGAAAGGGTAATGTAAATGAAAGTAGCTGTCATAGGTGCCGATGGGCAATTGGGGACTGACTTATGCGAACAATTCGGCAAGACAGGGAACGAAATCGTCCGCCTGACGATCGACGATATTCGCATTGACCGGATTGATTCCGTTGACATGGTGCTGAGAAGCATCAAACCGGAAGTGATCTTGAATGCGGCGGCATTCCACAATGTGCCCAAGTGTGAAGAAGAAGTCGCGATGGCCTTTGCGGTGAATGCCGGCGGAGCGCTGAATGTTGCCCGTGTCGCCGAAGATCTGCATGCGGTCAATGTCTATTTCAGCACTGATTATGTATTTGATGGAAAGAAGCTTAAGCCCTATGTGGAAAATGATTTACCGAATCCGTTGAATGTCTATTCGACTTCGAAATTGGCCGGGGAATATCTGACGTTGAACTATGCGTCGAGAAGCCAGGTGATTCGGATTTCCGGAATCTATGGAAAAGTCCCATCGATCATGAAGGGAAGCAACTTCGTTTCCATGATGGTGAAGCTGGCTGCCGAGAAACCGGAAGTGAAGGTTGTGACCGATGAAGTATTGACTCCGACTCCAACCTCGGAGATTGCCGAAAAATGCGTTGCATTGGCGCAGTCTGGAGCAACGGGAGTGTTCCATCTCAGCAGCGAAGGGGAGTGTTCCTGGTTTGAATTTGCGCAGGTGATTTGGGAGACACTACAGCTGAAAACGCCTCTCCTGCCCACGAGTGTGAAGGAATTCGCCTCGCCGGTGAAGCGCCCGTTTTATTCCGTGATGGAAAACGAACGCTACAATGCATTGCCGGGGATGCAAAAGATGTCGCATTGGGAAAGTGCGTTGATGAAGTTTCTGAAGGAGCAGTACTTATAGGTGCCGGACACCTGTAGGGGCGCACAGATGTCGGACACCTATAGGTCTCGAAAATGGTACAAACTTAGGGCTATGAGGTGTCCGACATCTTTCGGGGGGATTCACCATGCATTTCGAACTGGGGAAGTACTACCATATCTATACCCGCACCAACAACGAGGAAGCGCTCTTCAAATCTGAAGAGAATT
>JAPLFO010000131.1:6443-8245 GCA_026390635.1 Ignavibacteriales bacterium
CTCGCTACGCTGGCGTACTGCCTCATGCCGACACATCTGCACTTTCTCGTCCGGGTGCGGGCGAGCATAGGTATCGGACACCTTGTTGCTGAAGATGCTTCACTCCCCGAGGCTGAAGGTGTCCGATACCTGCTCAGCGGGCAAATCTCCAAACGCCTCGGCCTGCTCTTCAGCAGCTACACCAAAGCCATCAATAAGCGCCATCACCGCCACGGCAGTCTGTTCCAACAGCGGGCAAAAGCAAAGCTCGTGAATGACGAGCGGTATTTGCTGACCCTCATTTCCTACATTCATCAAAATCCCGTGCGTGCCGGACATGTCCGCCGACCGGAAGAATGGCCGTTTTCGAGCTATTTGGATCTGATTGAGGAAAGAAATGGTACGTTGCCGGAAAGGGAATTACTGCGGCAATATTTCAGAACTTCGTTGGAATTTAAGGAATTTTCTAAAATCGTCGTACTAGATGTCGGACACTTCAAAAAAAGTGTCGACATCTAAGACATCCTGCATTTTCTTCTTGACAATTCCTTTCCGATAGTATATATTCTTTATAGTATATAAATTTACACTATAAAGGAATATACATATGCCGATTCAATCGCTTACCGAACGTCAGCAAAAAGTATACGACTTTGTCAAAGAATTCCTGGAGGCGCATGGCTATCCGCCGACGCTGCAGGAAATGGCGAATACGCTGAAGATTCAGCCCAGCGCTGTGCGCGCGCATTTGCTGTTGATGGCAAAGAAGAACGCATTACGCTATGTGCCGCATATTTCGCGCGGCATCGAGCTTTTGCAGGAACGTCCGGTCGGCATCCCGATTTATGGTTCTGCACCGGCGGGGCATCCGTTCATGGCACAGGATAATATCGTCGATACGTTCGAACTACGGCGTTATATTTCAGCATCGGACGACCTGTTCGGCGTGTACGTCCGGGGCGACAGCATGAAAGATGCCCAGCTTTCCACCGGCGATCTGCTGTTTGTGGATCCGAAGAAAGATCCGCGCAATGGCGAAATCGTCGTGGCGGCAGTGGAAGGAGAGCCGACCATCAAGCGCTATTACAAAGAGGACGGTACGATTGAACTGCGGCCGGAGAATAAAAAATACAAGCCGATTGTGGTCAATACCTGGGATGAGAATTTTAAGATTCTCGGCGTTGTCATCGGCATGATCCGCGCTTTGGATAAAAAGAAACTGGATACGATTGCCGCTGACTATCAGACACATGGGAGAGTATCATAAAAGGGAGGGAATATGGGTGTGCATGCGAAAGCAAGGGCAACGAAAAAGCGAAAAAACATCCCGGAAATGGGGGAAATCGTTCTCTATCAGTCTCCGGGAGGAAAAGCTGGAATAGATGTTCACTTAAAGGATGAAACGATTTGGCTCAACCAGTTTCAAATGGTGGAATTGTTTGAGCGAGACCAATCTGTCATTGCCCGGCACATCCGGAATATTTTTGCGGAGGAAGAACTCAAACCGTCGGAAAGGAATATGCAGAAAATGCATATTCCTTTTTCGGATAAGCCCGTTGTGTATTATAGTCTTGATATGATCATCTCCGTCGGTTACCGTGTCAATTCCAAGCGGGGAACGCAATTCCGTATTTGGGCAACGAATGTGTTGCGGGATCATCTTCTCAAGGGTTATACCGCCAATGGCCGGCGGCTCAAAGAACTGCGCCAGTCTCTTCAACTAGTCGAGCACGTAATCAACCGCCATGATGTGACTTCGGATGAAGCAAAAGCCCTGCTGCATGTCATCATGGATTACAGCAATGCTCTGGACATCCTGGATG
>JAPLFO010000053.1:0-3554 GCA_026390635.1 Ignavibacteriales bacterium
CAATCTGCAACTGTTCCGGCATGGAAAGTGAAACTCCATCGGCAATTGTCGAAAAGGTCCCGAAGATGCCGTCCCCCAACCCCAGTGCAACCCGGATGGCATTTGCCGGAGCTGTGTAGAGAATACAATCTCTGCTATTGTCACCATTGAGATCTTCAAATAGTAATGAACAGCGGAAGATCGTTGAATCACCCAGCACCATCGAGCGTGTATTGCTTCGGTATTCGCCGAGGGTATCACACAGTGTCACGCCGAGGCGGAAGCAGGACGAGTCTGCATCATAAAACACGTAGGCAAGATCAGGCCTCCCGTCATCGTTAAAATCGCTGACTGCCGCGGCAAGTATTTTCGACGGGATGACCGGTTTCAGGCTGCGTTCCAGAAAACGGGAGCCCCGCACTTGTTTAAAGTACGACAATGCATTCTGCTTCGCACCCGAGGAGACATAGAATTCGATGACTGAATCCTGCAGCGTTGCATCCGGAAGAAATATTCTCGGTGCTCCGGCGGTCGGAATTGCGTACATCGTTGTAGCGTATTTTCCTGAGGCGGTGGAGACCGTGGTAGAAAACTGAAGAATCGACACTTTGGGAATCGCATCATGAGTCAGGAGCAATGTCGCATTCGTGTCCGTCCGCGCGTATGTACGCACCGTCACCGGAGATTCCACTGAGGGGAATTGCATCTGCCCTTGAAAACCAGATTCGATCGAATTTATGTAGAGCGACAATCCGGACGAGACATGGTTCACGACTGCAATGTCGTCCAGGCCGTCTTCGTTGAAGTCTGCAACCGTCAATCCCAACGGCGCACGCCCTGTCGCGAACGATACTTCCCGCTTCCCTATTGGCTGGCCGGCGGCATCGAGATATGGTGTCCGCCCATTCCAGAGAATCTCCAGAGTACCGGACTGCTGGTCAATACACATCACATCGATCCATCCGTCGCCATTCCAATCCGCCGCAAGAACAATTGTCGGCGGGGATTGAAGTCCATAGACAGATTCTTCCCCAAACAGGCCGCCTCCTCTATTTGGATACAGGCACAGCGATCGATCCTTTTGACTGACGGCAAAAAGATCGGGATATCCCGACAGCGAGAGCACGGCAGACACGACCGTGTGTGGATGATGGGCGTCGCGCATATATTGCATCAGAGAAAATGTTGCCAGACCGTCATTGATGTACAGACGGACGTGCCCGTCGTCGCCGTTGACAGTTCCGAAGTCATCGAGTCCGTCTCCGTTCCAATCCCCGAAGAAGGCCGAAGTGGAATCTTCCCCAAACGGCAGGCGGCTTTGTTCGGCGAAGCGGAATGTGCCGAGTCCGGAATAGAAAATCAGCTCATTGGTCAGCCAGTTATGCACAGCAAGATCAGGAATTCCATCGCCGTTCAGTTGAAGAACGGCAACTTCGCTCGCGGGTACATCCGGAAGAATCGTGCGCGCTGACTGGAATCCGCCTCTTCCGTTCCCGAGCAGCACTGACATCCCGGCGGAGAGCTTTCCAAAGGAGAGTATGTCCATTTTTCCATCATTGTTCAGATCCGCAAGCACAACATGTTCGGGATAATAATTCACGTGATAGAGTTTGGATGTATAGACCGGCACACCGGCGTTGCTCAAGAGGACTTCAATGTCATTTGCTTCCCGATGAACGATGATGATATCGGGAATTGAATCGGCATTGAAATCGGCCGCCGTCAGGTACGAAGCGTCGGCAACTGAGCATAATGATTGAGGCGGACGAAATGTGCCATCGCCGTTTCCCACCATCACCTGTACAGCCGCCAACGATTGATTGAAAAACAGTACGTCGGGAATTCGGTCGCGATTGAAGTATGCGGTCATCTGAAGTGTCGTACGGGGAGGTATTGCACCAAACGTCACCGTACCAAACGCAGGGGCGGTTTGCGATCGGCTGTCTGCCGCAAGCACCAGAACCAGAGCGCTTGTTATCGCGCAGGATGCAAAAAGTGAGAATGACGAACCGGCGGATACTTGCACAGGTGTGTCAGTTCTTATTGATGGAGAGACGGTGGCGCAGCCGGTTTTCGCGGCGGAGCAACGCCTGGCTGTAGCGGCGCTCTTCGTCCGGGGTGTGCGGCACGACGGGCGGCGACGGCACGGGACGACGGTTCTCGTCAATCGCGACGAATGTCAGATAGGCCGAATTTGCATGTCGAACGTTCCCCGTCAGCAAATCTTCCAGGAAGACCTTGACCCCAACTTCCATGGATGTGGTAAAGACACGGTTCACCGATGCATGGAGCGTCACAACCTCTCCTTCTTTTACCGGATGGATAAAATTCAATTCATCCACGGCGGCCGTCACACAAATGCGCCGGGCATGCCGCGCAGCGGCGATGGCGGCAACAAGATCAATCCAATGCATCAATTGGCCGCCCAAAAGATTGCCGAGCCTGTTCGTGTCAGTCGGCAGCACCAGCTGCGTCATCACTGCCTGGGACTCTTTCACCGATTTTCCTGTCTGATCCATATCATTGCGCCTGCATCGTCGATCGTACGTCGGTCTGCAATTCCAACAGCGCCGGCTTCAAATCGCTTGAAGGATACCGTTCAAGAAACAAATCTATCGATTGCAGTGCACCGGCGAAATCTTTTCGTTCCTTCTGGCACCGTGCTTTTCCGAGGAGAGCATCATCCGCAAATTCCGAGTCGTGATAATGTTCGAGCACGTAGTCGTAGTATGCGATGGCGGCTTTATAATAGCCCATCCGGTAGTACAGCCGGGCATTTTCAAAGTCCTTCGAGGCCAGCTTGTTGTTCAACTCCGTGATTTTTTCTGCGGCGCTCTTTGCAAGGGAATCGGCCGGAGAGTACTCCAAAAATGCCTGGAACTCATCAATGGCCTGCGTTGTATATTTCTGATCGAGCTGCGGCTTCGGTGAAAGATTGTAATAGGACAGGGCCTTTTTGTAGCGCGCCGTCGGCACCATCGGACTGGAGGGCATCGAGCGAATCAAGACGTCGTACTCGGCAGCTGCCAGAATGAATTCCTCACGCAGGTAGCGGCACTCTGCCAGATGGAATTCCGCCTTGTCGGCGTAATCGCTTCCCTGATACTGAATGGTGATCGTTTTGAAGTCTTCAATGGCGGAAAGATAATCTTCGTCATTGAATTTTTCCATCGCCTGTTTATAGAGGCGGTCCGCCGACGGGATCTGCGTTTCTTTGCTGGAACTGCAGCCCCAGCAGATACAGGCAACAAGAATACTGATAAGCGTGGTTCTCAATGCGACTTCTCTTTCTTGTTCAACGTGATGGGAAAATTGGATAGCGTTACAATTCTTTTTTCGAGCAGCGCCAGTGCAGAGCTGTCGGACATCGGGCGCGGTTGGAATTCCGCATCAATCGGATGAATCGCTGCGAGCGTGGCGGTCGTTCCCACATCGCGCTTGTCGATGAGTAGTTCCACGCCATAACTTCGCTGCGCCCATTCATTTTGCGGCTGGAGAAAAACACAATTGCCGAGCGAATGGACAATATACCCTTTTCCCCACCGCTCAATGCCGTATGGTACATGCGGATGATG
>JAPLFO010000053.1:3569-5696 GCA_026390635.1 Ignavibacteriales bacterium
CCGCAAAGGAGCGGGTGTGCTCCGTCGGAGTGCCCGCGAACCCCTCTCCGCCGTGATAACTGACAATCACCGCATCGACCGACGAGGCCGCTGCCCGCACGACAGGGAACAGCCGCGCGGTGTCCGCAAAAGCCACATACGGCTCCCAGCCGGTTTTTGTATTCATGATGTCGGTCACCGCAAAGAGTGCAAAGGAGATTCCCTGCACCGAAAAAAGCGCCGGGACGTACAAGCTGTCACTGCGGCGTGCCGTACCCGCATGCCGCAAGCCGACCGCATCCAGATTGGCAAGCGTTTCAAACAACGCGTCCTTGCCGTAGTCGAAGGCGTGATTGTTCGCCGTCGCAACGACCGTCACTCCGCTTCTCTTCAGGGTACCGGCGCCTTCTGACGGCCCCGTAAACACCAGATTCGAACCGGGACGCTGCGTTTCTCCCTCCTGCTCCGACAATTGGGATTCGAGGTTGACAAAAACGATATCCGCTGTCTCAAACAGTTTCTTCAGATGAACAAAGGGATAATCGATATCGCCGGCATAAATTTTCTGTCCGAGTACTCGTCCGAGATTCACATCCCCGAAGGCAAGCAGGCGAACAGGACGTTGCACTTTGGGAGACTGCTCGGTGCCGCCGACGCGCGACGCCACATGCGACGGAACAGAGCCAATACTCCAGAATGAAATTGCATATGCGCTAGAAGCTATCAGCCCTGCAAGCAGAACTCTCCATCGCATGATAATAGCCCTAGCTCCTGATCGTGAAGAAAAGATAGACTGCAATGCCGGCGGCACCGATGACGACCGCCGGTTCCAGAAGCCGTTCCAGGATTGTGCGTGCCGGAGGAGTACCCCTCACAAATTGTACTGTTGATTGTTCCAATCGGTCGATGTCGTCCACATCCACGGTATCCGAAGCGATCTTGTGGATTGTTCCCGACCATCGCAACCTGCCGGAAGAATCGTTCGCTATCGTCTCCAGCCAAAGTTCCACCGTGCGCGATGTGCGCACCCGTTCAAAGAGTCCCTCACTGAACCGATCAACGTATGCAACGGAGAGTTGCCTAATCTGAACGGACAGGCCAGCGTCACCCGATACCTCAAAAATCGTTCTCTTCTGCGCAGCGAGAGCGCCGAGCATAGCTATCCGGAAGAACCGGGTTTGAGCGCCGGGATGGAAATGCACAGCGAGTCTTTCATCTCTGCCGATCTCGGTCGAGTCTGCGCTCTCGCAAACCGCTTTCGCTGCAAGCAACGAGTAGCATTGCTCATTGCTTGGTGCTGTCTGCCCGGACGCCGGCACAGTCAGGCACTGCACACACAAGCATAGAATAACAAAGACTGATCTCGTCACTCGAATGTTCCGAGAATCGTGCGTAATTTTCCGGCACAATGCCGGAATGACTTTGATTATTAATATATTGATTTTTTGGCGGAATTTCAACGATTTAGAGGATGGGTTCACTTATTCCGGCGAAGTGCTGCCTGCAGTTGTTCCGAAGCAAAGAGAGCGGAATCGTCTACAAAATGACGGGAGAAGCGGCGCGAGCGGCGCACCTCGTTTTCATCGATCACAGCGGTAATCAATGCTTCTTCAAACAAGGGAGCAGCAGCAATAACGTCTCCGGAAGGGGCAATAATATTCGATCCTCCCCAAAAACTGACCCCATCCTCGATCCCGACCCTGTTGGAGAAGACAACATACGTGCTCAGCAAGCGAGCGTAGGTCTTATGATGTTCCAAGTTGACGGCCGCACCTGGAAATTGGTCCGCCGGCCCTGCGATCCTTGCCGGACTTGCAGCCATCCCGATAATAACCGGAGCTCCATCGTGTGCAAGGATGTACGGCAGCGCAATGTGCCACATATCTTCACAAACGAGAATACCCAGTTTCCCCTGCTTCGATGCGTAGCTCTTCACGGACGTCCCCGGGCTGAAATATCGAAGCTCTTCAAACATCCCGTACGTCGGCAGATAGAGTTTCCGATGGGCAGAGGTAACGACGCCGTTCTCAAAGACGAATGCGGCATTGTACATTCCGAAATTTTCCCCCTCTTCAACTCCTCCTGCAATGATGGTAATGTGACGGCTTAGGTCGATGAGAGGCTGCAGGATCGGGGCATGATTCAGAT
>JAPLFO010000053.1:5776-12943 GCA_026390635.1 Ignavibacteriales bacterium
TTCAGATTGAGGGCAAGTTCCCAATTCAGATCCTTCACGGAGTAACCGGTCAGACTCAACTCCGGAAAGACAATGACATCTGCCTTGCGGGCGATGGCATCGTTGACAAAGCGGACATGATTCGTGAGGTTTGCTTCAATGTTGCCGACAGCGGCGTCGATCTGAGCAGCGGCGATAATGTATTTCATGTGAGCACAATATCGTTCGAAAGCTCATTGGTATCATCGGGCGATACCGGAAATTCACGTGTCAAGGTTTGGCCGATTTCCTGCACTGCGTCGCAGATGCCCTGAGAGAATTTCTGGTTCTTGAAATGCCCGCTCAATGTACTGGCAAGTGTATCCCAGTAGCCATCGGCGACTTTCGTGTGAATTCCCTCGTCTGCGATGATGTGGAATGCCCGTTCAGTCGTCAGAAAATAGAGGAGTACTCCCGTTTTCTCTTTGGTCTTGTCCATCCCAAGCCTGAAAAATTCGCGCAGCGCCATTTCGTGAAGCGAGAAGCGTCGTTCACTCCAGGTCCGTCGGTGGCGAATGCTGACACGGATCTCTCCGGAGGTCGTCTTCTCTGCAACCGCAATGGCCGATGCAATCGTTGCCATTTCATCGTTGGTCAGCGGCAGATGTTTCTTAAAAAGGTTCATGAGAGATCGATCATCCTGATATTCTTGATATATTGCACGGTCTTATCCGAATTCAGAGACTGGAGCTGATGTATCTTTTTTTCCATTCGTTCGACATTATCGTCGATAATTTTCAAGTACATGGCCATGTTCGCCGGAGGTTCGTCGGAAAATAGTTCCGCTATTTTCTGTTTCATCTCCTGCAACGAAGACAAAAAATCGTTGCCAATACCGGCGACAAAATCCTGCATCGCATCGATGCGCGCACTCGATATTTCCGGTTGCGTCAGATGCCGGTTTCTTCGCACTCTTTCGACAACTGTTTCAGCCGACATGGCGAGCAGTTCCGGCGTGACATCGTTGCGAAGGAGAATGTCCTTGACCCCGTACTTCATCGCTTCTGTCACGGTTGCAAAATCCTGTTCGTTCAGAATCAAGATAACTGGGACGGGAATCCCCTGGTCAAGAAACAATCGCAGTGTTTGAGTTCCACTGGAGTTGCTGATCGCGATGACGCTGATCGACTTGAAGTCGGAGACAAAATACTTGAGACCTTCCTCTGCGGACATCTTCCGGACGACGGCGAAAGATGTCTCGTCGTTCTGCGGAAGCTCTGCTCGATCGAATTGTGCAAGCTCGTTGTTTTCGTCGATGAGAAGTATTTTGATGATTTCTGTCGGCATTACCAGCTCCCGCTCGCACCGCCGCCGCCGAATGAACCGCCGCCGCCGGACCATCCACCCCCGCCGCCGCCACCGAATCCTCCGCCACCGCCGAAACCGCCGCCGCCCCACCACATCCCCGACGATCGATACCCACTGGAGGAAATTCCGGACCGCCTGAACCCGGAAAATACCCGGAACACGAAAGACACGATCAGAATCAGGAATACCAACCCATAGGCGGCACCGCCCCCGTTGCCCTTGCGGGAACGTTTTCCGTCTCCTTTGTATTCTCCCTTCGTCGCCTTCATGATGGCGTCGAGACCCGCGCGTAATCCACCGGCGTACTCCCCCTGCTTGAAATACGGAGTGATCTCGTTGCGCATGATCTGGTCTGCAAGAGCGTCGGGAAGCGCTCCTTCCAAACCATATCCGGCTTCAATCCTCATCTTTCGCTCCCCTTTTGCCACGAGGAAAAGAATTCCGTTATTCTTTCCTTTCTGTCCGATCTGGTTCTTCTCGGCGACGCGGATGCAATAGTCTTGAATCTCTTCGCCCTCGAGAGAATTGATCATGAAGACGACAATCTGATTGGATGTGGCCTTCTCGAAATCGTTGATCGTTTCCGTGAGCTCGGAGATCTCCCCCGGCTGCAGCGTTCCGGTTAAGTCGGTGACCGGGCTGCTAAACAAAGGTACCGGCACAGACTGACCGAATACAGCGACGGAAATAAACAGCAGCGGAAAAAAGAAAAGTGTGCGTAGCGTCATGTGCGTCCGCTTCTAGAATTTCACTTTGGGAGCAGATTCCGCCCCTGCCGCTGACTGGAAATACGGTTTGGGTACAAAACCGCCAAATCCGGCAACGAGCGAGGTCGGGATGGTTTTGATCGTCGTATTGTACACTTGAACGGTTTCATTAAATCGCTTGCGCTCGACACTGATACGGTTTTCCGTTCCCTCCAACTGGGACTGCAGCTGGAGAAAATTCTCGTTTGCCTTCAGATTGGGATAATTTTCCGACACCGCCATGAGGCGCGTCAGTGCGGATGTCAGTTCACCCTGTGCTTTTTCAAACATCTGGAACGATTGCGGATTCTTCAGCACTTCCGGCGAAATCACCATCTGTCCCACCTTGCCGCGCGCATTGATCACATTTTCGAGAGTCTCTTTTTCATGGGTGGCATATCCTTTCACCGTCTCCACCAGATTCGGAATGAGGTCGAACCGGCGTTGATATTGGTTCTGAACTTGCGACCACGCACCGTTCACGCCTTCATCCAGAGCCACCAGCTTATTGTAGACCCCGACGTACCAACCGACAACCATGAATGCAATGAGAATGAGACCGCCGAGAATTCCGAGGGTAATCAAAAGACCTTTCGATTTCATGCAGCATTCCTTTCGATATGATGATGTTGAATATCATACAAAGTTACACTAACAAATGATGAAAAACAAGGAGGCAAAAAACAGTGTTCCGGATGGAATGAGGGGGTTTTTCAGCAGGAATGACAACAGAACTATCGATTGCCATTTCTCACACTCAGCAATCGTTGGGTACGAAAGACAGCCTTTTCGATTATAAATGCGTCATTCTGCGCTCGGTATGATTGCGGGTAATCCTCTATCCGCGCAGCAAGTCGCGTGCGATCACGAGACGTTGTATCTCGGAGGTTCCTTCATAAATCTCCGTGATCTTTGCATCCCTAAGGTACCGCTCCACGTGATACTCGCGGATATATCCGTAGCCGCCGTGGATCTGGATCGCGTCCAGCGCCGAGTGGACCGCCGTGCGCGACGCGTGCAGCTTTGCCATCGCCGCGGCTTTCGAAAACTTTTCGCCGCGGTCTTTCATTTGCGCAGCGGAGTAAACCAATCCACGGGCCGCTTCGATTTCGGTCGCCATGTCGGCGATCTTGAACTGAATCGCCTGCAACTCTGCAATCGGCTTGTCAAACGCTTTTCTCTCTTTTGCATATTTGATCGAAGCGTCAAGACAGCCCTGCGCAATGCCCAACGCCTGTGCGGCGATGCCGATCCGCCCGCCATCCAGCGTCCGCATCGCGAACTTGAATCCGAATCCGTCTTCGCCGATTCTGTTTGTCGCCGGTACACGAACATCTTCAAACGAAAGCGATACTGTATCCGAACTGCGGATGCCCAGCTTCCGTTCTTTTTTACCGATAGTGAATCCGGGAAGTCCTTTCTCGACGATGAAGGCGCTGATGCCATGCACGCCAGCCGACGGTTTTGTTGCGGCAATGACGATGACAATATCTGCGTTGTAGCCGTTCGTGATCCAATTTTTCGTCCCGTTCAGAACGTAGGCGTCACCGTCTATTGTGGCAGTCGTGCGCTGATTGCTGGCGTCGCTTCCCGCTTCCGGTTCGGAGAGCGCAAATGCACCAAGCATCTTTCCGGAGGCGAGGGGTTTGAGGTACTTTTCCTTCTGTTCCGGAGTACCGTACTCGCTCAAGCCATAGCAGACCAGCGAATTGTTCACCGACATGATGACGCCGCATGACGCATCGACCCGGGAGATTTCTTCCATCGCGAGCACATAACTGATTGCGTCGAGTCCCGCACCGCCGAATTCCTCCGGCACCATCATTCCCATAAATCCAAGTTCTCCAAGCTTCTTGACTGCTTCGGTGGGAAATTCCTCCCGCTCGTCGCGCTGATCTGCCGTGGGCGCAAGCATCTCCGCTGCAAATTGTCGCGCAGTTTCCTTCACCAGTACCTGTGTCTCGTTCAGTTGCATTATCGCTTCCTCCGCACTCCTGAAAACCTCAGTGTAATTGCTTTCTATCGCACATAAATTCTTTCTCAAAAATACCGGACAGAGCTGGAAAAAAGGCTGCATTAATTGAGCTACAATTTCGGTTACTTGCTCTCGCGTGTCCTGGAGCTGCCTTACGATGCCCGTCGATGCGCACGCGGGATTCGTTTTCCCGCTACTCCCTCACCGAGTCCCGAAATACTCCGGCTTCAAATCTTCAATTGTCACAAACTTCACGCGCATACCCGGTCGATGTTCGATCCACGTGAGAAATTCATCAACCCATCGGATAAGAATTCCATTGTGCCATGCATATCGTGTAAAATGATCATGCATGCAGAATGAATAATAGCGACTGTTTGAAATCGATTTAGTAAAATCTGTCTTTGCCGAATCAAGCATGGCAGAATATGCTGATGAATCAATCGCCCAGGTGTATTCCGGCATGTCGGGGATGCTATTGATCGAATCTGCCCATAGCGGCTCGATAATTTTCGGAGCCGTCACCCACCGCATGTTCAATGCGTGCAGCGCCTTCAGATTTATTGGATGCAGCTGATCATCGTTTCCGGGAGAGACGTATGTTGCCACAGGCTTTCCGGCAATCTCTTCAAGCAAGACTTTTCCCCGGCGAAGTTGGATTTCGATGCTGTCATACGGTACCCATTCGCCGGACTTGCTATCCTGAAACTCCTGGCCGGTATTTCCCGTCGGCTGATGACGATGGTTCCATCCGTGCAAAGAGATCATATGTCCCTGTTTAAGGAACCGCTTCAAATCATTCTTCATTTTGCCATCTGCATTTTGCGGCTCAATCAGCCGATGCGGTATGACGGCGAGCTGTAGTTTTGCCCCGTGACGATTCAGCATGGTAATCAACGAGTCTATTTCCTGCGGCTGGATGTTTGTCTGCGACATAAAAATATCATCGACACGGATGGCAACATAGATCGTTTTGGGTTGTTGCGCCGAGAGCATCCCGGTAAAATAAGAGACGAGAGCGATAAGGGGTGTTATTCTATTCAAAAATATTCTCATGGGGCGAACCGCCATAGATTCACGCTTCATGGATTCTTGCTTATGATGAGATGTATCAGATGAGTGATCACCACGTGTTGAAGCATAGTCCTGCTGCCGGGAGAAAGTTTCGCCTTGGCTTGTTGCACACTACACCTTCTGCGGATACTCAAAAAATCCCTTTCCCGACTTCCGGCCGAGCCAACCGGCAGCGACCATTTTCTTCAGCAGCGGACAGGGGCGGTATTTTGAATCGCCGAGTCCTTCGTGCAGAACATTCATGATCATCAAGCAAACATCGAGGCCGATCAAATCCGCCAAAGCGAGCGGACCCATCGGATGATTCATCCCCAACTTCATCACGGAATCGACTGCCTCCGGCGTCGCCACACCCTCCATGACGCAGAAGATTGCTTCATTGATCATGGGAATGAGTATGCGATTGGAAACGAATCCCGGAAAATCATTGACTTCCACCGGCGCTTTTCCAAGCTTTCCGCATAGAGCGGTGACAGCACCAAGCGTCTCCTCCGATGTGGCAAGACCGCGGATGATTTCCACCAGTGCCATCACCGGAACGGGATTCATAAAATGCATTCCAATGACATTCTGGGGGCGTTTTGTTGCTGCTGCAATTTCTGTGATCGAAATGGACGATGTATTCGTGGCAAGGATGGTATGCGGCGGGGCAATCCTGTCAATTTCTGCAAACAGCGATAGTTTGACGTCCTTCTTTTCTGTTGCCGCTTCGATGACGAGATCGGCAATGCGTACCGCATCCTGCAATTCAATGGATGTCATGATGCGTCCAAGCGCATTATGCTTTTCTTCGCTCGTAATCGTTCCCTTCTTCACCTGGCGCTCAAAACTTGCCGAGATGATCGATGCACTTTTCGCCAGCACGGTCTCGTTGACATCATACAACATAACGCTGAATCCCTTGAGTGCGCACACATGCGCTATGCCATTTCCCATGGTGCCGGCGCCCAACACACCGATATTCCGTATCGCCATTTGCTTCCTCCTCGTAAGGGCTGTGAAAAAGACGAACCCTGATCTTCCGGGTGTCCGCCGCTATAGTAGTTCAACAATGACGGCGCTTGCCTCTCCGCCGCCAATACAAATTGCCGCCAACCCACGGCGCATTCTGCGCTGTCGCAGCGCATGTATCAATGTCACCAGTATTCGTGCACCGCTTGCTCCGATGGGATGACCGAGGGCAACTGCCCCTCCATTCACGTTGACTATGCCGCGATCAATTCCGAGCATCTTCATAGCCGCTATGGTAACGACGGCAAATGCTTCGTTGATTTCGAACAGATCAATGTCCTGCAGCGTCAATCCGGCTTTGTCCAGCACCTTGTTGATCGCATCCACCGGAGCCGTCGTAAACCATTCCGGTTTTTTTGCCGCAGACGCCGACGCCACGATGCACGCCAGCGGTTTCACAAGCAGCGTACCCGCCTGGTCAGCTGACATCAACACCAGCGCTGCCGCTCCGTCATTGATTTTCGACGCGTTCGCTGCCGTCACAGTTCCGTCAGACAGGAATGCGGGCTTCAGTGTCGGAATTTTGTCGAAACGCGCCTTGCCCGGCTCTTCATCTATGCTCACAATGATATCCGGAGAGCCGCGCTGCGGAACGGTCACGGTGGCGATCTCTTCCTGAAACCGGCCGGAAGCTTGGGCATCTTGTGCACGGCGGTAACTCTCAATGGAAAATTCATCCTGCGCATCTCGTGGTATCGCGCATTCCTTCGCGCAGAGTTCCGCCGCATTTCCCATGTGATAATTATTGTAGACTTCCCATAATCCGTCTTTGATCATCGCATCGGTCAATTCGCCGTGCCCCAGACGATAGCCGGTACGGGCCTTCTCCAGAAGATACGGAACATTCGACATGCTCTCCATGCCGCCGGCAACCACCACCTCGGCATCACCGAGAGCGATCGCCTGCGATCCAAGCATCACGGCTTTTAACCCGGATCCGCAGACTTTGTTAATGGTCACGCACTCGACGCTGACCGGAAGGCCTCCGAAGATCGCCGCTTGACGGGCCGGTGCCTGTCCCTCTCCCGCCGTAAG
>JAPLFO010000113.1 GCA_026390635.1 Ignavibacteriales bacterium
CCGCATTTGATTTCCCTTGAGCGGCTTTCGTGGCGCTCGCGCTTGCCACGGCAAGAATTTCACCGACATCCGTCAGAATAAGCTTCACCTCGCCGTCGGCAGTGTATTGGATGCTCTTGCTGCCATACGTATCGCGTTCTTCGCTGAATACCGCCTGGGCCCCGCCGGCAATCACAAGCTCTGCACCGAAACGGCGGCCGAGCTCTTTTGCCTTGGTTGCGTTCATATCGCCAAGGGCAAGATCCCGCGCACGTACATTTTCAAACTGCGATTTATCCACCAGACGGTATCCTTTTTCCAACAAGATACTCTCGATCTTTCCCGCCACCTTTCGCGCTGTTACATCCTTGTCATCGATTTTTTCGTCGACGATGACCATCACCCGCGGCATATCCTGCGCCTGTACTGCCACATGCAGAGTGCCGGTCAGCGCAAGCGAAACGACCAGCAGAATGAGACTCGATAGAAATCTTTTCATGGTATGTTCTCCTCAATCGTGAACAATGATGTACAGGATGCACAGCGCTATTTCTTCAGACGGGCTGCTTTTGCGGCCATTTCGTCCATCTTTCGTTTTGCCGGTTCATACGTTTGCAGCTCTTCCCAGGATTTCTTGAATGCGGTCCGTGCATTCTCGAACATCGCCGCTGCTTCAGCCTTCTTTCCGGCGCGTTCCGTCCTGATGGCGTTGTCTTCAAGATCGACACCCTGTGCGTAGAGCACATAGCTGTTGAACTTGTTGTCATCCGACGCTGCCAGCGTATTTTCTTCATCCGCTGTCAACGCCACGTCGAGCTCTGAGGCCACTTTCTTTACCAGCGCCTGGAGCATCGGCAGAAATTGTTTCAACTCGCCGGTTTCTTCTTCCGCTTTCAACACTTCCCCCGTCTCCGTCCGGACGATGCGAATATCAATCCGCAGTTTGTCATCAAAAAGATTTGTGAAGCCGCCGAACAGGAGCACCCGCGCCCCGAGCAATTTTCCCATCTTCTGCGTCGTATTCTTATCGACCAACTCGGTCTCGCCGAGATTGAGTTCCTCCACCACGACCTGAATTTTTGACCGCTCCAGAACCTTCAACGCCTTCACTTTGGACATTTCCGTGGTCAGCATGTCGGCCAGACCTTTGCGGAGAGGATCCAATTTCTCCTTGTCGACAATGGAATTATTTTCGAACGGGAGAATCGCAATCGTCTGCGGCCCCTTCTCCTGCGCAACAGCGAGCACGCAGCCGAGCGACAGTACAAGGAGCATACGATAGTTCATGACATATCCCTTCCTCTAATGATGATGACAGACAAACTAAAAGAGCAATTTCGTGCCGATCATAAATTCCAATCCATAGGCCGAGTACGCTACATTGTCCATCGTCACGTCCCCGGCACCGGCCTTGAAACCCGCCGTGCAGGAGAAGACGTCGCTGAGCCGCATCTGCAGTTCGGCTGCCGCGGAGACAATGACGGCCTTTCCCGTTTCGTAGATGGTATTGCCGAGGGGGATTTGGTCTCCGGTATAATCTTTCATCTCCACCGCCCCGTTCAACATTATTGTGCCCGATAGCGGAACCGACGGCGCATAGGACAATTCGTAGTGCTGTGAATTCTTGTATTTGATGGAGTACGACGCGCTGAACAACTCACTTTGTGTCCGAACGCGCGATCTCAATTGAATGACGTGCGATATCGCTTTCAACTTGACAGAATAGCTGGCGATCAGCATAAACCGTATCCCGGACTGAATAAGTTTTTCTCCGTTGAGTTTGTCGGCGGTGTAGCCGGTCATGGTCAGATCCATGGAAAGGCGCGATTGTCGGTCTGCCGTGCTGAAATCAAAGCCGGCATTCATCGACAGTTCATCGCCCGGATCATAGGAGTCTTCCAAACCGTTGGAAGAAAATGGCGCATAGGCGCCCTTCCGGAGATAGGATGCACCGATGCCGAGTATGAACC
>JAPLFO010000076.1 GCA_026390635.1 Ignavibacteriales bacterium
CTGTGGCAAATCTTTTCTTTGAACCGGGTCTATATAACTGCATCAGGCAGAAGTGAGTCTCAATGATCAAACGATTGCAGCCGGAGGTATTCTTCACATGAAGAAAATATTTTGGTATACGATGGTGATCTCATGCGCGGCACTTTTTTCCCGCGTCGATGCCGCAACGCCCCGCAGGGAGCTTTCGTCATCCATTACTTCCGTTACCGTCTATCTTGATCGCGCCGCTGTTACCCGCACTGCAAAGACCTCCCTGCAACCCGGCGCGCAGACGCTGTCATTTTCCGGACTCCCGTTTGGAATCATCGATAATTCTGTCCGTGTCTCCGGAGAGTCGGCCGGGGCGAAGATCATCGACGTGCGGGTGGAACCTGTCCAGAGCGACACGATCCCCGAAGAACGCCTGCGTGAGTTGACGGATCGATTGACCACTCTGCGCGATCAGCAGCAGGAAGTAGTGGATCGCATGGGCACGGTGACCTCCGAGCGGGATTTTGTCCTGCAGATCAAGGCGCAATCCTCGGACAATATTTCCAAAGACTTGAAGATACAACGACCGACGCCGGAAGACTGGCAGCGCGTGATTATTTTTCTGGATCAGAACCTCACCAGGTTCGCCTCCGAAATCAGAAAACTAACGAAGGAACGCTCGCTCCTGCAGGAGAAGATCGACGCACTGCAGCGGCAGATCGACATGATGGGTGCTCGCCGGATGCGGGCATCGAAGAATGTGTTGGTCCGGCTGGAGGTCGCAAAGGCAGGGGAGGCGACGATTGGAGTCACCTATGTGGTGAGCGATGCCAGGTGGACGCCGCAGTACGATGTCCGGGTCTCTCCTGAATCAAACGCAGTCGATCTGACGTACGCCGGGACTATCGTGCAGCGTACCGGGGAGGATTGGTCGAATATTGATGTGTCCCTTTCAACGGCGCGGCCCGACGTGAGCGGAATCAAGCCGGATCTCTCGCCCTGGTATCTTTCGATTGCGGAGCAGCAGCATTTGCTGAAAAGCATGCGCATGATGCGCGCGGACAAAATGGACTTCGCCGGAGCGGTGGCGGAAAATGCCAATGCCGTGATATCATCCGTCGATGCGGAGGTTGTCTCGCAATTGGTATCGGCACAGTTTCATATCAAAGCGCCGGCTACGATCCCATCGGACAATTCACCGGTGCGCGTCCTGATAACACAAGTGCTGTTGTCGGCAGAACGATCCTATTCCTCCGCCCCGAAACTCACACCGTTTGTCTATGCAAAAGCGGCCGTTAAGAATATTTCGGAGTTTCCGTTTCTTCCGGGAGTGATGAACGTGTTCGCCGGGAGCGATTTTGTCGCATCCTCGTCGATGAAAGCCGTCGCACCGGGCGAATCGTTTGATGTGTATCTTGGCGTCGATCCGTTGATGAAAATTGAGCGCACGCTTGTGAACAAAATGACCGAGTACACGGGAACATTTACAAGAAGTGTGCGCATCACGTATGAATATCGCTTCACGCTTGAGAACACTCGGAAGAGCGCGCAGTCGGTCACCATCCAGGATCAGCTGCCACTCTCGCAGAATGAAAAAATAATCATCACACAATTGGAACCATCGGAAAAAGATCTGAAGAAAGACGAGCAGGGTATGGTAACATGGACGATGTCCCTGAATCCGTCCGGGAAGCAAACCTGGAAGTTTCTGTTCAGTATTGAATATCCGCAGGGAACACCGCTCACAGGAGTTGAATAAGTATATGAATCTTTTTGATCACCTCGTTGTTGCATTCCTTCCGCTGACACCAAAACCGGTTATTGCATATTTCGCCAAACCATATATCGCCGGCGCAACGCTGGATGAGGGCGCCGACTGTGTCCGCCGCCTGAATGCCGAAAACACAATGGCAACGATAGATGTTCTCGGCGAAGATGTTTTTACACGCGATGAGGCAATTGCCGCGCGCGAAGAGTGCAAGAGAGTTCTTGCGAAGATCACGCAGCAGAAACTGGATTCCAACATTTCACTGAAGCTGACACAGCTCGGACTTAAAATCGACAAGACATTCTGCCAGGCCAATGTGGAAGAAATTGTCGCCTCTGCGAAAACAGCAGGAAACTTCGTGCGTATCGATATGGAAGATCACACGGTCACCGACGATACACTCGAGGTCTTCCGCGCGGTGAAAAACAAATATGACAATGTCGGTATCGTTATTCAGGCGTACTTGAAACGCAGCGAGGAGGACGTCCGGCATCTGGCGGCTGAAAGAGCAAACGTCCGGTTGTGCAAGGGAATTTATGTGGAACCGGCGGAGATTGCCTTCAAAGGCCGGCGGGAAGTTCAGCAGAACTACGTGCGATTACTGAAGATTCTTCTGGAAGCGGGTTCGTATGTCGGCATTGCGACTCATGATGACATATTACTTTCCTCCGCCCGGCAAATCGTCATGGACTTGAAGCTGACGCCGCAGCAGTATGAATTTCAGATGCTTCTTGGCGTTCGTCCGGAGCGCCGCCGGGAACTTGTCAGCGAAGGCCACCGGATGCGCGTCTATACGCCGTACGGAAGCCATTGGTACGCATATTCCGTCCGCCGGCTGAAAGAAAATCCGTCGATGGCCGGACATGTGTTCAAGGCAATTCTCGGATTTAAGTGACTATAGCTGAGTCTAAGCAGTTACACTATCTTCGGAAGACACTGCGTCACCCCGAGCGTAGCGTTTCACGCATGCGTGAAACGCGAAGTCGAGGGGTGATCTCTGTGGCGAATCTTTTTTTGTATTGAGCAGCTGCACAAAAATTTTGTTATACTGATTCCATACTATATTCATCTTATTCAATCATAGGAGAAATCATGGCAGAAACACCCACGTTTCGTCCCTTCGTGCCGGCGGAAACCGACATGAAGGAATTCACGCTCCGCGCTCTCTTGATCGGCCTGGTGATGTGCGTCATTCTCGGAGCGGCGAACGCTTACCTCGGACTGAAAGCCGGCATGACGATCGCCGCAACATATCCCGCGGCCGTCATCGGCATGGCGCTTCTGCGTCTGATGAAGGGCTCCATTTTGGAGGAGAATTTCGCCCGAACTGTCGGATCGATCGGCGAATCCGTTGCGGCCGGTGCGATCTTCACCATTCCCGCATTCTTCATCTCCGGTATCTGGGATTCCAAAGATCCCATCCAGTACTACATGCAGGCCACCGCAATCATGCTTGTCGGCGGTATCATCGGCGTTCTGTTTGTGACACTGCTGCGCCGCGTGATGGTGGAAGATGCAACACTCCCGTTTCCGGAATCCGTCGCAGCCTCTGAAATCCACAAGGCCGGTCAATCGGGCGGCGGTGGAGCCGGCACATTGTTTGCAGCAATGGGCATCGGTGCGTTCATTCAGATTTTGGGCAAGCTGAATGTGTTTGCGGCAAGCTGGGAGAAATTTGTTTCCTTTGCCCGTGCGGTTGTTCCGGGTTCAAAGTCGATTACAGCAAACGGAATCGTCGGCCAGGGCGGCACGGTAATCTCCACGCCCGGCGTGAGCCCGGCGTACATCGGCGTCGGTTACATCATCGGCCCGCGTCTTGCATCGCTGAATTTCTCCGGCGGCCTGCTTGCGTGGGGACTGTTCGTGCCGCTGTTGATGTTCCTGCTCGGCCCCTCGCTGTATGATGCGAAGGATTTTGAAAAGATCACCAGCAAGTACACCGCTGTTGCGACATCGGTGGATGCCAGAGGCGTTCCACAACAGTACATCGACAACGCGTCGAAGCAGGTGGTAACGATCGATCAGTATCGCGGCATGATCGAATCGGACTATGACGGCTGGATTGCGATTGCGAATAAAATCTGGCGCTACTTCGTTCGTCCGATCGCCATCGGCGGTATGCTCGTTTCAGCGGGCAACACGCTCTATAAGATGAGGAAGAATTTGGGCGCCGGACTCAAGCGCTCTGTCAGTGACGTGAAGAAGGCGGCCTCCGGTTCTACTGCTGTCACAAGAACCGAAAAAGATCTTCCGCTCACCTATGTCCTTGCCGGTATTGTGCTCTGCGCCATTGCGACATTCTTCATCTACAACTATTTCAGCGGAGCCGTCGCGGCTGCGCTCACGGCAACGGTGGTGATGCTCATCGCCGGATTCTTCTTTGCGGCGGTCTCCGGCTATCTTGTCGGCATGATCGGCTCGAGCAACAATCCAATCAGCGGCCTCACCATCTCCGCGGTTATCATTTCAGCCTTGTTGATGGTAGTGCTCGGAATGAAGGGCGTCCAGGGCGTCTCTGCCGTGCTCGGTGTTGCAGCGGTCGTCTGCGTCTCTGCAGCCGTGGCAGGCGAAATGCTGCAGGATCTGAAAGTCGGACATATCCTTGGCGGAACACCGTGGAAGATGCAGGTGGGCGATCTGATCGGCGTTGTGGTGGCATCTCTGGTCATGTTCTTCCCGCTCATGATCCTCCAGCAGAGCGACATGAAATCCGGCGGACTTGGGTTTGGCGGAAAAGCGCTGCCCGCACCGCAAGCCGGTTTGATGTCGTTGCTCTCACAGGGAATTGTCGGCGGTGAAATGGCGTGGCCCCTGATCATCGTGGGCATGCTGATGGCCGTTGCGTTTATCCTGACACAGGTCAAGAGTCCGATGCTCGTATGCGTCGGAATGTATCTGCCGCTGGAAACGACGTTTGCGATTTTCATCGGCGGGCTCGTTCGCGGGCTCGTGGACAGAATGGCCGAGAAGAAACAATTCAATCTTGCGCAGAAGACGCGCGTCGAAAACGCAGGCGTGCTGGTTGCCTCCGGACTTATTGCCGGCGAGGCGCTGATGGGCCTTGTGTTTGCCGGATTAAAATTTTACGAAGTCGACATCCCGGTGATCTTCCAGGTGTCGTCGTTTATCACATCGATCGGCGTGTTTATTGTGATCGGCCTCGTGCTGACGTTGATTCCGATAAAGAAAGCGGGTGCTGCAGATGAACCCGCGCCGCCAAGCGCAGCATTCTAGTAGCGCTGCACGCATGCGTGCAGCGCGAACCCGAAGGCCCCGGTCTCGGGATCCCGTGGTTCGTCGGTCACCGAGCGAAGCCGAGGTGACGCTCGCTGGAATGACCGAGGATCATATCACATGAATTTCATCTCGCTCTCACGCATCTCGGGTGGGGGCGAGAATTTTTTACTGGCACGTCGTCCATCGTTGAACTAAAAGTTTGCTCATGTCAAAAAAACCGGCGTCTTCCATCAATCTTCTCGATCTTGCACCCACGCGGTTGGTTCCGTGGGAAGAAACTACCGACGCTTTGGTGATACTGCTGATTCCCAAATTTACTCATCCGTGGGTCGCTCCCTGGCTTCTGCCGCGTTTGAAGCATCCGAATCTTCGAGTGAACCTTGATGTCTATGGAAGCTTTCTCTGGAAAAGGTGCGACGGTGTTGCCACGCTCGGTGCAATTGTGGAAGAGATGAAAAGATCTTTCCCGGAAGACGGCGATGGGCTGTATAAACGAACCGGCGTATTCGTGCGGCGGCTTGTGAAGGAAGATTGTCTTGCGGTGCCGGGTGTCCGGTGATGCGAAAGACAAAATTCATTCCTCTGTGTTCTCCTTATTTTCTCTGTGCGTCATCCCGAGCAAAGCCTCGCACAGCGAGGCTGCGTCGAGGGGCTCTGTGGCAATCTTTTTCCACTGAACCACTGTAATTTATGTCATTCACTTTGAAAGGATCCTGCATATGTCAGCTGCGATAGAAGGACTAAAGCCCGCGCTCGTGTGGAAATATTTTGCCGAGATAGCAAAAATTCCCCACGGCTCAAAAAATGAAAAACAGATTTCCAACTATCTTGTGCAGACTGCAAAGAAGCTCGGCCTGGAAGTTGTTCAGGACAAGCGCTTGAATGTGGTCGTGCGTAAACCCGCCACGCCCGGCCATGAAAATGTGGCATCCATCTGTCTTCAGGGACACATGGATATGGTCTGCGAAAAGAACAAGGACACGGTCCACGATTTTGAAAAAGATCCTCTGCAACTCGTCCGCAAAGGCAACGTGATCATGGCCAACGGAACGACCCTCGGCGCCGACAACGGCATCGCTGTTGCGACGAATCTCGCAATCATGGAAGACAGAACGCTTGTCCACGGACCGCTGGAATTCCTCTTCACCTCCGATGAAGAAACCGGATTGACCGGCGCGAACGGGTTGAAGCCGGGATATTTGAAGAGCATGACGCTGATGAATCTGGATTCTGAAGAAGAAGGCGCGCTCTATGTCGGTTGTTCGGGCGGCCGTAACACGCACGGCACATGGAAGATCAAATGGAACAAGGTGCCGGGCAAATCCGCTGCGTTGATGCTGACGGTCAAAGGGTTGAAGGGCGGTCACTCAGGTCTGGAGATCGACAAAGGCCGCGGCAATGCACTGAAGATCATGAACCGTGTTCTGCTTGCGTTGATTGACACTGGTGCGCGCGTATGCTGCATGGAAGGCGGCAACAAGAGCAACGCCATTCCGCGGGAATCAGAATCCCTGGTGTACGTTCCTGCCAAAGATGCAAAGAAGGCGATCAAGCTCGTTGCGAAGATGACCGAAGTGCTGAAGGCGGAACTTTCCTCCGTGGAGCCGGATCTTCTCGTCGAGTTGACGCCGCACGAAGCGCCGAAGAAGGGCAAAGTGATTGCAAAAGATCAAATCAAACAGATGTGCCTCACTATCGCAGCGCTGCCGCATGGCGTGATAAAAATGAGCGCAGATATCGCCGGACTTGTGGAGACATCCACCAACGTCGCTATCATCAAGACGGACGTGAAGCAGGTGGAAATCATCACTTCTCAGCGCTCCTCTGTTGCCTCCGAGATCGACGAAGTCGTGCAGAGCGTTGCCGCTGTATTGATCTTGGGTGGTGCGAAAGCGGTTACCACGGACGGGTATCCGGGCTGGAAGCCGAATCTCGACTCCGTAATTTTAAAGACGGCAAAGAATGCCTACAAAGAGCTCTACGGTGTCGATCCGCATGTGAAGGCGATTCATGCCGGACTCGAATGCGGCATCATCGGAGAGAAGTACCCCGGCATGGATATGGTGTCGTTTGGTCCGACGTTGGAAGCCGTCCATTCACCGGATGAGAAAATCTATATCGATTCTGTCGAGAAGTTTTGGAACTTCCTTCTCGCAATCCTGAAGAATGCAAAGTAGCCCGACACGCATGCGTGTCGGGCTGCACGCACATTACAACGCAGACGTCTATAGAAAAAGCACCGCGTCACCCCGAGCGCCGCGTTTCACGCAGGCGTGAAACGCGAAGTCGAGGGGGGTGTCCGTTTTTGCTGTGGAACCGATCCCGGCTGAATCCTGTTCTGAAACATAATCTGTCGTTGCAGGGAGAATCTGATTCACTGATGTTACACGACAACAGCATCATTGCAACAGTTTGTTTGTCGCTCCTACGGAGCTTGAAACAGGATAGTACTCGTTCTTCAAATATGTCGTCCATCCGGAACGAAAAAATTCAAAAATCCTGTAGGATTGTGATCTGCGTCATAAGACTCACCAAGACGATAGAAAAAACTTGATTCTCAAACAGAATTGACTAAATTTTAACCGAACAGGGTCCCAACCTTTTCTCTTCTTCAAGCTTAAGTATCATCCACTTCGCGGAGATTGTATGCGCAGAGGGCTTGTGCTTTTGGGCTGGATTTCATCGATCCGGAATCGGCACTTCTTCTTTATTGACTTTGTTGCGTTCATGATTACGCCTTTGCTGGTCCTGGCGCTGCGGTTGGAAGGCTTTGGTGCCATCGCTCCTCTACAAGATCAGCTTGTCATTCTTACCTTTCTCTTTGCATTCATCAAAATGGTCACGTTCCAATTCTCCGGTCTCTACCGCAGTTACTGGGCGCACGCCAGTGTGGATGAGCTTGGTAAAATTGTGGGCGTGGGCATCCTTGCGACGATAGGCGAAAATATCCTGTACTACCTTCTCGCAACCAAACTTCCCTTGCTTGTGCAGGGAATTCCACAATCCACTCCAACGATGGATGGAATTTTCACTGTGATGTTCATCGGCGGGGCGCGTTTCAGCATCCGGTTTGTTGAACGATTGCGTCAGATGGCGACAAAGAATGATCTCGTTCCTGTTGTGATTATCGGTGCCGGAAGTACCGGGCGTGCCATGGCCCAGGAAATGCAGAGCACCCCCCGGCTGAACATGAACCCCGTTGCCTTTATCGATGACGATCCACACAAGCTGAATCTGAATATTCGCGGAATCACGGTGATGGGGGATAGGCATCAAATTCCCGCGATTGTTAAAAAAACCGGAGCCACCCAGATCGTCATTTCCCTTCCTGCTGTGAGCGGCAGGGAAATCCGGGAGATTGTCGAAATCTGCAAACACATCGGCATCGTTCCGCGGATCGTGCCGGGCATGCATGAGCTGCTGGATGGTTCCATAAGCGTTTCCCGCCTCCGGAAAGTGGAAATCGAAGACCTGTTGCGCCGTGAGCCGATCGAAACCGACTTCCTGGAAGTGCGGCGCCTCTTTCATAATCGAAAAGTTCTTGTCACCGGAGCAGGCGGATCCATAGGCTCCGAGATCTGCCGCCAGATCATCCGTTTCGCGCCGGAGAAAATGATTCTGCTGGGTCATGGAGAAAATAGTATCTATGCCATCGCAAATGAACTCCGGAAGAAATATCCCGAAATTTCCCTGGTAACATCTATTGCCGATGTTCGCGACTTGCAACGGATGCGCAATGTCATGCGCACCTTTCTGCCGGAAATTATCATCCATGCGGCAGCGCACAAACATGTTCCCCTCATGGAGCAGAATATTGAGGACGCCGTTTCCAACAATGTCGGCGGAACATTCAATATGACGATGCTTGCGGCCGAGTTCAACGTGGAGAGATTTTTGCTCATCTCCACCGACAAAGCAGTCAACCCGACGAGCGTCATGGGGGCGACGAAACGGGTGGCGGAATTGACGGTCCAGAATGTCGCCTACCGTACCAAGAAACCATTCATCGCGGTTCGTTTCGGCAATGTACTGGGAAGCCGCGGCAGCGTGGTCCCTTTGTTCCATCAGCAGATTGCACAGGGAGGACCGGTGACTGTGACTGATCCCGGGGTCAAACGCTATTTTATGACCATCCCGGAGGCCGTCCAGCTCGTCTTGCAGGCGACGACGATGGGAAAAGGCGGCGAAATCTTTATGCTTGATATGGGAGATCCGATATCCATCGTTGAGCTGGCCCGCGACATTATCCGCCTCAGCGGGCTTCAGGAGGGAAAAGATATCGATATCATCTTCACCGGATTGCGTCCGGGAGAAAAACTATTTGAAGAGTTGGTGCTTCACGACGAAAAAATGGCTCCGACATCGCATAAGAAAATCTTTGTCTGCCGCAACGGAGTCTATCGTGTTCCCCGTAAAGACAATCACCATGATTCGATAGCCCCGGAGTTGCGTGACAAAATTTCCATACTGCAGCAGGTCGCAAAGGAGGGAACAGAGGCCGAGATGCGCTATGCGCTGCGGGTCCTTGTTCCCGAATTCCAGCCGGATCACAGTGATGATGTCGTTCCGGTTGTTGTTGAAGAAAAAGAGAAAAAAAACTAGGGAGATGCACCGGAAATCTTGTTTCTACGATGCTGTGGTCTAGATAGATGAATTTGTGTTTGTCTCATTCATGCATCACCTTGGGCATCTCTCGACTCGCCCCTTTGGGGCTCGCTCGAGATGACGGCGAGGATGATGCATCAAGAGTTTGAAACAGAAAGAGGATCAAGCTCTTACCATATAACTTATCACTTATCACTTTTCACATATCACTTATCACTTATCACTTATTACAGATCACCTCTCACTTTGCAGCAAAGGTATTCTTTTTTCTCGCCGGAGCATCCCTTTGTGCTTTTGGTCAATCTCATAGAAACGGAACGATCTCAGGAGAAGTGCGGGACAGTATTTCACACAAACCGCTGCCTTTGGCGAGCATCATCATTCTCGGCACCTCCATTGGCGCGGCCACCGATGAAGAAGGGCGCTTTACCATAGAGTCCGTGCCGCTAGGGTCGCATGATGTTCTGGTCATTGCTCTTGGATACGACACGGTGATCGTCCGCAGCGTGATTGTGACTCCCGGCGGCCGAAGAAGTATTCGTGCTGCACTTCTTGAACACGAGATTGCGATGGCCGGAGTTACCGTGACGGGAGATAAAGTCACAGAAACACGGGAAATGCCTTTGAGCCTGCACGCGCTTTCGCTGCAACAGATCCGGCACGATGCGGGCTCCTTGGATGACATAGCACGGGTGGTTGCAAATCTGCCGGGTGTTGCACAGGTTTATGGTACGATCAAACTCGCTCCGCGAGGGAGCGCGTGACGGTTACCACGGCAGCGCAATCCTCTCGGCCACGCAATTTGGTCTGAGCGCCGAAGGGCCTCTTCTTACGAAAGGATCGTTCCTTCTCTCCGTTCGGCGAAGTTATCTGGAGCCCCTTTTTGAGGCGTATAAGTTGGCGTATGTTCCATATTTTTATGACGGCCTTGCAAAAGTATCGTATGATCTCTCAGCCACGCACAATTTCTCTTTTGTCTTTCTCGGCGCCGTTGATCGGATGAAATATCACAACGACACGTACACGAATTTGCGCAATAATTCTATCATGATGTTCACCAACCAGAACAAATTTGTGAGCGGCGCTTCCTGGCGGTATGCTTCGGGCATTCTCTACTCCAAATTCAGCATCAGCCGGTCCTATCAGGATTTTGAATACTTTCAATTCGATATCTTCGAGAAACCCAAATTCAATTCAATGTCGTACGAAAAGGAACTCTCATTCAGAGAAGATGTCGCGCTCACACTCACGCCCTCCACAGAATTATCTTTTGGGGCAGAGGCCAGGCGTATTGCTCTCTCGGGTCACCTTGTCACGAATGTACTCTTTGCAGAATACAAAGGCCCGGCTATTAAAATCGATATCGATCAGCGGTTCGATTCATCGGTGTCGAAGTATGCGGCCTACGCACAGCTGCTGCAGTCGTGGGGAAGGTTTTCGATTGCCGTCGGGTTGCGTTTCGACCGCTTCACGATGCTCAATACCGAAAGAAATGTTGTAGGACCTCGATCTTCGATGACGTATATGATAACACCGGTGACGAAGTTGACGGTATCTGCCGGGCGGTACTATCAATCGCCGGCATACATTTGGCTCATGACCAACCCGTACAGTCGCGATTCCTTGACCTATCTGCGCGCAGATCACTACATCGCCGGGATAGAACACAATGTACAGGACGATTTGAAGGCAAGTGTGGAAGTGTACGAGAAACGGTACTCACAGTACCCCTTGAGCCTCCTGCGATCCTATCTGGTGATGAGCAATACAGGTTCGTCGTCCCTGGGTGATTGGGGCGAGGCATATGCTTCCTTTGGCGTGGATTTCCTCAAGAGTGCGGCCACTGGTTATTCGCGTGGTGTAGAGTTCTTTCTTCAGAAAACCGGAACGCCATGGTATGGATCTCTGGGCATCACCATAAGCCAAACCCGCTTCACGGCGGCCGACAGCGTCTCTCGTCCCAGCAGCAACGATCAATTTTTTGTCGGACACGTTGGCGGAGGCTACGTCTTCGAATCGAACTGGGAGACTTCCGCAAATTTTTATTACTCGACCGGTAAACCGTACACTCCCTTCGGAATCAATCACTGGGACAAGGCGAAAGAGCTCTACAACGCTTCCCGCATTGGTGACAATCACCGGCTGGATGTTCGAGTCTCAAAAACATATGAGTTCAGTAGTACGACACTTGTTGCCTATGTTGATATTCAGAATGTGTACAATAGAAAACCGCTGGAGTCTCCCGTGACCGACTATGGCGTGAATCCGCCGGTCTTGACAACGCGCAGTGAGATTGGTATTGTCCCTTCGATTGGTGTGCGCTATGAGTTTTGAAAAATCCGTCGCAGTGCGCACATCTGTATGGTGGCAGCGTGTTTGAATGGCGCCTCGGCAGAGTTATGGGCAGAAGGAATCAAATAGCATGCGCAATTGTTCTCGTGACAATGCTTGGAAGCGTGGCCTCCGGACAACAGACCATCTATGTTTCTCAATCGGGTAGCGATGCGAATCCCGGAATTTCTCCGGATCTTCCCAAGCGTACAATCACGGCTGCACTTTTGTCAGCAGCCTCTGGAAGAACGCGCGAGAAGCGGGATGTCATCTCCGTGGCTGCAGGAACCTATGGAGAATCTGTCGTTGTGGACAAAGCTGTTTTTGTTGTCGGAGCAGGCAACGCGACCGTTATCGTTCCTCCAGCGGGGATCGGAATTGAGGTGCGTTCGAACAATGTCGACATTAGCGCTTTGGCTTTGAAACAGGCACCCAATTATGGTCTCTACGCATACGGAGTTTCGAATCTGCGGATTGCAGATGTTCTTTGCGAAGGCAATACCCAGGATGGCATCCTGCTCGTAAATGCTTCAGCCGTTTACCTGGATAGAATTACATCCCGCAGCAATCTTCGGCACGGACTGAATATCGGAGACGGCTCGAATGGTATCACGATTACAGGCGGAGACTTTTCGGCAAACGGATCAGGCGGATTTTTGTCTCAGACAGGCGCCGGTATCAATATGTATTCAGACAATATCGCTGTGTCTTCTGTAACGCTCGTGGGACCGATGACGATATCACAAAATACGGCGACAGGGATGTGGATGAGTGCTCCGTCATTGGTCGGTTCAATTCAGGGTGTGACCATT
>JAPLFO010000125.1:0-1518 GCA_026390635.1 Ignavibacteriales bacterium
CATCACCGCGCCGTCTGCCTGTTTGGCAAAACGACCGGTCTCAAAGGAGATGACGTCCTTACCGATTGAAATTTCTTTTGTAATGACCATAGAAGTATTCCCGATTCTTGTACAGCGTTACTTTCTAATTTCCAATTCTTGAATTATTTTGCGATAGCGATCGATATGTCTCTCCATCAGATAATCGAGAAGACGGCGGCGTTTGCCGACCATGCGCAGCAATCCGAGGCGCGAATGATGGTCCTTCTTGTGGCTGCTGAAATGTGACGACAGCGCGTTGATGTTTGCGGTCAGGATGGCAATCTGGACTTCCGGAGTGCCGGAATCGTTTGTTCCTTTGCCGAATTTGCTGATGAGTTCGGCCTTATGGCCTTTGGTCAATGACATATTGACTCCTTCATGATAGATGTGATTGTGATAATAGAATTTTTCCTTTGTATGAATCTTTTTCCATTTCTTTAATGAGTTCCGGAACCGATGCGAACTTGCGTTCGTCACGAATGCGACCCACGCACTCGATCGTCAGTGTCGCCCCGTACAGATCGCCGTCAAAATCAAATACATGGACTTCACATTGTCTCACATGTACGTCAAAAAAGGTCGGCAGCACGCCGATACTTAACAATGCGCCGTGTGAAACACCCCCGATGGTTGTCCGTGCCGCGTAGACACCGTTTGCGGGGAGTAGTTTATCCTGGTCGTCGATTTCGATATTCGCCGTCGGGAATCCAAGGGAACGTCCGCGCTGATCGCCGCGCTGAACGATACCGCCGATGACATACGGTCGTCCGAGCATCTTTGCCGCGCCGGCAACATCCCCCGCATACAGCGCCGTCCGGATCCGCGACGAGCTGACGACAGTTCCGTTGACCGAGACGGGTTCTTCCACGTCAACGGTGAAACCGAATTCCTCCCCCAGATCGCGCAACTGTTGCAGACCCGCTTCGCGGTTCTTGCCGAAACTATGATCATAGCCTTCCACCACTTCGGCCACACCGATACCATCGACAATGTAGGAGCGATAGAAATCACGGAAAGATGTTCCCGCGAATTCCTTCGTGAACGGAATGATGAAAACACAATCGACTCCCATCGCCTCGAAGATGCACAGTTTTTCTTTCATCGGCGTCAAGACACCGAAGGCGTACTCTTCGTGTGCCTGGTTGCTCCGGACTGTATGGAAAAGAACATGGCGGGGATGAGGGTCGAACGTGAGGATGACACTCCGTGAACCGGACCGGCGCGCTTTCTTAACCACCTCGCCGATAATCTTCTGATGCGCAACATGAACTCCGTCAAATGTTCCGACGGTGACCACTGACGCGGGATTCCGTTGAATCTCAGCCAGGCTCCGTACGATGATCATTGGGCATTCCTCCGGGCAAAGCGCTCTGCACCGATGCGATTGCACAGTTCTTCGATGGTCAAGGCCTGTTCCACTCGAAAGCCGCCAACCCGCGTCCGGCGCAACTCCTTCAAATATGCGCCACATCCCAGTTTCGTGCCACACTCATCCAC
>JAPLFO010000125.1:1556-7465 GCA_026390635.1 Ignavibacteriales bacterium
GGAGCACACCATTCTGAACGTGACCAGCGGAGGCGAGAAATCGAGTAGTTCGCATTCGCTTATGAGGATCTCCCGAGGTTCGCGTACAACCGTTTTTCCCTTCCGGGCATACTTGTAGAGAGGTGTGCCGCCGTATTTGAGAGCTGAATACATGGGGGGAATCTGCAATTGGCGTCCCATCATCGACTCCAGCGCACGACGCACAACGTCCACAGAGATTGTCGTGTAGTCTCCCGTGACCGTCGTGGGAGTCTCTGTGTCGAAGCTGGCTGTTACGGAACCGAGCTCCATGGTGGCGACATACTCTTTTTCATCTGCAGCGTACGTTTCAATTTGTTTTGTCTTCTTCCCAGTACAGAGAATCAGCAATCCGGAAGCGCGAGGATCGAGCGTTCCGGAATGCCCCACTTTTTTGACGCGGAGCTCGTGACGAACACGATGCACCACATCAAAAGATGTCCAATCCAGTGGTTTGTCGATCAACAGCACGGCACCTTCTTCGAAATTCAATTCGCCGGCTGCGCTATTCCGCTCCATCACGTCACTCAGGCTTTGGGTCATCCTTATGAATCTGTTTGATGAGATTTTCGAGATTCTCCACCCGGTCCATTGTGGTGTCATGATAAAACTGCAGCGCGGGCATGAACTTAAGGGACAACCGCTGTGCCAGGAGAGTACGGATGTGTACTTTCTCCGATTCCAGACGCGCGAGCGTCACTTCTTTTTGCTTGGTGGATCCGAAAATGCTCACATATACTTTCGCAAGCTTCAGATCCGGTGTCATACGAACCTCCGTCACTGTCGTGAAGCCCAGTACACCTCCGCTGTAGCTGCGGCTGATGATAGTGCCCAGTTCGTGATGGATGAGCGATGCCACCTTTTCAGTTCTGACAGACATGGATCACAACTTTCTTTTTGTTTCAACGAGCTTGAACGCCTCGATAATGTCGCCGGGTTTAAGGTCGTTGAAATTCTCCAACGAGATACCGCATTCGAAGCTCTGTTCCACTTCGCGGACGTCGTCCTTGAAACGTTTCAGCGAGGCAATGCCTCCTTCGAAAATGGAGATACCGTCGCGCAACAGGCGGATGCGGTTGTTCCGTACGATCTTTCCGTCCGTGACGTAGCATCCGGCGATCGTACCCACTTTTGGAATCTTGAATGTGTCGCGTACCTCGACCGTTGCAGTAACTTCTTCCGAGACCGTTGGCGCGAGCATTCCTTCCAGTGCGGTCCTGACTTCGTTAATTGCGTCGTAAATAATGTTGTACAGGCGGATATCGACCTTTTCCTTCTCTGCAAGACGGCGTGCATTCAGGTTCGGTCGCACATGAAAACCGATGATGATCGCATTCGACGCTGCTGACAGTAGAACGTCATTTTCAGAAATGCCCCCGACGCCCTTGTGGATCACGTGTACCTTAACTTCCGCGGTGGAGAGCTTCATCAACGAATCGGAGAGTGCTTCGACCGATCCGTCCACGTCGCCTTTCACAACCATCGAAAGCTCCCGGACCTGTTGTCCGGCCTGGATTTGCTGCGAGATTTCGTCCAGTGTGACGAACTTGATCTGGCGGAAATCCTGTTCACGCTTCAACTGCTGGCGCTTCAAGCCGATTTCACGGGCAACGCGTTCAGATTCGACCACCACCACCTGATCACCGGCCTGGGGAATGCCGTCGAAACCCAGCAACTGCACAGGCGTTGAGGGTCCGGCGACTTCCTGCCGGTTACCGCGCTCGTCGAACATTGCCTTGACGCGTCCACTGTAGATGCCGCCAATAAACGGATCGCCGACTTTGAGCGTCCCCTTTTGCACGAGAACGGTGGCAAGAATACCTTTGCCCTTGTCTATTTGCGCCTCGACCACGGCGCAACGTGCCAAACGATCCGGATTAGCCTTTAGATCGAGAACTTCCGCTTCCAAAAGGATTTTTTCCAGCAGCAAATCGACATTTTTACCGCTGCGGGCCGATACCTCTACACACTGGACTTTCCCGCCCCATTCTTCCACCAGCACGCCTTTGTCTCCCAATTGCTGGCGGATACGGTCGGGATTTGCCTCCGGCTTGTCGATCTTGTTGATGGCGATGATGATAGGTACATTGGCCGCCCGTGCGTGGCTGATTGCTTCCAGTGTCTGCGGCATCACATTATCCTCTGCAGCGACGACCAGAACGACGATATCGGTCAATTGGGCACCACGTGCGCGCATCGCCGTGAACGCCTCATGACCCGGGGTGTCGAGAAACGTGACTTTTTTCCCGTTGTCCAGTGTCACTTCATATGCACCGATGTGCTGCGTAATGCCGCCGGATTCGCCGGCAACGACGCGGGTGCGGCGAATGTAGTCCAACAATGAGGTCTTTCCATGATCAACGTGACCCATAATGGTTACTACCGGAGCGCGTGACTTGAGTGTCTCAGGCGCGTCGGGCTCGTCTTCGAGAATGTCCTCACCCACCTCGTGTTGGAAATCAACCTGAAATCCAAACTCGTCGGCGACGAGCATGATGTTGTCTTTCTCGAGGCGTTGATTTATGGAAACCATCAAGCCAAGTCCGATGCATTTCGCTATGACCTCGGCAACGGAAACACCCATTAGATTTGCGAGCTCACCGACCGTAAGGAATTCTGTGAGATGGAGTTTGCCCTCTTCACCTGCAGCTGCTTCGAGCTGTCTCACGCGTTCTTCTTCTCTCTCCCGTTTCTTCTTTTTCCGATTTGCAGCGCGGAGGCTGACTGTTGATTCGTCCATCCCGGCAAGCGTACGCTTGATAGCCTCGTTCACCTGAACGTCATCGACGGCAACGGGACGAAGCTTTCGCTTTTTCTTCTTCTTCTTGGAAGATTCCTCTCCCTCTCCTTCAGTCGGAGCAGCGCTTTTCGGTTTTTCGTCTTTTATTTTTTTCTTCTTCTTTTTCTTTTTCTTGATCTCCTCTTCAGCTCGAAGTGTGGCGGCATCCTGCGGTTTTGCCGTTTTCACCGGAGTAAGATCCATTCTGCCCTTAATGGTCAGCCCACGGGATGTTCTGGCTTGAACTTGGCGATCGAGCGGCGAAACGTACCTGCCGCCTTCCATTTTAGGCCGTACTGGAGGCTTCTGCTCTTCCGGCGGCGGCGGTGCCGCAGCTGCGGGAGGTTTGACGTCTTCGGTATGCAAAGGCTCCGGCTGAGGTTCCGGTTGTTGCACAATCGCAAGCGCTGCAACCGGAAGAACTTCAGGTTCCAGAGCAACAGTGGATGGTTCCGGAATTGCTGCCGCTTCTTCTACGAATGGGGGCTCCGGGTGAACAACGGATTCAGGTTTTGCAGCCGGTATGACGAGCTCGGGCGGTGGTGCCTGTTCACCTGCCTTCGGTTTTGCCGGTTCGGCCTTGACCTCTTCAACCTTCTTCGGCTCTGCTGTCTTCCGCTTCGTTTCTTTCAGCTCGGCGATTTTCTTCTGATGCCGCTCGGCAACGTCTCTGTCCTTTTTGAAGTGCGACATGATATCCTTCATCATGTCGGGCTCCACGAGCGACATCAATCCCTTGATTTTGTACCCCTTCTTCGTCAGAAACTCAATAATCGTGTCGCTGGAGAGATTGAGTTCTTTCGCAAGATTGAAAATCTTTATTTTCTTTTCGCCTGTATCAGCCATTGATATCCTTTGATAACTTCAAAGCCGCTGGTGATGATTATTTTTCTACGGCGCGTTCTTTAGTGTCGGCTGCTTCTTCCGGTCGGTCACTGGATTCGCCGGCTTCCTGATCGTCATCATCCACCTCGGCTTCATCGAACTCTTGTTCGATAAGCTCGACGATGGAAGACGTTCGCATCGATGACCTGTTTGGCAGTCGTATATCCCTGCTCGGTAAACTTGGCAAGAATTTCCTCTCCAATTTCTTCTTGAAACTCGGAGAGATCCATATCATACTCGGCGCCTTCTTTGACAAGCTGCAGATCGAATCCGGTCAACTTGCCTGCGAGCCGGATGTTCTGTCCGCCTTTGCCGATGGCGAGCGACACCTGATCGTCGGCTACGAGAATGGTAGCCTTGCGATTATCGTAATCGATGTCGACCGATTTCAACTTGGCCGGTGACAGCGCCCGCGTAATGAAGACAAGCGGCTCCTCACTGTAGTTGATCACATCGATATTCTCATTGTTCAATTCGCGCACAATAGCGTGAATGCGGACGCCCTTCATGCCTACGCAGGCGCCGACGGCGTCGATGCGGTCATCGTGCGATTCCACCGCAACCTTGGCGCGGTCGCCCGGTTCGCGGGCGATGCACTTGATTTCGATGATACCATCGTAGACTTCCGGAATCTCTATTTCGAAAAGCCGTTCAAGGAATCTGGCGTCCGCCCTCGACACAATAACAGATGGCGTTCCGGTATTCTTCCGCACCTCTTTGATCACGGCACGAATGGTATCACCTTTCTTATAGCGCTCTTTTTGAATCTGTTCGCTTTTCGGAAGGATGATCTCGTTCTTGTTGTGAAGGATGAGAATTTCATTCTTGCGTATCTGGTACACCTCACCGACGACGATTTCACCGACGGAACCGTTATACTCGTTGAAGATCAATTCCTTTTCGAGCTCTTTGATCCGTTGATTCAAATTCTGTTTCGCTGCAACAACGAGCCGACGCCCGAAGTCCACCAGTTCGATCTCCTCGACGTAGTCTTCGCCGACTTCAAGATCTTCACCGGAGACTTTCTTTGCAGTTTGGACATCGATCTGAGTCACCGGATCGACAACCTCCTCGACGACTTCTTTTTCAAGCAGAATCTGGATGTCGCCCTTGTCCATGTTGACGACGACGTCAAATTTTGCATTGAGTCCGTATTTTTTCCTCACCATCATGCTGAAAATGTCTTCAACGATGCCGGCGAGGATGTCTTTATCAATTCCTTTCTCGCGTACGAGAGAGGAAAATGATTCGACAATATCGTAGTTCATTACAAACCTCCGGAGTGAAAAATATCATTTGAATTCAATACTGTGCATCACCATGTTTCTCCGTCACTTCAGGGACGGAACGACACATGCTTCTATTATTTCTGAATGCTTAATGGAAATGGAGGCTTTCTTCTTGTCCGTCACTGTTATTGATATATCAGTTGCCGCATCCATAATTCCTTCGAGTGTGGCGGCCCCCTCCTTTGTCATGTACGTCACCGCAACGTGCCGGCCGATATTCCTGAGATACTGCCGCGGGAGTTTTAGCGGCCTGCCGAGGCCCGGCGATGAGACTTCAAGGCGATATTTCCCCGGGATGGGATCGACGCGATCCAATTCTGCAGAAAGTGCCCGTGAAATTTGTGTGAGTTCGTCGGCGGAAATTCCGGTGTCGGTGTCCGCGAACACTTCGAGAATTTTTGTTCCCCGTTCACCGCGGATGGTGACCTCCACAAGATACGCGCCCATTGCCTCGAGAATAGGCCGGACAAGTTCTTCGGTGTTTTCCGCGTTTTTTGATTTCATTTGTATTTCGCGCTCATCTGACTGCAGAAGCAGGCACCTGTAACATCCTATCAAAAAAAAGTCCCGCAACCGGCGGGACTCTCTACGTAGCACTGTATAATATAATAGTTAGCCCATCCGAAAGCAAGGAAATAATGAATGGAGACAGCGTAGAGGGTTGAAAAAAGGCGCGAAACTGCTAGAAAAAGGCACGTACTTCTGCCCGGCCCGTGTGAATGATGCGGGCGCCAGCTTCAGATCGCCCCGAATATTGAAGAGATGCCTGCACGTTCGAGCTGATTCGATAGTCGAAGGTCGTGTTCCAAAGAAACGTCTTGCCTGCATTCCGTCCGCCGGTGAGTTCGAAAGGCACTGCATTTCGGTCCACTACATCTCCCAGCAGGATCTCTTCCCTGCTCGCGTCCAGTCGGAGCTGGCCGGAACCCTGAAATGCA
>JAPLFO010000067.1 GCA_026390635.1 Ignavibacteriales bacterium
ATCGCGCGATCCCGCCAAAGGAATCGAGTACTGCTCAAAAATCTGCTGCATGTATACGGCCAAACATGCGATGCTCTACAAACACAAAGTGCACGATGCTGATGCCTATGTCTTCTATATGGATATTCGCGCAGCAGGGAAAGGATATGATGAATTTGTCCGGCGCGCCATTGAAGAAGATCATGTTCAATACATTCGCGGACGCGTCTCGCGTGTGTATGAACGCAATGGGAAGCTGATTGTGAAAGGAGCGGATACGCTGCTTGGTGCTCAGCCGGTGGAAATTGAAGCGGACATGGTCGTCCTCGCCACAGCCGGTGTCGCCAACGAAGGAGCGGAGGCTCTTGCGCAGTCGCTGCATGTGAGTTACGACGGACATCAGTTTTTCTCCGAAGCACATCCCAAACTTCGTCCTGTGGAAACCAACACAGCCGGCATCTTTCTTGCTGGGGCTTGCCAGGCTCCCAAGGATATTCCCGAATCTGTCAGTCAGGCATCGGCGGCGGCCAGCAAAGTGATCGGGCTTTTCTCGAGTGACGAATTGACACGCGAGCCGGTGATCGCCGTCGTCAACCGCACGGCACCGCCGGTTTTCTCAACGTGTGTCGGCTGTTTCCTCTGTTTCTCTGCTTGCCCGTACGGTGCCATCGGCCCGGAAGAAATCAAAGGACGCGACGGCACTGTGTTGAAGACCGTCGCCAGTGTCAATCCGGGATTGTGTCAGGGATGCGGAACCTGCGTAGCGTTCTGCCGCTCACGATCGATCGATCTGCAGGGATTCACTCACGAACAAATGTACGCCGAAGTCATGGAGCTCTTTGCCCCATTTGAACCCAAAATTGTTGCATTCGTCTGCAACTGGTGCACGTACGCCGGTGCCGACCTGACCGGCACGAGCCGGATCAAATACGCATCGAACGTGCGCATCGTTCGCTTCCCCTGCACGGGACGTATTGACTACAATCTCATCATGAAATCCTTTGCTCAGGGCGCTGACGGCGTGATCGTTTCGGGATGCCATCCGAACGACTGCCATTACACATCGGGCAATTTCCACGCCCGGCGCCGCTGGATGGTATTTCGGCAGATGATGGAATATATGGGAATCGACATGCGGCGGGTAAAATTCTCATGGGTCTCGGCCGCCGAAGGAGCAAAGTGGGCAGAAATCGTGAACACGACCGTGGCGGAAATTCGGGCGCTTGGGCCTTTTAATGCATATCCGGAACTTGCCAGAAGAGGCGTCGCGTAGTTTTTTTTCTGCCGCAGTCCAGAGGATCTCGAATGATGCCGTAAGCAGCATTCGGAAGAACACAGAGCAACTTGTAGGCACGGTCTCATGACCGTGCCCCCAAAGATGTTATAGAGAAAAGAATAGAGTATGCAATCACTCCAACATAAAGCAGCTGAGCTTCTCGGATCAAACCGTGCATCGGTTGTCATCGGGTATGCTGAAGGAAGTGACGGTCGTGTTCGTCCCCATTTTGCGCGCACGAACGATGATGCCAAAGCACTTGTCTGGGATCAGCGATGCAAACAAAATCTCGCTGTCTATCTCACAAAACACGAGATAAAAGAGATGGGCCCGGCCGCCATTATTGCATCACCGGCAGTCGTTCGGACAATCGTTCAAATGGCATCGGAACAACAATTTGTGCGCTCATTTCCGATCACACTCGTCGTAGACAATGACCAAGTGACCGAGTTGAATGATGGGCCATCTCTGGAGGCCTTCGCGACAAGTCATCCGGTACTCTTTCCTTCGCATGTCACAAAGGAAGTGGAAGACCTCGCGGCGATGTCTGTTGCCGATCGCTTCGCATTCTGGCAGGAAGAGTTTTCCCGCTGCTTCAAGTGCTATGCCTGCCGTTCCGCCTGTCCTCTCTGCTACTGTACAAAGTGCATTACGGAGAGCAATCAGCCGCAATGGGTGACAGTCGCACCGCACGCACTCGGCAATTTTGAATGGCATCTCAACAGAGCGATGCACCTGGCCGGCCGTTGTATTCAATGCGGCTCCTGCACGCTTGCTTGTCCCGCCGGCATCCCGATCGCGCTCCTGACGATCGAAGCGTCCAATATCGTTCAACGTGAATTCGGCTACCAGCCCGGCATCAAAGCTGACGCGCCCGCAGCGCTTTCCTCCTTCAGGGTAGAAGACAAGGAGGCATTCATCCGATGACATCCACGACATACACGCTGACACATGACAATTTGAACGCTCTTCTTCGAGCGTTGGTCGCCGCCGGTAAACAGCTTCATGCGCCGCAGCGCGTCGGTCCGAAAGTTTTCTTCAAACCTGTCAACGATGCTGCAACCATTGTCTTCGACTATGTCCAGACTGCGGAATCGCCGAAATCACTTCTGTTCCCAAAGGCAGAATTCCTCGTCTCGTATCGACAGAACAGCGAGGGCATGGTAGTGACCGATCATCTGCAGAAAGAAATCCCTGAGATGATCCTCTTCGGTTCCCGTCCATGCGACGCGGCAGCACTTTCGCGGTTCGTGCAATTCTTCGCGGATGGACATGCCGACGCCATGGTCACACAGAGACGCAGGGCATTGACAATCATCAGCATGAGTTGCATCGCTTCTGATCCTGCGTGCTTCTGCACATCCTGCGGCTCCTCTCCCGGCGACACAACCGGAAGCGATCTTCTGCTCACTCCGATCAGTAATGGACGATATCTTGTTGATGTAGTGACTGAAAAAGGGCAATCACTCGTCGCCGCCAATGAAGCGCTTTTTGAACAAGCGCCAACAATAGTCAAAGATTCATATCTGGCAACGGTGGAGGCGGTTTTCACTCCGGAAGAGATCACGAAGAGACTCGCGACGTCCTTCAATGATCCCATCTGGAAGAATGCGTCTCTCCGCTGCATCGGCTGCGGTGCATGTGCATATGTTTGTCCCACCTGTTCATGCTTCACAATTGAGGACGAAGGCAATGACCGCACCGGCGATCGTTTGCGCTGTTGGGACTCATGTGCGTTCGCATTGTTCACGGTGCACACGACCGGTCACAATCCGCGCCCGACACAGACAGAACGATGGCGTCAGCGTGTGATGCATAAGTTCTCTTATCTGCCGGAAACAAATCACTTTCTTGGATGCGTCGGCTGCGGCCGATGCTCCCGCGCCTGTCCGGCGGATATGAATTTGAAAGAACAGATAATCGCAATTGCAGAACTTCTTCCGGCGATTGGCTAGCCGCTAACAAGCAGAACTATTCTGGAATTCTACTTCGATGGAAAATACATACAAACCATATCTGATGCGGATCGAAAGAGCAATCGACGAAGCTCCCGGCGTGAAAACGTTCCGCCTCGCCTTCGCAAATGATGACGATCGTGCCCGCTTTTCTTTCAAGACAGGACAGTTCGGCGAGTATTCTGTTTTCGGCGAAGGGGAATCAACATTTTGCATAGCTTCGTCGCCGACGCGGGACGGGTACATTGAGTGCACGTTCCGCCAGGCTGGCCGGGTTACGTCCGCCCTTGCGCGAAAAGAAGAGGGAGACACCATCGGCTTCCGCGGACCCTATGGAAATATCTTTCCCATCGAAGCATGGACCGGCAAGAATCTTCTCTTTGTGGCGGGCGGTATCGCATTGCCGCCATTGCGGTCTGTCATCTGGAACGCACTCGATCTACGCAGCAATTTCAAGGACATTACAGTCCTCTACGGAGCCCGTTCTGTTGCAGATCTTGTGTATAAACAAGAATTGGATGAGTGGGGAAAAAGATCCGACATGAAATTAGTTACTACCGTCGATCCGGGCGGCGAGACCGCCGATTGGAAAGGGTCTGTCGGGTTCGTGCCGGCCGTGCTGGAGAAGATGGCCCCATCGCCGGAGAATACTATTGCTATCGTCTGCGGTCCTCCGGTGATGATCAAGTACACATTCCCGGTGCTGGAAAAATTCAACTTCACGCCCGATCAAATATTTACGACACTTGAAAACAGGATGAAATGCGGCGTGGGAAAATGCGGTCGATGTACCGTGGGACCTGTGTATGTCTGCAAGGACGGTCCGGTCTTCACCTACCGTCAACTTCAATCACTCCCGGCAGAGTATTAGCTCATCGGACACCGACGCGTGGTCGCCGAGCGAAGTCGAGGCGTCCAGGTGTTTTCTCTGTGTTTCCTGCCCGCTTCGCCGAGCTCAGCGAGGCGAGTGACCTTTGTGGCAAATACTTCTGTCTCCCCTACTGCAGTACCACGTTTATGAACGTGCTGTCGCTCGCAAACGCAGTAAATATTCCCATACCATTTTTTACATTTGTGAGCGGCTCATTCAAGCTGCGTGAATCCTGTTGGCGTGATGTGTACAAATTCACATATTCTTGATTCACCTTGTAGAGCACAATTTTATGCTGCCCGGTATATTGTATTGAAGATGGATTGACCCGATAGCCACCGGTCGTTGTCGGTTCGGTGACGAAGCGAAACGCCCTCTCCCTGCCTATTAGCGAATCTGTTCGCATCAGTTGCCGGGCACTATCGACACTCTCAATCACAACATAGTATGCACCGCCATTGGGATTCGTCCAGGACACTTCCATCGAATCAGCACTGTTGATCCTGACTCTCATTTCACCGGCACGGCCCGTGAGTGTATCGTGCGTAAACGTCATCGCGGCGAGGGTCGTTTGCAGTCCGGCTGGCCTCTCCGGAACGACCGTCGCGGACGTTGCCGTCATCCCGTTGGCAGAGACGGTGATCGAGAATTGATCTCCGGATGAGACGCGGAGATCGTTGCCGGCATAGAAATATTTGCCCGCCGCCCCGGACGAAGGAGTGAGCGTATAGTTCGATCCTCCTTTCTGCAGTATGACCGATGCCTCCGACACCAATTCATTGGCTGCGTCACCGCTCGACACCGGCCGACTTTGCATAACAGTGATTTCTGTGACCGGCTGATCGGCGTACAGGTACGCCTGCAATACGAGCTGTTTCTCTTCAGGGATTGACGGATTGTCGGTACACCCCGCCGCGAAGAATAGAAAAACAAATGCCGCTGCAATTACTCTTCTCATGATAGTCCTCAAAATTCGTACCGTACAAAGACAGATGGCAAGAATCCCAAACCGGTCACCTGCGTCACAATCACTGGCTGCGCCTGCAAGTCATATTCATAATAAGAAATGTTCGTGTGGTTCAGCACATTGAACAGCGACAGTCCGGCTTCCAGTGCAGAAACATCAAATACGAATTTTTTCGATGCACTGACATCCAGACGTTGATACTCCGCAAGACGATAGGCATTCTTTCCGCTCACATGTGTGTAGCTGTACGTTGTGCTGTCCAACAGCGTGATGGAATATTGACTAACAGGTGCGGTGTATGGCTTTCCAGTCGCATAGATAAACGTCGCCGCAGCAATCCAGCCGGAGCCAAGCTGCACTGTCCCGACGAGCTTGAGTTCGTGCGTCTGATCATTTTCTGACGGGAAGTAGCTGCCGTCGCTGTATTCCGCAAATTTCTTCTCAGATTTGCTCACGGTGTAGCTGATCCATCCGCTCAGCAATCCGAATTTCTTCTGCAGGAGTACTTCCACTCCCCGCACACGTCCCTCACCGCTGAGAAATGCATACAGATCCAGCGGCTGTCGCCGGAACCGTTGTGTGAATTCCACCAGATGGTCCAGGTTCTTATAGAACCCCTCGATATCGACGATGTATCCATCTGTTTCCCAGGTGCCGCCCGCAACATAGTGGACAGCTCCGCTGGCGGGAAGTGACTTGTCTGCCAGAATCCAGAAATCACGGCTCCCTTGTGTCACATTTTCATTGACGATCCTGTTGACATATTGGTGATGGATGCCATAGGCTGCCTTCACGGAGAATTCATCCGAAAGAACATAGTGTGCCGAGAGCCTTGGCTCAAGATGCCAACTGCCCGTCAGCGTTTCATTGTTAATCCGGAGTCCGCCGGTCACTGTCAGTTGTTCCGCGGGATGCCACTCATCCTGGATATATCCTGCACTGACCGTCCCCTTCTGGTTCATCGCGAGCACCGTCCCTGTACCGCTTAATCGGACCGGTCCGGTTAGCGAATAGGTGACTGTTGTATTTGAAACATCGATTCCAAAACCCAGATCATGCAGCGGAGTGATCTTCCAGTTATTATCGATGCGAAGACTGAAATCATCGATCGTATTGTTCTCAGGCCGGATTTCGCGATTCGTTGTTTGAAGAGAAACTGCTCTTGTATCCATCATATGCGAAAACCACTGTCGAATAGAAATTGTCTTTCCACTGGGCAAAGAGTTTTGTGCTCGCTCCGTTGTTTCCCTGCTGCGTATTGTTCGTTCTTCCGGGGACTTGAAACTGCCCGCCGAAGCCTCCCTGATTCTGAGTCGACGTCTGGCTCGAAAGATCGTAGTTATCCGCGCTTCCATAATAGCTTGCGGACAGAAGATAGCGCGGAGAAAATGCGTAGGTCAGTTTGGCATTCAGATCAGAGAAAGCCGACGTCGGTGTCTGCTGCTGTGAAAATCCCTGGCCGAATCCTCTTCCGCCGCGTGTACTGCCGGCTCCTTGCGGAGTATTGGATCCGGTGAGAAACTTGTACAGCTTATCATAGATACCGCCGCTGATGATATCGCTGTAGGATCTGCGCCCCGCGACGAACAGCGATGTGCCCCAGAGCGGCAGCTGCAGACTTCCGTCCACACTCATCAGACTCGCTCCGACTTCGCCATGAGTTTCTTCAGTATTACCCGATTTGCCGACCAGATCGATCACACTGGAAAGCCGTCCTCCGAACTTGGCAGGGAATGCTCCTTTGTATATCTGCACATCCTTGAGGGCATCGGGATTGAAGGCGCTGAAGAATCCGAAGAAGTGGTCCACATGATACACGGTCATGCCGTCATAGAGAACGAGATTCTGATCGGGAGTCCCGCCCCGCACATACAGACCCGAGGATCCATCATTCGTACCGCTGATACCTGGAAGGAGCTGCAGCGACCGAAAAATATCCACCTGGCCGATGCTCGGAAGTGAGGTAATCTGTATCGGAGAAATCGTCGTCATGCTCGGAACAGTCTCCGTCTTGATGATGTTCGTTTGCATTGCGGAGACAGTCACGCCCTCCAAACTGATCGGCGCCTGTTTCAGCCGGAACATCATGTTCTCAACTTCTTCCGCCGGATCAATTGTTTGTTCCAGCGTGGAGTATCCGAGATATGCAATTTGGAGGACGAACACTGAATCCGGAAGGGCATGAAGCAGAAAGAATCCTTCGACATTGGTCAATGTACCGGCTTTGGTTCCTTTGATGGTGATGGAGGCATAGGGAAGGCGTTCGCGCGAATCCGCATCGATAACTCGGCCGGTCATCGACCGGGTTTGTGCGTCAGTCCTTGAAGGAAATTGAAGCAGTGTGTATAGAACAGCAGCGAGCAGCAAGTAATGCTTGCACATGGCAGTGTACTCTCAGTTTTTTGTGAAAGTAGCAAATACTCTTTTTGCCCTCGCAGAAAAGCGTATGTTCTCTGTAAAACAAACCGTCGCACACATCCGCTTTTTGGAGCACGGTCATCTCGGCTGTCATGGCGAGCAGAGTCTCCCGAAGGGATGGCTTTGGCAGAGCCACGCTCGACGACCGTTAGAACATCGGCGGTCCGCGATGCTCCATCGGTCCATGCATATCAGGCGGCCGCTCCTGGAAACCACTCAACCGGTACGAAAATGTCAGCAGAAAATATTGATTGAGATTATTCGTCCGCTGTTCCTCGATGTATGTATCCTCAACGCTCTGCGTGACATTTTTGTTTTGATTCAGGAGATCAAAGACCTGCAGCGTGATTTCGCCGCGGTCATTGCTGAACAGCTTCTTGCCGATGGACATATTCCAGAGGATGAAGTCCTGCCGGAGATTCGTTGCGGCGTTTCGATTGTACTGTTCCTTCACATCCGTCCGGATCGTGAAGCCCTCCCAAAACGTCCATTGCAGTCTTCCTGTTGCCGTATGCGAAAAGTAGTCGTAGTCTGCCTGCGCTGTATTCCTCACCCGGTTGAAATTCGCATTGTATGCCAGCATGCAGTCGAATTCCTTGCTGATATTACTGTTCAGAGAAATGCCGGGCGATATCGATTGCGACGTAATCGTATTGCTCGATCCGTTGACCGTCGATGGAGTCATGCCGACGGTATAGCCAATGTTCAAGTACGCGTTGCTCGAAATCAGGTCCACCGGAGTACCATACGTGACCATGGTTCGAAGGCTTTTCTGATCCCCCAGATTCACCGGCTTGCTCAGTTGCGCTCCCTGCTTCCAGACGACTCCGCCATCCAGGACTGAATCCTTCGCTGCGAAATAGGTGGCATTGCCGATGTAATCCATTGTATAGGATCCCGAAACGAGCAGAAAAACACTCTGCAGCGTTGTCACATTTGTATTGTTGTATCTTCCGGTCAGTGAATGTGTGTAGTATTGCTGCAGTCCCGGATTGCCGGTGCTCAGCAAAAGGGGATTGGTGTTGTCCACCGTATTCTCTAACTGCGTCACCGAAGGAGGATTGGTGGATGTTCGATAGAGGAACTGCAGGCCGCGGCTCTTGTCGAACCGCCAGTGCATTGTTGCTGTCGGAAGAAGATTGTCGAACGTTTTCTCGGTCTTCAACGCATTGGGATATATGCGGTTGGCGGTGAACGAAGAATGTTGAACATTCAAGCCCGCTTGGGCGTTGATCTCTCCCTCGCGAAATTGAAGTCCTACACCTCCGCTGTGTGTCGTGTATTGCGTCTTCAACGTATTGGAGAGGAGCCGGTTGAAATGATCGTACATCCCCGTTGTTGCATCGTAATCATTCGAACGCCTGTCGGACGATTGCTCTGTGTACGACGGTGTATAATTAACCTGGAACAATGTGCTCACAGCGAGTGGCTCCGTATAGGTGACGGTCCCAGACACGCCGTACCCGTTGACTGTCGAATTGATCTTCTGGTTGAGCGTGTCGCCCGTCAAGGTTGCACCGGCATAGTACGTGTTCCAGGACTGCGACGCGCCATCGCTCTGCCGGTCGTTCGCGTTCATATTCAACTGGAATGAAATGCTGCGTCCCGGCAATTCGTATTTGTGACGGAACGTGAGCGCATTCGAAGAAGTGTATCCCGTCACATCCGTTCCGGAGAGGCGGAGCGATTGATTTTGCAGCGTATTTTGGAGAATGGTATTCTGACCAAGCGTGCGACTGCTGGACGAATTGAGCTGCGCACTCATCCGCGGCGAAAAAATAAGAGAGTTCGACGAGTCGATCGCATACTCCATCCGGAGACTGAGGCGGTGGTTCACATTGTTGCGGTCGTTCGTGCCGTTCTCATTATAAAATTGGTTCGTGTCATTCACCACAAAATACTGGCGAGTCGTCACATCTTCCCGGTGATTTTCGGTCCGATTAAAAAAATAGCTTCCTTCCACATTCAGATTGTTCGACAACGCATCCGAATACTGCCCGCCAATGGCATGCGTTATCGTGACACCATTTTGCTGTCCCATGAAGAAATTGCCGCCGGGTCCCGATGCTGAGGCCCGCATCCCTCCGCCGTCGCCGCCACGTCCGCCGCCACGTCCTCCTCCTCCACGTCCTCCGCCGCCTCCAC
>JAPLFO010000146.1 GCA_026390635.1 Ignavibacteriales bacterium
GAAAACGGAGAGACTTCAAAGAGTGAATTCAGTTGGAAGTCGTTGCTTCCATTCCTCTCAAAAACAGGCGGTGGTGTGTATATTCACGATCACAAAGACGATACGGAGGTTTGGATATTCGTTGAATGACCGGCGATGTGAAGTTTTGTTGTCCATATCTTCCTCATGATTGTTGGTAATGCTCTCTCCAAAACCGCGACCTCGGATTGTTGGTTACCAGCTTTCGCAGAATGAACCAATAGACCAAACTCTGTGTTCTCTTCTTTCACCCTGAGCGGGCAAAGCGAGTCGAAGGGTGTTCTTCCGAATGATGCCTGCGGCATTATTCGAGATCCTCTGGCCTGTGGCAAGTATTTTCTTTTCCGGCTGTTGACTCCTACACGTCCTTCCCCTCTTTGCGTACTGCTCGATTCACGACATCCAGAATGGTTTCATCTTCATCCGATGCGTGTTCCAGCACGATCCGGTCGCCTGGACTAATCATTCCCTCTTCTATCACGGCGAAATAGAAGCCCGATTTGCGGCTTTTCAAAAATCGTGCGACGATATCCGGTGTTCCGAATCTGATTCCCAGTTTGTAACACGGCATTCTTGGCTCTGTCACCTGCAGTTGCGCCGTACCAATGCGGTAGCGCGAGCCGATCTTCACTTCATTCTCAAACAAACCCTCTGTTGTGATATTCTCGCCGAACATTCCCCAGCCTATGCCCATCGCAGGATATTCCTTCCGCCAGAACTCATAGTGCTCCGACGGATACCCATAGACCGCCTTGCGCTCCCCGCCATGCACTTCCAGGTCGGAAACGCTGTCCCCTTCCACATAATACTTCCTGATCACAATGGACGCCACCGGCTCTTTGTAAATCCCGGTGGTTATTGTTCTACCCCGCCACACTACTTTTCTTGGTCGGCCTATGTTGGTGGAGATAATCGTCATTTTCAATTTTCTCCCATGGGTCTCAGTGCCGCGATATTATGAGAGGAAAATACATACTATTTTCGTCTCCGAGAATGTCCGTTTCACATTCCGTACAGTAATCGAAATCCGAGTTCCTGGGGAAGTCCGGCGTCAATGATCTTTTCCGACGCCCGCTGGGCATTATAGTCTGAACGGATCAACTGATATTCCCACGTCGCTGAATCAAATATGCCGAATGCCAACATCGGATTCCCATCCCGTGGCTGCCCGATACTGCCGACATTGACAATAAATTGCTCCACACAATTGATCGATTTCGCCTTTCCGCCCCGTGCAAAGAGGGCGGGAACATGAGTGTGGCCGATGAAGCAAAGTTTCTCGTCGAAACAGTGAAAAGCATCGGCGGCATCATGGCTGTTAAGGATGTAGTCAAACGATTCCGGGGATAGCGGAGAGGCATGAACAAAATGGAGAGATTCTTTTTGATGCGTATACGGCAGCGATGCAAGATACTGCCGATGCTCTTCCTTCAGTGTTTTTCTTGTCCAGGCAATAGCGTTCTTCGCCAGCAGATTAAAATCGGCTGCCACGGCTGCATTGAACACTGCCGCATCATGATTTCCCAGAACAACGATCGAGCACCGTTCTTGTACCAGTGCGGTGCAGTCATTAGGATCGGCACCATAACCGACAATGTCGCCAAGACACACAATCTCATCGACAGCATGCCGGTCGATGATCTCGAGAGCCTTGGTGAGTGCCTCAAGATTCGCATGGATGTCTGATATAATTGCATATTTCATGTTTGTGTATTCATTGTGTTTGTTCTCCCGTTGATTTGCCTTGTAGGATTCCGCACCGAAGCTATGCCTTCCGTTTGAAACAATCAACGACTACTTCACATGAAGAATCCGATTCTGATTTCGTTTCAGATAGATACGCTTGGATTCATTCCCCTCATGCATCACCTAAAGAGTCCCTCTTTCGAAGGGATCCCGCTCGGTCGGGGATGAGTCCTAGACGTACCGTTCTCGAGAAATGCTTAATCCGTTTTTTCAAAAAGCAGAGATCGCATCCGTCATAATGGCTAATGATTCCCCGCTACCAGTTTTTGAAAGCGTCTCTGGTCACGAAGTGTATTCCACCAAGGCTCGATCTTCAATAGCGGACCGGATACTTCATCTGGGATTGAGGGGAAGCGCTCCAGCTGATCGATCACCTTCTCCGAGTTTTTCCAGGACCTTGTAGTGTGAAATTGACTGACCGATCATAGTTGATGCCTCCCATGGCTCCCGCCCTTCGGTGGGATGCTCAAAATTGTATCCGCTCGCTGTCGCTTCGCGGAAAATTGACCGTATTGTAGATCGAGACTATGGCCTCGATCCGTCAAATCTTTGGTCGCGACTCCACGGAGTCGCGCTACAAATTGCGCTCCACTCCGCGGTGAGCGGACTCTTCGACCACGGCTCTAATGTGGAAACCATTCTGCGGTAAGGCACCGGTAGACGGTTGCTTTCACGTCTTCACTGGAGGCCGAAATGCGTGCCGCACTGCGGTGGGATACGCGCCACTGAATGAATGTCGGCAGGGTTTTGTAAATCGATTCGATGAATTGGCTCACCGAGTGTGCGTCCGACGGTGATCGGAGATCGACGGTCTCGTCCCAGAATGAGACTATATGGTATTCTCGATCCCGGCGTAAAAGGATGAGATCGATGTATCCTTTGTATGCTTTATATTTCGGATGGATGGCGGAGGTAAAAAGAGTTTCAAATGTTTGAATCTGATCCTCTTGGACAGTGAGTGTGAGGATTTGGACGGCGAATGGCTTTGCCTTCAGGCTGTTGATCGCGGACGAACCGGTAATGGAATCGTTGAACCCTGAGACCGTAGGCTCTGCCTGAATGGGAGTATATTCGAGCGAGAGATCGTCCGACAGGTGCAGCGTATATTCATCAGACTCAATGAAATAGGGACGCAGCGAATCAACCAGATGCAGAAAGAGTCCGCTTTCTTCGTATTCGAATGCCTCCTTCTGAGATCTCCAGATTGTCAGGGAAATGCATTCTGCCGCATTATCAATATTCTGCAGGAGCGATGCAAAGACGCAGCCCTGCGTCGTGCGAAATGCGGACAAGATGGATTGTTCGTACGTTTTCGCCATCGTCACCGCTTCTTCGTCCCGTATCGCATGAGTCACCAGACGCAGGAACATCGTCACCTCCTTTATCGATTGCAACTCTCTGACAGAGAACAAGCGTCACAAACGCTTGATCACCATAATGGTTATGTCGTCAGATTGGGGATTGGCGCCCGCGTGCTTGCGAACCTCGCGCACAATCGTATCAATAATCTCGGATGCCGAAAGATCCCTGTGTGCAAGCAGAAGTTCCTGCAGCCGTTCTTCGCCGAACTGTTCCTGATTCGGATTCGGCGCCTCGCTGACACCGTCGGATTGAATAACAAGAAGATCTCCGGAACTGAAGGCTATAAGCTCATCGCTATACTGATGTGTTTCAAACAACCCCAGCATGAGACCGCCTGTTTGCAGACGCTTGATCGAGGCGTCCTTTGCTATATGGAAAGGCCAGTCGTGTCCGGCGTTGCAATAATGCATGGTATGATTTTTTCGATCCAGTACACCATAAAAAAGAGTCGCGAATTTTTCCGGACTCGTGCTCCCATAGAGAAGCTTATTGGATCGATTCAAACACTCTGACGGCCGCTGCGAAACCAATGTCTGTCCGCGGAGCGTTGCCTGAAGATTTGCCATCAGCAACGATGCCGGCAGTCCCTTCCCGGAGACATCGCCCAGACAGAGCGCGAGATTGTCTTCCGGCGTTGGAATAAAATCATAGTAGTCACCGCCGACCGATTGAGCGGGGATTGTTCTTGCAGCGATATCGTACCCTTCCATTGCTACGACTCCGCGCGGTAGCAGATCCAGCTGTATTTTTGCTGCAAGCCCGACTTCCTGCCGCATCGTGATGTAAGCCTTTTCTTCCTCGATGAGGCGGGCATTCTCGATAACCTGGGCGGATTGAGCAGAAATGATCGCCAACAGCCGTTGATCATCGCTGGTGAACGTCTGTCCATCTTTTTTATTATAGACCGTTAAGACACCGCGCAGTTCAGATTTGACGATCAGCGGAACGCAAAGAAGAGTATGAATGCTCTCATCCCACTGGACACCACGGAATCGCGGATCATTGCCCGGCTCTTCTACTGAGAGCGGTTTTTTATTGAGATGCATCCACCCCAGCAGTGCCTGATGAAGATGAAATGCCGGTGCATCGGCAGAACTGACCATTGTCCGGATCAGAGTCTTCATCGATTTTTGTTCATCCTCTACCAGTGTGATAACACCCTGCTCAGCGTTGACTGCACGAAGCGATCGGCGGATAATCGTCTGCATGATCTCCTCGCCGTTCACTGACGCACCGATCGATCGAGCCAGATCGTTGAGAATGGAGAGTTCATCGACCGCGCGCCGCAATCGCCGGACTTCGTCCTGAAGCATTTCTACCGATTGCGACGCTACTGGTTTTTCTACCATGAATGATCTCCTGACATGGTGCGGGGAAATTATACTGCCTGGAATTGTCGTTTGAGTATGTAATCTCAACACAGGATTATCCGATATAATTCCTCAAAATTAGGAATTGGTCACTCGTGGACATCGAACCGTCGATGAGGGTAATCGAGATTTGGACCATTTCTGCTTATAAGAATGATCGTCATTCGAAGAAAACTGCTGTTTCGGTAAGCCATGGGGGCTTTTTAGAAGATTTTCGAGAGGTAGGCTGAGCAAAGGGCTTGCGGGGTAGGCTTTTTCGATCATTCTGCTGCGCATAAAGCTGCAGTCGGCGCACCCTCTAATGGCGTTCGCAGGCATAATTGTCCAATGAACAATCATGGGAAACGGGGTGTGCATTTATAATAGAGACAATGGCTCGGCCATGAAATGGATGAAGCCTCAATCCATTGCTCTTAACGTGTGCGATTAAGTGCACTAATTGCTGTTGCGGACAGATGAGAATACTTCTTGTTTGGAAGAACTCGATTACGAACCGGAGAATCTTTGGGAATCGGACTTACTCGTGGTAAGCGGAGTCTTCAAGCAGTCATAACGCTGCTTGGCCTGTCGGGATGTGTTTCATGGAGAGTTATTTCGAGGATTCCTTGCCCATCGAGCGCCAGGCCCGTGCATTCGTGAGCCAGCGCATTCGTATTGCATTGCTGACTGACGTGGGCTAGCGCCAGGCATTTGGGAAGAGTCTGTGACCGATCAATAATCTGCAGCAGTGATTCAGCGCATTGATCGTTTGAGAGGTGTCCGTCATCCCGAATGCGATGCTTGAGCCACGCCGGCCGATGCGACTGTTCAAGCATTTCCACGTCGTAATTGGATTCAATGACAATAATATCGGAATTGGCAATTTGATCGAGTGCGGAGTTCGTTGCACAGGCCATATCCGTCGAGACGCTGACCTTCTTTGTCCTGCCCCCGTCATGGCTGGAGACGCTGTATCCAAAGCATCCGCCGGGGGAATTGTGTGGTACTTCAAACGCACGAATACAGAGTGTATCCAATTCGATGTCGGATTTCTCTATTGGAGCAAATAATTTTTCCCGGGAAGCGCTGGTAAGAGTTTTGTATTTCTTCCGTAGATGGTGTTCAATTTCCGGTGGGCAATAGATCGGGATGCACTCTTTGACGAGTTTCCTGATAGTCGGCTCATTGACATGATCCCCGTGGATATGGGTGAGAAAGACTCCGTCAAGATCCTGGAATCTCAAACCCAGTTCCTGCAGTCGCTTTGCGATGGTTACCGGACCGAAGCCGCAATCGATAAGTACTGCAGTCCTAGCATTCCAGACCAGTGTGGCATTGCCTGCGCTTGAACTGCCGAGTACACATGTTGAAAGCTGATTCTTCACGATAGATGCAAAGTACAAACAAAGCGGCAGAATACCAATGGGCAATGAGATAAGATGGTGGAGCCTTCTGGAATTTATCTCCCTGTTCCAACGTGCTCTCTGGGACCGTTCCCCACCGAAGCTCTATCATCCTGCTCCCACACTCCAGCGTGGTGACGAGAATAATAACAGACACAATCCACTGAGCATCAGCATCACGCCCCACTCACCGGCTATTTGCCGCCGCCGGATTTGAGCACATCCAGAAGTGATTTCAGCGGAGGAAGACCGTATCCCTTGTCGTGCATCCAAAGAACTTTGCTGCTCTCATCCAGCAGAATCACTCTGCAATTACGCGCGACTTCCGTACCGGTCCACCCGGTCAGCACAGCGCCATCGCCGCCATAGACGGTGATGACGTCTTTCCATGATTCCTTTGGAATGCCGCTACGCATCCCGCCGTCGATAGCATCTTTAAACAGAGATGGGAGAAGGCCGGGAATTGTCGGGATCTCATACACCGGCGGGAGAGGTAATTCCGCCGTGAAAAAACCTATTCCCCACCGGTCTACATCAAATTGCGTCTTCTGTTCATAACCGAGAATGAGAATTACCTTCTTCCCTTTAAATTCATCCGGCAATGATTTTTCAACACCCTCCAGATTCCTCCCTTTCACAGAAGGAAATAATTCTCCAACGATATTTCTATTGGGAATCGGCGAGGAACAACCAGCAAAAAGACCGGCGATTCCAAACAGTGTTGCCAAACGGCATACTATTTTGTTCATGATGTCTTCACTCCGTCTGTGAAATTGTGATTGCTTATTAGTATTGCGTTATGGCGTGCACTTTGATCCTTTCCGGTCAGCCGGTTTGTTTCTGCAGGCGGACGCTGGAGCGGAACGCCGAGCGCGGCGCGGCTCTGACCAATGATACGAAGAGTGAGCGGTGGTCCGCCTATTATTCTTCTTCACCCTTTCTTGAGTGCTTCCTTCACCCTTTCCGGCGTCATCGGCTGCTGATACACACGGACCCCGACGGCATCAAAGATTGCGTTTGCCACGACGGCACCGACTGTGACAATCGCAGGTTCTCCGCCTCCCTGCGGATCGGATTCCTGATTATCAATGATGATCGTTTCTATTTTCGGAAGCCACGAGAACCGTGGAATTTCGTAGGTGTCAAAATTAACATCGAGAATTTCCTTCCCGGTGAAACGCACATCTTCCTTCAATGCATAACCAAGTCCCATCGTGAGGCAGCCTTCCATCTGGATTTTCGCACCTTCCGGATTGACCACAAGCCCCATGTCCTGCGCACAAACGAGGCGAATTACTTTCACCTCGCCGGTGTTCTTATTGACTTTGACTTCTACGATGGTTGCCACCAGCGTCCCGGCGTCGATTCCGCACGCCACACCGAATCCCCTTCCACTCGGCGCCTTGGCCGGCTTCCATCCAAATTGCTTTGCTGCAGATCTCAGAACATTCTGCATCCTTTTATCGGCGAGATTCTGAATCCGGAATTCAATCGGGTCGATACCGGCTTTCGCGGCCATGATGTCGATTTGCGATTCCCGGGCAAAAGTGTTCGTGTTGTTCGAAGGAGCACGCCATGCCCCCGTTGCAAACGGATGCGTTCCGGCAGCCCCGGTCCAGCTGGCGTTGTACGCAGTGGTTCGATGATGAGGAATGTCGTAAAACTGTTCAGCACCACGGGATCCTGCAAAATACACATGATAGTCCCACAGGTTCATTTTCCCTTTGCTGTCGATTCCGGATTTGATCTTTACGACCGCAGCCGGACGGAATGAATCGAAGAAGAATTCTTCTTTCCGAGTGTAGGCCACTTGAACCGGCTTGCCCGTCAGTTTTGCCAGACGTGCAGCATCAATAATCTGGAGATTTGTCGTCTTTCCGCCGAACCCGCCGCCCACGAAAACCGGCATCATGCGCACATGTTCCGAGGAGAATCCCAGCGCCTTTGCGACTTCTTCCTTCGCTGTAAACGGATTCTGCGTCGAGGCCCACACATTAGCTTTGTTCCCCTCTATGTGTACGAGCGCGGCATGCGGTTCTATCGCAGCGTGGGCTTTGTATCCATCCAAATAGGTATGTTCAGCCATTGCCGCAGACTCGCTCTCACCTTTTTGAATATCGCCTCCTTTCGTGACTACTTTCCCTTCAGGAGCCACTTTCAGCAGATGATCGAAGATGTTTATTTCATTCAGATCCAGTTCAGGTTTTTCAAACTGCACTTTGATTTTTGACAATGCCTCCTCAGCAACGTCAGGATATTGGTGAAGGACAGCGATGAAATCTCCTTCTTGAATGACTTGGACGTTCTTCATATTTTTTGCTTCGGACACATCGACAGAGACGAGTTTGGAGTCGTGAGCAGGGGGCCGCACTATTTTCGCGTACAGCATTCCCGAAATCCGGATGTCACTGGTGAACTTTGCCTTGCCGGTCACTTTTTCTTTTGCATCTCTCCGCGTGAGCGATTTACCGATGATCTTGAATTCGGATGGCTTTTTTACCGACACGGAGCCCGCCGCCCGCCGCTCGATCTTTTTTCCCTTGGCCAGAATTGCATATGCAATGCGATTTTGCTTGTTCGATTTGTCATAGACCACACCGTTTTCAACGGTGAGAGAATCGATCGGAGTCTTCAGATATTCGGATGCCAACTCCAACATGACCGCTCTCGCTTCGGCACCGGCTTTGCGCAACGCGGGGCCGAAGATTCGGGTGGACATTGATCCGAATGTTCCCATGTCCCACGGACAGAGATCAGTATCGCCCATCACGATGTCCACCGATTCGAGCGCGACATCCAATTCCTCCGCCAGCATTTGTCTGAGAGATGTGATGATGCCCTGGCCCATTTCGATCTTTCCCGTATAGCAAACAACACGACCATCCTCACCGATTTTGAGAAATGCATTGAAATCTGTTGGTAATCCTCTGCGCTGCTGAGCCAGCAGATCGAGATCGCCGACCGTGAAAAAAAGAAGGATTCCCCCGCCGGCCAGTTTGAGAAAATCCCGCCGGGGCAGCGTGTTGCTGAAAGAATGTTCCATGAAATCAAGACCTGTCACTTCGTCAGTCGTCATGGCTTCATCCCTCCTTTCATTTCTTTTGCCGCACTCTGAACGGCTTCGATAATCCTTTTGTGCGCCCCGCATCGACAAATGTTGTCATCCATTCCCCTGACGATATCAGAGACCGACGGATCTAAATTCTTGCTGAGGAGGGAATAGGCATTCATAATCATGCCGGACGTGCAATATCCGCACTGAAGAGCATCGTGCGCGGCGAAGGCCTTCTGGAGAGGGTGCAGCTGATCGTTCATCGAGAGCCCCTCGATCGTGACAATGTTTTTTCCCTCTACGTCTTTCATTGACGTCTGGCACGATCGGACGGCGTCTCCTTCGACGAGCACCGTGCACGCGCCGCACAATCCTTCTCCGCAGCCGTATTTTGTGCCGGTGAGTTCAAAATCGGTGCGCAGAACCCACAACAACTTCCGATCGCCATCGGTGGAAAGTGTGACGGCTTTGCCGTTCAGTTTGAACTTGATTGTCTCTTCGGCCATGGATTCCTCCATTCGAATTGATGGAACGTTCTGAAGCCGGGGTGAGGGTCGTTTTTCTCTGCGTAGATTTCAGCTATGCGGATGTAATATATCTTCTTTTTATAAAAGAATCTCTTTGCAATGGTCCCCTTTTTGCCACAGTCCAGAGGATCTCGAATGATGCCGCAGGCATCATTCGGAAGAGCATAGAGCAAGGCGTCATGGTCGGCGAGTCCGACTCATGGCGGAAGAGTTGGCCATGAACCAGATCTTTTTCCCGTTCGATCATTACCGATGCCTTCTGTGAAATACTTTGACCTGTGAAAAATCCGCACGATTAAACCGGTGAACGCACAACGAAAAGAAGAGTATTCCTATCAGAACAACAATCAACAGAGCGATCTGTGGCGTAATGATGAATCCCCCGATGTCAAAGGCAATGCCATTGTGCAGCATCACCGATTCTGTCATCCCCTCCATTTCCAGGGCAATAGAACGGAATGCCGATGTGGTGTAGGTCAGCGGATTGAGATAGATGACGGGACGAAGAAATCCAGGCAGCACGGTTGTCGGTATATATGCACCCGAAAGAAATGTCAACGGCATGGCGATGACTGATATCATCACTTGAAATGTTGAGGAATTCTTCGACAATGTCGCCAGGTACAGTCCTATCGATGCGAACGTGACGCCGACAACAGCCATGACACCCGCCATTTCTATAAAATGCAGCAGGTCAAGTTTCAATCCGATGAAAAGGCCGATGATGACAATCAGCATTCCCTGCAGGACGGAAATCGCCGTCGCCGAAGCGATCTGTCCCAGAGAAATCTGCCATCGCGCGATGGGTGCGACCATGATTTCCTTCATGAACCCGCTAGCGACATCTTCAATAATATTCATTGAATTGTTCAACGCCGACTGGAATACCGTCATGATAATGATGCCCGAAATAAGATAATTCATCGGACGGTCTATCCCCGTTGCCGCCGCCTTCATAACAAATGAAAAGATAAACAGGAAAAATCCGGACATGAAGAGAGTGAAAAAGAACCGCATTTTGTCCCGGCCGAATGCCGTCAGATTTCGGAAAAGAATCGCTGTAATGGCGCGCACTATTTTCGAATCTCCTTTCCGGTGATCGCAATGAAGACTTCATTCAAAGTTCCTTTGTGCACCTCAAAATCGGTGATGGAGTCTTTCCGCTGCGAGAGAAGATCCAATGTTTCTCCTATGCTTCTGGAATGGACCACAAACATGTCGCCGGCCTCTGTAAAGGAAAAATCTTTTGTTCGAAGATACTCCCGCAACTCATCACGGGCGGAGGTTTTTATCTTAACGATATCCGACGTGTGCAGGCGTTTCAGATGCGATGGCGTGTCAAACGCAACAATTTTTCCGTGATCGATGATCGCGACCTTATCGCAGATTTCCGCTTCATCCATATAGTGCGTTGTCATAAAGATTGTCATATTCTTCTGCTTTTGCACAGTGCAGATGTAGTCCCAGATATTTGCACGCGTCTGCGGATCCAATCCGGTTGTCGGTTCATCCAGGAAGAGCACTTTGGGGAAATGCACCAACCCCCGTGCAATTTCCACACGCCGCTTCATACCACCCGAGAGGCTTTTTACCATTGCTTTCTGCCAATCCAGAAGACCGACAAGGTCAAGGGAAAATCCTATGCGCTCCCGTACATCCTCCCTGGGGACATTATAGAAATCGCAGTGCAGTCTCAGATTTTCTTCCACCGTCAGATTGTTGTCGAGCGTTGATTCCTGAAAGACGATGCCGATATCTCTGCGGACTTTCGCTTGGTCGGTATTGACATCGTGTCCGGCGATCTTCAGTGAGCCGGTTGTCTTCTCAAGAATGGTGCACAAGGTATTGATGGTTGTCGTTTTCCCGGCACCATTCGGCCCGAGAAAAGCAAAGATAGATCCTTCGTCAACATCAAAAGAGATATTGTCGACAGCAACTTGATCCCCGTACGTCTTTGTAAAATTACGAACTTCGATGATCTTTGACACGAGACACGTTTCTCCAATTTTATGTTGTTGGTATATTCCTTTGTCGCGGGATTCAGACGGGATTCCGAATTTCACCAGAATGACATGTGAATCAGGGCTGAATTTCGGCTTTCGTCTCCCTGCCGGAGGGTTCGCCAGATTAACATTCCGCAGAATGTTTCTTGTCCCCGCCGCCCGCAAGAAAAAATTCACATTTTTTCTTCGCCTTCCATCGGCTCACAATCCCACCGATGGTGAAGCTTACTCTTAAATTGTTCCCGCTCCTCCGGCGTCATTCCTGCGAGCCGCTGTTCGAGCTTATGCGACAAACGGTCGTGCCTCCATCCATGCCGGCCATGTCCCCAGCCCCGCAGCAGAATATGCGAAAGCACAAGCAATCCGACCGCCTGCCAATACGTGATCACCGGACCTTTGAATAACTCAGGCACAAGTGCATTCCACAACAACATGACAACGCAGCCGACAACAAACGCCGCAACAATGGCAAAGGCAATCATCTTTGCAACTCTCAATACCCACTTGCTTTTCATAGCATCCTCCTTTTATACCTCGTTATATAGTTCCTGCAGAACTTCCCGGAGATACAGAACCGCATACCGTTTGCGTGAGAGAAGCGTGTTGACACTCTCGCCGGTAATCTCCGCAATCTCAATAAAACTCCTGCCTTCGAGTTCGTGCAGAATGAACACTTCCCGCTGCTCTTCCGGAAGCTCGTCGAGTGCTTCGCCGAGTTCCGTCCACACAAGAGAGCGGATGTACACTTCGTCCGGTTTCTGCGCGGGATCAAAAAGAAAATCCTCAGGATTCATTGGAAGGCCTGTTTCGTCATCCAGCGGAACGGGACCCCGGTGTCTTCGTTTCCTGTACCAATCGACGATCCGGTTTCGTGCGACGGTAAAGAGCCACGACGACAGTTGTTCAATCGGCTCCGTAATGCTGTAACTTGAAAGGAGTTGATAGAAAACATCCTGAAGAATATCTTCGGCATCCTCGTCCGTCTGCACACGGTTTCTGATGAAGCCCAACAACCGCGATCGCTGGCTCTTCATAACAGCCTCCGCCGCAGTATTGCGCGATTCCGATGTTTGAGGTACAATCGCCAAAGAATCTCCCATTATGAGAGTAGACGTTTATGACTTCAGAATATTGTAATGATAGTGAGAATTTATGAAAGAAAGATTGTGTGGAAAATCGCGGGAGTGCGGCGGGTAATTGGTGATGACAAAGGCTTTGGTGGAATGAGAACAATCTCGGTCATTGTCATGCCGGCTCGCCCACCGGTTATATGATGGGCGAAAGTCGAAATCCAATGTAAATTGTGAAGAACTGGATCCCCGCATTTGCCGAAACGGGATCGGTTGGATACGGGAATGACGCTGGAGAGAATTTGCGTTTTCACATACTGTCTGCCTGGCCTACGGCTCGTAGAGGAACGCCATTCCCGAAAAGCTCTTCTCCCGATTTTCTTCTGTCACAAAGCACAGAGCCAACCGGTTCATTGTTTCGTTTTGACCGAGCGGCTGCGGATGACACGAATATGTTCTTTGATATTTCCTCTCTGGGAAAAGATGAGTATTGCGACGAGTATCACCAGCGTGAGGATGGTAAGAAGTGGCAATCCCATGACGAGGCCCACGACCGGCATCAGGAAAAACGCGAGCAGTCCATTCAGGAGATAATCTTTTGTCACGAAGAAAAACAGGCTGAAGACAAGGAGGGAAAGGACGCAAAGTCCGGGCTGGACCATCAGCAGAGCTCCGATAGCCGTGTTCACCCCTTTGCCGCCCCTGAAGCCGAGCTGCAGGGGCCATATGTGGCCACCCACAACCGCGATGAGCGAACAATGTAGGCTCAAGTCTCCGATCCCGATTTCCCGGGCACTCCACATCACGATCACGCCCTTGAACAAATCAATTACCGTTGTGATCGCAAATCCTTTCCAACCGGCAACTCTTCCGACATTCGTTGCACCCGTGGTACCACTTCCGGTCAACCGGATATCATTTCCTGTTTTCCAGTGGACAAAATAGTATCCCGCATTGAAACACCCGACGCCATAAGCGAGGAAAGGAAAAATGACATTCATTACCATCATGGCGCAAGCACTTCAATTGCGGAGGGCAGGCATTCCACTTCGATGGGAGTTGATCCCATTAATTGGCCATCCGGTGTCAACATTTTCGCGGGAAGAGTTTCGATCTTCAGATGCCGTGCCCGAAATGTTTCCACCTCTGCCATCGTGCCATGAGTACCGCTGTATATCTTGGGAAGACATTGCAATACTCTTCTGCGCGTCAATTTATTCAGCAGTGTGACATCCAAAAGGCCATCATCAATTTTGGCATCGGGAGCCATCAGAAAATCCTTTCCCGTGTACCGCGAATTTGATATTTCCACAAACACATTTTCCCTTTCGATTCTCCTGCCGTCACATTCCATGGTCAGGCGATAGGGATTCAATGTGATGGTCTGATGGAAGACCCCGATAAGATAGGAAAGATCGCCCAGCATGTTCAGTTTCTGTGCCGTCGCGGCAGTATCGGTAACAAATCCAAATCCCAGAATATTGATGAAGTAGAAAAGATTGCCCTGTGTCGAGAACTTACCGACATCCACCCTTCTCGTTTTTCCAGCAGCAACTGCTTTGACCGCTTCTTCCCATCGTTCAGGAACGAGATCAAGATCACGGGCAAAGGCATTGCCTCTTCCTATCGGAACAATTCCAATCGGAATCCTCTTCTTTGATGGATTTGCGAAGTATCCATTGACAGCTTCAAAAAGCGATCCATCGCCGCCGGAAACGACAAGGGCGTCATACTTGCTGAAATCCAACGCCCTCACGATCGCGGTCCCATGCCCTGCAAAATCAGTTTGCGCTGAGACAAATTCAATATTGTTTTCTTTGAGAAACGCTGTAATGAGGGGAAAATATTTTCGGCCATTCTTGTGACCGGATGCAGGATTGTTCAGGTAGAATACTGTCATGCAGACCTTCTCATTTTGTCGAAGGATGTGATCTGAACTGTCTGCGTCTCTTCTTGTTCCCAGGGCGTTTGACGCCCCGCTCATACATCTCTGTGTGCTTCCGAATGATGCCTGTGGCATCATTCGAGATCCTCTGGACTGTGGCAAATCTTCTGCTTCGACACGACAGTTCAAAGCAACAAATTCTATTTCTTATGAAGAATCTTTGCTCCGACGAATCCGTTGAATTTTGTTGAGGATGCGTTGCTATACGCCCCGATATTGTCTGTGCAGAGGTAGTCTCCCACTTCAAGATCACGAGGAAGTTGAACGGAAAGAGAAATTTTGTCAAAGCTGTCACAGGTCGGTCCGACAACTGCACAAATTTCCGTTTCACCATCCTTGAAGGCGTGAAAATTAGGAATCCAATGATCGTACACCACTCCTGAAAACGTGTGATACACACCGTCATTGATGTGATAGAACATCTTGCTGTCTCTGCGGGCCTTTCCGATAATCTCCGAAACGAGCGTCGCAACCGTGGCCACCATAAATCGTCCGGGCTCGGCCAGGATTTGGATATCGTCTTCGAAGAGCCGCGCGAACTCGGAGTTCAGGAGAACGGCAAGCGTCTCGAAGTGTGGAACCGAGGAGTCGTAAGGAACAGGAAATCCACCGCCGATATCGACAAGGTTGAGCGGGAATCCCTTCTTCCGCGCATCGTGCAGTACCGTCGCGGCGATATCGAGCGCCACGGTGTAGTTGTCGAAGTTTGTGCACTGACTCCCTGTGTGGAAGCTGACCCCTTCAACATTTAATCCCATGTCGAACGCTTCCTGGATCAGCTGCTGGGCATCCCTTGGCTCTGCGCCGAATTTCGACGCCATTTCGACCTGCGAACCGGTGTCCGGAACCTTCAACCGCAGCACCAATCCCGCCGTGTCGCAGTGGTGCTTTAGTTTTGTCAACTCCGCACTATTGTCGTACGTCACCAGCGGCTTGTACTGTTTTATTTTCGCAAGTGTTGGGGAGTCTTTGATCGTGTTTGAGAAAATGATCTTGTCCCAGACGAAATGCTTTCGTTCCTTTTTATCAAAGTGTTTGATGTATTGATAGACCTGCATGAACTCATTGTACGATGCGACATCGAAACTCGACCCTTCTTCGAACAGCGTTTCAATAATCTGCTGCTCGGAGTTCGCCTTCACCGCATAGTAACACTGCACCCGCGGCAGGTGCTCTTTGAATGTCCGGTAATTCTGCCGGAGTTTGTCGTGGTCGATGATGAGCAGCGGTGTACCGTGCTCAGCTGCGAGTTTCAGAAGTTCTTCGTGTTTGTCCAAGTCCAGCTCCTGTGTATTATAGAATTCCTGCTCCTGTAATTTATACCTCGTTCCCAAGCTCCACCTGGGAACGCCATCACAGGAAGCTCTGCTTCCTCAATATCCACATGCCGCTTCCCCAGTCCACACTCTCGTTCCCAAGCTCCGCTTGGGAACGCCATCACAGGAAGCTCTGCTTCCACGATATTTACATCCCGCTTCTCCAGTCCGTTCTTATTTCCAGCAGACCTTCTTTCCCTTCAAAATTCCTCGCGCTCGAATATCGCCATTCTCTCGGCAAATCCACATATCCTCTTCGCACCGGATTGTTATGGATATATTCAATCTTCTGGAGAAGCATTTCCTCGCTGTGGATTTCCTCCGGATGACTTCCTTCCTGCCATACTTGGTAGTCACTCTCCGACTTGTGCCTTAGTTTTGCATGCTGCAGTCTCTCGAGTGTTGGAGCGGCACCCCTTCCTCTCAGATAATCGACAATCGACCGTGCAGTAAATGATTTGAACTGCCTTATTGTTCTCGTGAGATCAGGTGCTGAGGCTATAAGGTGAAGATGGTGTTCCATGATAACATATGCGTAAACAACCATCTTTCGATCTTTTTGCACAAATCGCAATGATTCGAGCACCATTGAGACTATTTCCGGGTTGATGAAGAGCGGAATCCACTCAACAACTGTCATTGTCAGAAAATGCGGTACTTCGCCATTGTAGATCTTATAGCGTGTTGGCGCCATGATTCATTCTATCTTGCCATTACTCAACGAAGCAGAGCTTCGGAAAGACACGTTCCCAAGCAGAACTTGGGAACGAGGTGCGAGAACACAGAGAATGCCGCATTTTGACTTTTGACCTTTTTTCTCTGTACTCTCATCTTTTACTCTGCCCGCTTCGCCGAGCTCAGCGAGGCGAGTGTTCTCTGCGGCAAGTCTTTTTCTTTTCTAAACACAGAGTAATTACCAGGATCGTTACATTCCCGTCATCCAGGAAGCTTCTTCATGAGGGCTTTCAACTCCTCAACTTCCTTGTTATTTTCAAGATATGACTCTACCAGATTCTTCCGCAGTTCCTCTCCCCGGTCATAGAGACGTTTCAATTTTTTGGGTTTCGTCGTCTGCCGGACGTATGCCACAAGAAGCGGGAAAGCGACCGTCACATCAATATAGGCGGTCACAGTCTCTTCCAGTCGTGTGGGATCTATTTTCCCCCAGCTGACCGCTTCGCTCGGAGGCGCACCGGAAAGTCCTCCGGTATCGGGACGTGCGTCCGTGATGTTGATATCGTAGTCCTGGCCTGCTTCCGGAATCATTAGCACTTCCTGGATCTGCGGTTCCGTCTGCAGCATGAAGTTCTTCGGGCTTCCGCCGCCGATGAGAAGGACGCCGGTTTTTCCTTTCTCGTATCTCTTTGCATTGAGGATGATGGCGGTAGAATCGTTGACGTCGAGGCTTGGATTGATCTTGAGCTTGAAATAGTTCTGCAGTCCTGCCGCCTCTGCCAGGAGTTCGAGCCCCGCCACATTCATACCGATCGTGGAATCACCGGGGGAGGATGTGAACACAGGAATCCCGTTGCGGTATGCCGCCGCAAGAACGCTGACTTCTCCCAGATTGTTCTTCTGTTCGTATTCATTGAGCGCCTTGCCGAGATGATGGTAATATTCTCTCGTCCCCATCTCTTTTTGAAATTCCGGCTGCAGCATGATTTTCCGCAGAATCCTGTCAGTCGCCATCAGAACATCTTCGTAGTCAAACAGAATGTCATAAATCCGGGTTACCCCTTTTTCACGCAGATCGGCGTCGTCCACTGTGTGCGTGCCGCGGAACAACGGCATGTTGAGGGCAAAGTGCATGTCATGATACATGTTGGCGCCTGTTGCCACCAGCCAGTCCACAAATCCGTGATTCATCAGAGGAATAATTGTGGACGGCCCGAGACCGGCCGGAGTCAGCGCTCCTGCAATACTCACGCCGATGGTGACATCCTCTTTCGAATATTTATCGCGCATTAACTGACAGGCTGCTCTCAGCCGACCGCCGTTGTAGGCATCCATGTTGTCGATAACGGAGGCAATACTGCTCTCCTGCGAGATTGCATCGGGCAGTACTCTTTTCCCCGAAAGGTATTGGTGCTTGTGCATATTGTGTTTTGCTGAGTGATCCATATTTTTTCCTTTATTGATAGATACTATATAGTGTAAAATTCAAGATTGTTAAGCGTAAAGCAAAAGATTCGCCACGGTCCAGAGGATCTCGAATGATGCCGCAGGCACCATTCGGAAGAACACAGAGCAAAAGACGAGATCACAGAGAACTAGTTTTCGTTCCCAAGCGGAGCTTGGGAACGAGTCAATATAGTGTGAGATTCAAAAGTTAGAAGTGAAAAGGCAAAAGTATTATCCTCAGAGGAGCTTTTCTTTTACTTTTTGCTTTTACCTTTCTACTTTTTGCTTCGTAAACGCGTAATTCATCAACTTGTATGTCAGCTTCGCTGCTGTGTAGTCGGGGTGCTGCACACTTTTGTTCGGTGCAAACTCAACGACGTCAAATCCAACCATCTCTTTCTGTTCTCCGACCAAACGGAGAAGCTTCATTGTCTCAGGCCAGAACAATCCGTTGGGCTCCGGTGTTCCGGTGCTCGGCATGATCGGCGGATCGAATGCATCCACATCAAATGTCACATAGACGTGCTGTGTGAGTTTCGGTAGGACCGCGGGAATCCAGTCTCCTGCAGCACGGATCTGATGAGCATACAGCGTCGTGATGCCGCTGGTACGGATGAATTTCGCTTCCTCCGGTGAGAGCGCGCGAATGCCTATCTGTACTATGCGGGCCGGGTCCATAAATTCACACACCCGCGCCATGACGCTGGCGTGACTGTATTTCGATCCTTCGTAGCTTTGTCGCAGATCTGCATGAGCGTCAAAGTGAAGCACCGAGAGATCAGGGTATTTCTCCAGATGCGCTTTGATCGGTGCCTGGGAGATGGTGTGTTCACCTCCGAGAACGGCAACGAATTTGCCGTCCGCTATGAGCTTCTTCACAGCCTCATAGATCTTCGTCATTGCCTTTTCATCTGCACTTTTTCCGAAAGCGATGGGGGACAGTGTTGTGATCCCGATGCGCTTGCAGAGCTCTGTGCCAAGCTCCTCGTCATAGAATTCCACGTACCGCGATGCATCCAGAATAGCTTTCGGTCCTTTTCCCGTTCCTCCGCCGTAACTTACTGTATGTTCGTAGGGAACGGGAAGCACCGCGATTTTTGAAGAATCATAGGAAGAAACTTCCTTTTCCAGACCGAGAAAGTTCTTTTTTTTGTCAAGAACCTTTAGTTTTGAGCGTTTTTTCATATCCAGTGCCTGAACACGATGAGTGAGCTGATAATAATGTGGGTCAAATCTAAGAAAGAAAGTGATTATTCACAAGAGGATCCCAGATTACGGATCGCAGATTACTCAGATTACGCAGATTGTATTGAATGCAATGTAGGCACGGTCTCATGACCGTGCCCCCTTTTGACACAAACGGCACAGCGTCCCCTGGCGTATTCCTGCCGGACTTGCTCGGATGATGTGAACGCGTATCATGTCATGGTGAGCGAGGAAGCCCCGTTGTACGGGGTGAACTTCGCGACCGAGTCGAACCATCGTTCCTCCGATTCGGGGGAACATTGTGAAGCAGATCATTCAATCCATTCGAACAGATATCGATCGTCAGATGCGATCTCGAATTTCTCCAGCAGCGCTGTGTATTCCTTGCGAAAAGATTTCTTCGCGTGGTGTGCTTCCTGATTGAGGATGTATGTGTACACCCTTTCCAGCTGCGAATGTCCGTACGAAAAGGCTCCATAGCCTTCCTGCCACTGGAATTTTCCCTTTACCAGTCCCCGCTGATTGATAAATTTCGAAGAATTGTTCTTCATATCCCTGACAAGATCGGCGATCGGCATTGCCGGGCGCAGACCGATGAATGCATGGACATGATCAGGCATTCCATTGACGATGATTGGTTTCTGGTCTTTGCCCTTGATAGTCCCGGCGATATATTTATGGAGATCATCTTTCCATTTTCTGCTGATCAGATTGTCCCTTCCCTTGACGGCAAAAACGACATGAATATAAATTTGTGAAAATGTGCCGGCCATGACAATTCCCCTTCCGTTTTTTGTATGCTTTCCCCTTTTGATTTTTCTCTGTCACCCCTTCGGGGTTTTAAATTGTGCGTTGCCGGCTCGCTACAATAATGCCAGCCGTTCGGGCTTCTGCCTTTGTGCCCAGCCGTTGACGCAGCAAATATTTGCGCGGTCTGATTCATGATGAAATCCTTTTTCACGCAGGTGCCAACGCCGAAGGCGTGACATTCTTATAGCAGAAACAAACCCAATAAATTCAAACGCCGAAGGTGTGACATTGTTCTCACATTTTGCCGCCACACCCCATTGGGCCAATCAATTCTTCTTAAACCTCTTCATAAACTGTTTCGCCTCCAACCAGAGCGAGTTTCGGCCGATCAGATCCTTGATCTCTCCAAGACTTCCTTTTGTCGCCGCTTCTCCCGCCGCAATGATTTCTTCTGCGTTGTCAAAATCCATCCAGGACCACTGCTGCACCCAGGGACGGATAATCAGATCGGCTTCCTGCAACCGGATCGCCGACAAATGATACGATGTGATATCTTCTGTTCTGAACAGCAACTCGATCATGTTATCCGGTTTCTCGACGATCTTCAACGCCCGCGTCACATCGACGGCCAACACTCGATCGGCACCGATTTCCCGCACTCTTCCGACTGGGACGCTTTGTGAGGCACAGCCATCCACCAGTAGACATTGTTCCCATTCGACGGGAGGAAAAATTCCCGGAATCGCCGCGCTCGCACGGATCGCTGTCCGCAAGCTCCCTTTTTCAAAATTAATCTCTTCACCGGAGACTAAATCCGTCGCGATGGCGGAAAACTTTATTTTCAGAGTCTCGATCTTCACATCGGGAATCATTTCAAATATTTCCCCCGCAACAGCTTCGTTAAAATAGGAGAGGGCTTGCAGAGAGTTGATCGCCTTCAACCTCGTTCCGACATAATCAAAAAACTGATCGAAGTATCCTTTATGCGAATGTTCTTCGCCGTTTCCCAGTCTTTCGATTTCCATCAGGAGTGTTTTAGGATTGTTGATGATGTGAAGGATAAATTCCTCCACATGTTTTGCGTTCCCATGCAGCGCATATAACCCGCCCACCAGAGCGCCCATGCTGCATCCGGTGATGGCCGCGGGCTTGATCCCTTCGGCATCAAGGACTTTCAGTACGCCAATGTGGGCCAATCCCCGCGCACCGCCACCGCCAAGAGCCAAGCCTAATTTAGACATAGCATCCTCACTGTGATGAATGAACCGATCCAGGATTCTTCACATATCGTTGTGTAGGCACGGTCGCAAGACCGTGCCCGCTTTTTGCCACAGAGTTCCTCGACTCGCTGCGCTCGCTCGGAATGACGGGAACGTGCAGCACGTCATGGTGAGCAAGCGACGAAGGAGCGCGTCGAACCATCAATACATCCCAACCTCTATCGCCGCTTCTTTTTCAATTCCCCGCAATCGTTCACCGTATTTCAATAACTGCAATTCCCGCTCCTCTTCGGACAACCGCGCCGGTCCATAGACCACATGCGGCGCCAGCACATCAAATCCGACAAACTGCAGCATGCCCCGATGTATCGGACGCAATATTCCGTTCATGTCTCCGTTGAATCCGCCTTTGACATAGGATTGTTCCGGACCGCCCGTTGTCAGCGACAGCATCGCTCGCTTCTCGCGAAAAACGCCGGTCCCGTACACCTTGCCGCCGCCGTACGCACGCCCCATTGCAAAGACTCGATCTACCCATCCTTTCAGCACTGCCGGCAATCCGAACCACCAAAGCGGAAACTGCCATATCATCAGATCGCACCATTCTATTTTTGCGATCTCTGTTTCGATTTCCGGAGAGAATCCGTTCTCTTTGCTCGCATGCAATTCTTCCAGCTGCGGTTTAAAATACTCCGGATCTTTCACGGATGTAAAACTCTCCCGGCTGGAGACGGGATCGAACTGCATCTCGAACAAGTTGGACGTTTTCACTTCATGCCCGGCCGCGATGAGGGTCTCATGCGTCTTCTGGAACAGCGCGGCATTGAAGCTCTTGGGTTCGGGATGCCAATAGACAATAAGTATTTTCATGATTCCAGTCTCCAATTATCAAACAATTCGGTGTCGGCACCATCGCAAGACAGTGACCGTTTTTTACCACAGCGCCTCTTGACTCACATCGATCGCTCATGGTGATGTGAAGAATTAACACGTCACGGTGAGCAAGGCCCAATGGGCCGAGTCGAACCATGCCACAGAATTGTCACGTCGCCGTCAAAAGACTTCTGAGTCGAAAAAATCGATTCGCATGTGGTACCGGCACCAAGATATGAAGTGCCACGGAGAGCTTTGAGACCCTGGTCCTATTTCAAAGTTCAGGGAATTTAAGAATTGAATGTTTCAAAGACAATCGATTTTGTCTTCTCTCCGGCCGGATCTTGTCAGACCGGTTGCTCGCATGCGTCATAACAGGCTGAAAACAAAGATCCCGCTTCCGCGGGACTGTCGGGCAGCCGCTTGATTGTCGAAGATATGTCTTATGACTGTGCCGCTTTTTGCCACAGAGATCACAGAGTGCACAGAGAGATTTCTGGATCTCCTGCAGAATGGGGGATGACACGCTCTTTGTATCTCGTTCCCAAGCTCCGCTCCGAAGGATCCATTTGGGATTGGGAACGCCATTTCCGGAAGCTCCGCTTCCATACATAGGTACCGAAGCAGGGCTTCGGAGCGAGAGCAATATCAACAGCATCGTCATTCCGTCGAACAGCCGCTTGATTGTCGAAGATGTTCTGTGTAATATAATATCAATGACAAGCGCCCATTCTGCTCCTCTTCTCCGGCGAAAATGGATGCGTTGGCCTTCAATCTACAGACTGGTTCCCAAAATGACTTTTCGATACATTGCATTTTTCTCTATACTATGTCTGATACTCACCCGCACAGCCGCTGCACAGATCTATCCCGATCAATCCTACGTACTCAGAATCGACTCACTGATGAGCAATATCGAGACTAATGATGGTTTGGTGCTCAGCAACGACGGACAGAAACTCATGCTGCAACCCGATCGCATCGACGGTTCTGCTATTATCAAGCCGCAGTGTTCCACTTCCCCATTCAATTGGGGATTGCCGTCCTGGAACGGCACCGCACCGGCTGACAGCGGTGCATTCAAGATCCAGATGCGTTTCCCATACGGTACCGGCTGGTCCTCCTGGCTGACGGTTGGATTCTGGAAGGCAAACATCTGGACATCGTACGGCTCCCTGAGCAGCGGTGGCTGCACCGTTGACTACGACAACGTGACGTTCACCTCGTATGTGAGTTCATGGCAGTTCAAAATCATCATGACCCGCAAGGCCGTCGGTGTCGCATCGCCGACCATTCACAAGCTGAGCTTCTGCGTCAGCGATACGCGGACGACTGCAGCATTGGATTTCGCACAGATCCTCAACGACAAACCGGCACAGATTTTTATCCCGACGACCTTTATTTATCAATACGGCGTCGATCCCGTGATCGGGGGCGATATCTGTTCGCCCACGTCGGTATCGATGATCCTGCGCAGTTACAATATTGCAGTCGATCCGCTACAATTTGCCCGCGACACCTACGATCCCCGTTTTTCCATGTTCGGCATCTGGCCCCGGGTTGTGCAGAATGCATCAGAGTACGGATTGGACGGCGCCGTCACACAATATCGAAGCTGGAGTCAGGCGCGCGCGGTGCTTGCGAACGGAGGACGTATTTCCATGTCAGTCGGTGCGCCGCTCTACACGGGACATCTCATCATGCTTGCCGGCTTCAACGCCTCTGGTGATCCGATTGTGCACGATCCGGCAAAATCTAATGGCTATTCCTACGTCTTCAAAAAAAGTGATTTGTCGCATTCCTGGTTTGATAAAGGAGGCGTCGCCTATACTTTCTATCCGGCCGGCACTCACACTTCTGCCGGACAATTTGCAGACAGAGAACCGATTGCACAGAGTTACCGCCTGGATCAGAATTATCCGAATCCTTTCAACCCAAGCACGACGATACGGTTTTCCGTTCCGCAGACCGGTCACGTAACGCTCATGGTCTACAATGCGATAGGCGCAGAGGTTGCCGCACTGCTGTCTCAGGAAGTTGCGGGCGGTTCCCACGAGATTGTCTGGAATGCTGGAAATCTGCCAAGCGGCATTTATTTCTACCGGCTGTCCGCTGGAGGATATGTTGAAACGAAGAGATTGATGTTGTTGAAGTAACGTCCCTCGACTCGCTTCGCTCGCTCGGGATGACCGAGACTGTTTACTCTCGTTCCCAAGCTCTCTGCGTGTGTGAAAACTCTTCGGAATTGTCATCCCAGCGCAAGCTGGGACCCAGATCTTAACCATCTGCACTGGATTCCGGCTTTCGACGGAATGACAACAAGAGATGTATGTTTTCACACGGTCTGTCTGCTTGGAAGCGTGTGCAAATTCTCAGCGTGTCATTCCGTCTCATCATAGGATCGGACCACTCATCCCCCCATCATCGCCCCTTCCAATCTTGCCAGAATCCTCTCCCGCGTCGGAAACGTCAACACTCCCGCCAGAACAAGCACCGCCGCCGACCAAGCATTCAGCCAATAGAGCGGATTCTCCGACATCATGCCCTGCGTTACTGCAAGCATACATATAACTCCTCCGAAGAACGCCCCGCCTTCCAGCGGCACTATCATCACTATCGTTGAGACGCGATGCAGATTGATTATAAGCTGCGCTGCCTCTTCCGGTGTTTTTCCGCTGCATGCTTTTTCCAGCAGATCCTTCCGCAATACCCGCTGTGAAAGAAAGAGTGCAACGAACACCGCTCCCGCCGCAAACACTGCATGCACCATTGATAACAACGTCAGAGCTTCTTCATTCAACGCGCCCGAATGTTTGTGGAGGGGTAATGCATAGATCAGCACCACCGCCGAATAGAAAAAGACAATGCCCAGCATCAATGCAATGCGGATAATAATAGTGGTGCGCAGACTTCCCTCGGTCAAGGCGTGTTCGAGGTGTGTGCGGGCAAGAGGCGTAGAGAAGGACATGATTGGTTTCTCAAATAATGAGCGCAATTACTTATTGAGACCTCTGAACAACTCATCTCATCAACACCATCCTTTTCACATCCACAAATCTCTTTCCCGGATCACTCGTGCTGACCGCTTCCATACGATAGAAGTACATGCCGGACGACACATCTGCATTCCAGACGGTGCTGTGCATGCCGGCGGATTGTTCGCCGTCTGCAAGCGTCGCCACTACCCGTCCAAGCACGCTGAGGACCTGCAGTTTCACATGGCTGCCTGACGCCAGCGTATAGCGTATGGTTGTCGAAGGATTGAAGGGATTCGGATAGTTCTGGTCCAGCATGAAGTTGTAGTGCGCAGCAGCAAGCGGTTCGCCGACACCGGTCGCCGTGATGGTGACCCGGGCAGTTGGATCGCTTTCGTTACTGAGCTTATCAAGACTTGTTACGATGTAGGTGTATTGTTTTCCGTATGCGACCGCGGCATCAACATAGCGCAATGTGTCTGATGGAGAGATCTTGCGGATATATTTGGAATTTCCGACATCTGCCGAATCTCCTGTAGCAAAACGGTACACCACATAGTATTTCGCTGTGTCACCGTCGGCGGCTTTCGCCGGTTGATTCCATTGCACCGTGACCGCAGATCCTTTGTATGAGGCGGTTACTTGTGCGGGAGGTAGCGGCTTCACGCTGTCTCTCCACGCCATTGTTGGAATCAGTGCGGGATATTTATAGAGGTTGCTTCTCAGACTGTCCTGAAATCCGCCCAAGTTGTATGTGACCGATTTGGAGCTGAAATCCCGGCAGCGTCCGGTTGAGGCGTATCTGGTTGGGCATCTCATTGAAATCCAGCCATGCAGTTGGTTCAGCGGTGGATGTTGTGGTGATCTTGTACGCCGCCTGTCCGATGTAAATGTGCCGGCCCATTGCCTTGGTTCCCCACCAGGGAGCCAATGTGCCATACGGAGCCACAGCCCGGCTGAACGGCCAGTAGATCTGCGGTGCCACATAGTCCACTTTTTTGTTCTGCAGCCAATTGATCGGATCACAGAAAATGTCATAGTACGATTCTCCACCTGCAGTGCCAGCACCTCCTTCCGCAATGGAGTTCTTCCAGATCCCGCGCGGACTCACGCCGAACTTCACCCATGTCTTTGCTGCGCGAATACTGTCATAACACGTGCGGATAAAAAGATTCACATTGTCTCTCCGCCAGTCTTCGATCTTGGAAATTCCTCTGCCGTACAGGGCGTACGCTGCAGAGTCCTGAGAACCGGTGCCGCTCTCATAGAAATAGTCATCAAAGTGAATACCGTCCACATCGTAGCGGCGGACAATATCCATGATGACACCCACCACATACTCGCGTACCTGCGGCAGGCCGGGATTCAGTATGCGCAGATTACTGTAGGCGAGCAGCCACTCGGGATGTGTCCTGGAAATATGGCCGGCAGACACACTGCTGGAAGCGGCGCTGACGACGGCACGAAACGGATTGAGCCAGGCATGAAATTCCATTCTCCGCTTATGCGCTTCGTTGATCAGAAACGGCAGAGGATCATAGTACGGCGACGGCGCTTTTCCCTGCGTACCGGTCAACCATTCGGACCATGGTTCGATTGCACTTTGATACAGTGCATCCGACGACGGCCGGATCTGCACCACCACCGCGTTCATTCCGGAAATTTCATGCTGATTCAGAATCTGAATGTAGCTTGATTGCTGCTGCGCAGGCGTTTGCGAAGAATTCGTCGGCCAGTCAATATTGGAAACGCTGGCGATCCACGCTGCGCGAAATTCCCGTTTGGGAGAAATGGTTTGGGCTGTGATCGTAACGGCAAAAGTCACAAGAAGTATTGTACAATAAAAAAGCAGCTTCATGGAAATCTAATTCCGCAGTGTGAGATGGTTTGCTGTACGAAGATAGGCAAGAAGCGGCTGGCATTCAATAGAAACGGCACAGCATTTTTACGTTGCTGACTGCCTCGGCAACCGAGCGCGTGCATGTCGCGCCGATTGAGTGAATAGTTAGCCAATGCAGCTCAACGCATGGATCTTTCCTGTAACACTGCCTGGATATCCCGACGGCCGTCTAGAATACAATGGACTTTTACAGTTTTTCCATCGATTGAATAAAGTACTCGATATGGTTTGTAACGTATTTCACGGTATTCCACAACCCCAACTTCAAAGAGTTCGAGCGGAACGTGACCTCGGTAAGGAATGGTGATGAGCTTCTTGCACGCACTTCGGAGTGACCCAAAGAGCTTATCCGCCTTTTCTACAGACTCATTCGTCGCCACATACCTATAGATATCTACAAGATCATCCTCTGCGGAGACGTCGAATACGACATCATATCTTTTCATTTTTGAAGGCCCGTATTCGTTTTTCGACGCTGGTAAAAACATCATCCATCGTCTTAACTTTGCCGTGCTTCATATTCTGAGTACTGTGTGTGAGGATTTTCAGCAATGCCAATGTTTCCTGCAAACGCTCATAGGAGTGAATGTCTTGAACCACTACCTTGGCTTCGCCGTTGTGCGTTATGATCAATGTTTGCCGATTGGCCGTAATGTCGCGGATTAGTTCCGACGCATGGGCTTTCAGGTAGCTGATTGGTTTTACCGCTGAACTGAGTCTCATAATTTCTCCCAATGTATGACTATAATATAGCCCTTATTATAGTCATCTGCAATCTTCTCTGCAGCCTTTGGCACTGGCTAATGGACTTGAGCTAACCTGTCCGAAGGATCCCACGGCTTCTTGTGAGGTCGTAGATCCCGTTGGGACGGCGCGGTGTCAATGCGTGCATGCCGCGCCAGTCCGGAGGATCCTTTGGACAGGATAAGCGAATTGCTAGCCAACGCGAGCAATTGCCGATTCAAGCGTTTCGCTGGAGCATAGATGATCTATTCCGCTTCAAGTTCCTTGAGTGTCTTACCATCCTTGTTCCTCCAAGCCGTAAGTCCGTTCGCATGGCCACCGTGAATCACTGCGGCCGCTGCGCTTGGACTGGAAAATTCGGCATTCTTTGTGAACAGAAGAAAGTCGCCTTTGATCTCGAGCAATCCTTCGTCTTTTAACCTTTGGCGCATGTTCGTCGGCCATGGATATCTTTGCGATGACGGTCTTTCGTGGAGGACGGCTTGAGATCCTGCGGTAACAACAATCCCGTTTGGGGTCAAGTGTCCAGTTGCCTTGAGGCCCTTGATCTCGCAGTAGAGCGAATCCAATTCAGTTCCACCTTGAGAAGCTGCAATTTTCGGAACCAATACCTCCACCCCAAGCACCGGAAGCAATTGGTGTATCTTCTCCAAGAATATTTCCATGTCTTCTCGATCAGATTCGGGAAGTTTTGAACCGCTCCCTTGACTGTTCTCCACTTTGGCCCGGTCAACCTGCTTGGCTTGTTCAATCAAACGACCTTCAAGGTGTCTGATGTGAGATTTCGTAAGATTTTCATCCTTGCTGATGAAGAAGACAATCTGATTCCAAAAATCAAGTCCAAGGTGGTTCTTCAGTCTATCGCGAACACACTCTGCCTCACCTATGTACACCGCGGGCTTACCTGAATCAGGGTCGATGCCGGTCAGAAAATAGATGCCGGACTTTTGACATTCCTCGCGAGCTAGCAGACTCTCAAATTCGGTTCTGGGTGCGGCGACACCTTTGCCTGTCCAATTAGAAAGTTCGGCGGTTCGGAGTCGCTTCGGATCACCGTGAACGAGAAACATCTTGATGGTGGCACTTGGCATAGATTTGTCTAAATGATTTGTGAGTAAGATTCGCTATTACGCTAAGAGATCCTTTTCCGTGTTGGCTGACAATTGACTATCTGATTTCCAACTATTCTGCCAAGCATGCTATTCTTAGCCAAGCAATAATGTTGTTCAAAAGGATTGTTGTTGGCATAACTTGATCGGAGAGAATATTTTCCTCACCTCCAGCGTTGTTCGATCAATAAATGTAGGTTCATGCTCACAGCCCTCGATAAGAAAAGTCCCGCTAGTCCTAAAACTGGAAACCGAAGGCCTGCAATCTGCATCGGTCCACATGCCACCCGGGACGCCCTAAAGTACAGTATTGTGAATAGGAAATCAAGAAAATGGTGGGTCGGATGTCGTTGGGGAAAAAGGTATTATGTGTTTCCAGCCGGAAATGATAACGTTTTGCGGCAGATGGTGTTGGTCATCATCTGCCGGAGATTGCGGCATCAATGGTCAGTTTTCAAACAGGAAGATGCCGCCATCATCCTTTCCGTTGTTGATTGTTCCTTTGAACATCTCATCCATTACAATCTCCAGCGTTCCGGGTTTCAGATAGCGGGCGACGATCTCTGCTCTGTCGTCATCAAAAATTTTCATCTTCACATAATTCTGCACGTACCCATATCGCGGGTGACTGATAAGAACGGTTTCGGACGTGGTGAGATACCCTTTGGGATTGCGCACGACGCCGGGTGCAAAGTACTCATACGTCCTCAATTCCATTCCGCCGATCGCATCGGGCGCCTTGACTTCCTGGCTGTCGGCGATGAGCGTGCACTTCGCATAATAGATCACCGTCCGCACAGAGTGTCCCGATTTGAGAGACGCCATCAATTCATCGAAGTTCTTGAGTTGTTTCGGCTGTGTGTGCAGAGAGAAGACAGCAGTGCAAAGGAGCAGCAGAAGAGTGATCTTTTTCATTGTGATTCCTTTTCTTGGCGATGTGATTCGTTCATCGATGTCGTCAACTTTGATCGTGCGGGCCATGGCGTGCAAGCCGGACGTAGTTCCATTGTGAGTTCACGATAGCCGGAACAAATTACAGCATTGTGAATGGGAAGTCAAGAAAAAGGAGGGCGGAGGTATTTGGAAGAGACAAGAAGGGGCATTTTGGGGAAGATAATGATGGATTTGTTTTTGATGATGTCAGACATCCTTCCCCCGGGGGAAAACAGGCGTCGCCCATGGAACCAGCGCATTCTGCATCCTGTTACAGAAGTAAGAAATCACAACAGGAGGAATTCATGAAGCGTCTTGGATACAATGCGATGTTGATCTGCTTTGCCGTCTCTGTCTATGCCGGTCAGTCTATAGTAACATTGGCTCCCGCCAAAGACAACACACTCTACCAAAGCACAGACGGCTCTCTCAGCGACGGAAAGGGGGATTTCCTGTTCGCCGGCAAAACGGCCACCGGCGGACTGATCCGGCGTGCCGTTCTGCAATTCGATATTGCCTCCGCTGTTCCCAAGGGATCAATCATAGTTTCTGCGATGCTGACGCTCCATATGTCAAAATCAATTGCCGGTGCAACGCCTGTTGTTGTGTATCGTCTCTCGTCGGATTGGGGAGAAGGCACCTCCAACTCATCGGGAAACGAAGGGGGCGGGACGGCATCCACCACCGGTGATGCAACATGGATGCACGCGTTCTACAGCACGGCTCTTTGGAAAACTCCGGGTGGTGACTATGCCGCATCAGCCGGCAGCACATTGAGTGTCGGCGGGATTGGAAGTTACTCCTGGCCTTCGACTCCCGCACTCGTTGCGGATGTGCAGCAATGGCTGGACACCCCGGCCGTAAATTATGGATGGATCGTGATCGGCGATGAATCCGCGAATGCAACCGCGAAGCGATTTGAGTCGCGGGATAATGCCACTGCGGCAAATCGTCCGTCGTTGAAAATTACATACAACACAACAACATCGGTTCCGGCATTCGCTCAGGTGGTAC
>JAPLFO010000096.1:0-21283 GCA_026390635.1 Ignavibacteriales bacterium
CGTCATGGTGAGCGAGGGAGCCCCGTTGCACGGGGTAAACTCCGCGACCGAGTCGAACCATGCAGCGAAGTGAGCCGCCGTTTTGCCCATATTTTTCGTCAGTCTTGAATCTTGGTCATTTCGGTTTCAAGACAAAAGAAATGACGCATTTACATATTTTTAGAGAGCACAATAATCGATCAATGCTCAAATGGTAGGGCTTACTCTTATGACTCGCAAGAAAATCACCAATTCTGCGTCCCGAGAACCCTATCTGCAATCTGCCGCTTCTCTGGTCTATCTGTAGTGCCGGTAGACGGCGTACCCCTTTTCCACCATGAGATCGTTGACATTGAGCCGGATGCCTGATTTCCCGACAATCCACATCTCCACGACGTAGCGCCCGCCTTTGCTGTTCTGATTGCAAATGGTTTCGAGGGTGACTGTTTTCTTCAGGAGGAGCTTCTTCAGATATTCACGGGAGGCGATGCCTTTTTTCTTTTCCGCTCCTGTCAGCTCCGGTGCGTGAATTCGATTGAGCTGAACCCTCTCCTTCCGCAGCCAGGTGGAAAAGCCGAGATCGATATCCAGCATACAGGTATTCCCATTGTACACATCGGTGACAATGGCCGAGTAGTGATAGAGATTGGATGTCATACGGGGTTCTCCGCTATTATTGTTTGTGGAAGTTCTCGATTATTGTCTGATTGTTTTTCCATGTCATACATTGTCGATATGAAGTAAGTCCATAGAACACGAGGACGGCGACAACAAGACAACCGCACGCTGACAGCCACAGCACACGCCGCGACTTCCACCGCTGATACAGCCGGAAAATTCTATCCGATACGATCAGAAAGAGGCCGATCGCTGGAATATACATATAGCGATCTGCGGCGACGGCGCTTCCCATGGGTATCAACTGGCTTACCGGAGCAAGCGTGATGAGAAAGAAAAACACACCGGCCATTATCGTCCGGTCATGCCGCAACCATCGGTAGAGCACATATCCCATCGCCGCAAGGATAGGAGGCGCCATGAGATATTCCACCGGCAGCAGTCCATGCACCTTTTCCGGATAGGGATACATAAACGAAAGCCCCGTCGGTACTATCAGTTTATTAATATAGAACACTACTCCGTGGCTTGCAACCAACACGTTATCGACCGGCGACTGCATCAGGCGCAATGAACTACCCGATTGCTGTGCGATAATTCCGATGACGACAACAATCGTCGACAAGACCATGTACGGGAAAAGATGGCGCAGTGCTTTCCTGTAGTCAGCAACCTCCCGGGCGGTAATGAACGGACGTTTCATCAGCTCCACTCCCGCGGCCGAAAACAGATTGCGCCTTTTCAGATAGTCCATAATGAGAATCACAACGGGCAGCGTCGCGGTCAAGGCTTTTGAAAGGAGTGCACAAAGAAAAAAGAAAACGGAGAGAGCCGGCAGCGACCGCGCACTGCGCGCGCGCCTGTGTCTCCCCTCCGCCCATCCCTCGTACGCAACAAGAGACAGCAGAAAGAAGAAGGTGGAAAGAACATCTTTCCGCGCGGAAATCCAGGCCACTGACTCGACATGCAGAGGATGGATTCCGAACAAAAGGGCCACGCCAAAAGCAACCGGATCCTTTTCCGTCAACCGCCGGATGAGTACAAAGACGAGAAAGGTATTGCTGAGATGAAAAAACAGGTTCGTCGCATGGAACAGAAAAGGATCGAAGCCGGCCACAGAATATTCTGCCGCAAAAGACACCATGGTCAGCGGCAGATACGTGGAAACATACACGGAAGAGAACATCCTGGCGAGATGGGGAATTGTCAGTCCCTGGATATCGGGGTTGCTGATCACGTAGTCACCATCGTCCCAATTCGTCCAACCATTGTTCAGGCAGGGCGAGAAGACAATCCCGGTGACGATGAGGAGAATGGCCACTGCCGCAGCCCGCACCAAACGACCACTCCGGTCAGATGGCATCATCTCCTGCTTCGCCGGTCCTGACGCGGATAACTTCTTCCACAGGAGAAACAAAGATCTTTCCATCTCCCACCTGTCCGGTGCGCGCTGCACGAATGATAGTCTCGACAATCTGATCGACCATCGAGTCCTTCACAACAATCTCGAGTTTGAGTTTGGGAAGAAAATCGATTTGATATTCGGCGCCACGATAGATCTCGGTGTGGCCTTTTTGCCTGCCGTAGCCCTTTACTTCGGTCAGTGTCAACCCTTTGACGCCGGCCTCCGACAGAGCCTCGCGCACGTCATCGAGTTTGAACGGGCGAATCACCGCCTCGATCTTTTTCATAGGCTACTTCCCATGACAGTTCTTAAATTTCTTTCCGCTGCCGCACGGGCAGGGATCGTTTCTTCCGACTCTCTCGTCGGCATGCAACTGCTGCACTTTAACCGGCGCTCCGCCGGGAGCACCTTCACCGCCGTCAACGGAAGCCGGTCCGGCGTGAAGCCCCAATCCCGTGGATGAATCATGGGTCATGGTCATTTGTTCGCGCCGTACCGGTCCGCGGCGCCGGGGCAGCGGCATGGCCTGGTTCGTCTCCGGTAAAAGCTTGAACACAAGGTTCAACGCTTCGCGATTGATCATGCCGATCATTTCGATGAACATCCGGAATGCTTCGCCTTTGTACTCGAGGATCGGATCCTTCTGACCGTACGCGCGAAGGTGAATTCCTTCCTTCATGTCGTCCATTTCGCGCAGGTGTTCTTTCCATCGTACGTCGATCACCTGAAGCATCGCCATTTTTTCGAGCTGTGCCATCAATTCCGTGCCGATGCGTTCTTCCTTGCGATGATAGAATTCCGAGGCGCTCTTCACCGCCGACTCCTTCACAGCCGCCTTGCCCATTTTCTGGAATTCCTCCGGCGTCATGACGAAGTCCACCAGGAAATTGACGCGCATCGCCTCTTTCAATCCTTCCAGATTTCCGTCATCGTACACGTCGTCCACAAGCTCGTCGATGTAGTCATGCAGCATCGAGAAAATGTCGTCTTTCAACCGTTCGCCGAGCAGAGCATGACGGCGCTTCGCATAGATCACTTCGCGCTGCTGATTCATCACGTTATCGTATTCAAGCAGGCGTTTGCGGATGCCGAAATTATTCTCTTCAACTTTTTTCTGTGCCCGCTCGATGGACTTGGTGATCATGCGGTGCTGGATCAGTTCGCCTTCCTGCAGCCCCATACGTTCCATGATACCGGCAATCCGTTCACTGCCGAAGAGGCGCATCAAATCATCTTCCAACGAGAGGAAAAACTTCGACGAGCCCGGATCACCCTGCCGCCCGGCACGCCCGCGCAACTGACGATCGATCCGCCGCGATTCGTGCCGTTCTGTGCCGACAATGTGCAGACCGCCGACATCGCGTACGCCCGGACCGAGTTTGATATCCGTTCCGCGGCCGGCCATGTTCGTCGCAATTGTCACTGCGCCCGGCAACCCGGCATTGGCGACGATTTCCGCTTCACGCTGATGCTGCTTGGCGTTGAGGACGTTATGGGCAAAACCCTTGCGCTTCAACATGCGGCTGATCGTTTCGGAAACTTCGACGCTCGTGGTACCGACCAGTACCGGCCGGCGCTTCGCCCGCATTTCTTCAATTTCGGTGATCAGGGCGTTGTACTTCTCCCGTTTCGTCTTGTAGACAACATCTTCCTGATCGTTGCGGACCGCCTTCACGTTGGTCGGCACGACCACAACGTCCAGTTTATAAATCTCGAAGAACTCGCCCGCTTCCGTCTCGGCCGTACCGGTCATCCCCGCCAGCTTTTTATAGAGGCGGAAATAATTCTGCAGGGTCACCGTGGCAAGCGTCTGGGTATCGCGCTCAACCTTGACGCCTTCTTTCGCTTCGATCGCCTGATGCAGCCCGTCAGAGTACCGCCGGCCATGCAGAAGACGACCGGTGAACTCGTCCACAATCATCACTTTGCCGTCGTCGCTGACAATGTACTCATCGTCTTTTTCGTACAGCGAGTATGCTTTCAGCAGCTGCAGCACTGTGTGAATCCGGTCGCTGCGCTCGGCATACAGTTGATTCACCGCATCCTTTTTGATCTGCTTCTCATCGTCCGAAAGCGATTCATCGGCTTCGATCACGCTGACTTCGGTTCCAATATCGGGAAGGATAAAAAGATCCTTGTCCGTTGATCCGGCAAGCAGTTCCCTGCCTTTCTCGGTCAGATCAATCTGATGATTCTTCTCGTCCACGGCAAAATAGAGCTCGTCGTCGATTTCATGCATCCTTTTCGACTGATCGCGCATATATTCAATCTCGGTATCCTGCATCAATTTCTTGGTGCCGCCATCCGAGAACATCTTCGTCAGCTTATTATTCTTCGGCGCACCGCGATAGGCACGCAGCAGGAGGACGCCTGCTTCTTCTTTTTTCCCCTGTTCCAGAAGCTGTTCCGCATCCGAAACAATCTTGGCAACATTACTTTTCTGCGCATTCACCAGACGCTCGACGCGCGGTTTCATTTCGCTGAACTTTTCGTCATCCACGTCCACCGGACCGCTGATGATGAGAGGCGTCCGGGCTTCATCGACCAAGACGGAGTCCACTTCGTCGACGATGGCGTAGTAGTGGCCGCGCTGTACCATATCATCCGGCGTGCCGACCATATTGTCCCGCAGGTAGTCAAAACCAAATTCGTTATTTGTGCCGTATGTAATGTCCGCGGCGTATTCCATCCGGCGGCGGGCAGGTTCCTGCTGCTGCAGGATACAACCGACCTTCAGTCCATGGAACTCGAAGATCTTTCCCATCCACTGACTATCGCGCAATGCCAGATAGTCATTCACGGTGACCAAATGGACGCCTTTTCCCGCAAGAGCGTTCAAATACATCGGAAGCGTGGCGACAAGGGTCTTTCCTTCACCGGTGGCCATCTCGGAGATTTTGCCTTGGTGGAGAACAACGCCGCCGATCAATTGGACGTCAAACGGGACCATGTCCCACACGATTTTGTTGCCGGCAACTTCCCACGTCTGGCCGACCAGGCGACGGCAGGTTTCTTTCACGCGTTCCTCAAATGAAATCTCGCCTGCCAATTGAGTGCGAAGTTCAGTCAGATCGGATTCAATTTCCGCGGTCGCCTCGGCAATCCGGGACTTGAATTCCGGCGTCTTTGCACGCAGTTCATCATCGGAGAGGGGCTCATACGTTTCGAAATGACCATTAATTTCTTCGACGATTGGCTCGATGGTCTCGACGTCCCGCTCGTGTTTGCTGCCGAACAGTTTGCTAAAAAATCCCAGCATTTACGTCCTTACAATGATAAAGGTAAAGGTTTGGATGGCGACGATATCTGTTTCAATTCCCGCCCGTGGGTTGATTTGGCGGAAATTGAAGCATTTTCTGCCACAAAGTAATATAGTGTTTAATATAGATAGATTCTGAGAGAAGATCAACGAAACAGGCAGGGACGTTGACGCTTCGCAATGACGTTTCCCGGAAACACGGAGAAATACCCCTCTTCCCCTTTTTACTTTTCTGCACTTCCGGACCAGTTCGTCTCGACTGATCCTGCACGATGGTTGGCATAGCGGGCGAGCACGAAGAGGAGATCGGAAAGTCGGTTCAAATAGATGATAATCTCCGGACCGATCTTTTCCGCACGGGCAAGCGTCACCACAGCGCGTTCCGCACGACGGCAGACTGTTCGCGCAAAATGCAGCAACGCCGCGGCGGAAGTTCCGCCGGGCAGAACGAAGTTTTTCAAAGGCGGTAGTTTTGCGTCCAGAGCATCGATTTCTTTCTCCAACGCTTCGGCATAACCGGTATCGATGCGAGGCACGCGGGAGAGAACCTGGTCCAACGGTGTTGCCAGGTCTGCTCCCACGACAAAAAGGTCATTCTGGATACGAACAAGAAGGCGATCGATATCTGCCGGCGGTTGAGAAGCGCGCACCATGCCGATGACGGCATTCAGTTCGTCAACTTCGCCGTACGCCTCGATGCGGATCGCATCTTTCGGGACACGATCCCCGCCGAAAAGTCCTGTGACGCCGGCATCGCCGGTTTTCGTATAAATTTTCATAGTGCCTTTTGCCACAGAGCTCACAGAGAACACAGAGACAGAGGACAAATGCAAGCACTTCCTCTGTGAACTCTGTGTTCTCTGTGGCAGGTATTCTTATTTTTTGCCTTTTGCTTTTTTGCTTCTGCCTTGCCAGAACTGCGGCAGTTCGTGGTAGAAATGCACACAGGTTTTAATACCGCCGTAGAAATTATTCAGATTGAGGAACTCATCCGGAGAATGGGCATTTTCGTCCGGCAGCCCAAATCCGAGCAGCACTGTATCGAGTCCCAATATTTTCTTGAACTGAACGACAATCGGAATCGATCCGCCTTCACGCTGGTACAGCGGCTTCTTCCCGAATCCCTTTTCCAGTGCCGAGACTGCTGCCCGCACGCCGGCGCTGTCGATGGGTGTGATGGCGGCTTCGCCGCCATGCAGAAAGCGGACCTTCACCTGCACCGACTTCGGTGCGATTTTTTTAAAGTGCGCCTGGAACAATTTTGCGATCTTCGCGGAAGACTGATCGGGAACGATGCGCATCGAGATCTTCGCAAATGCCTTTGCGGGGAGGACAGTCTTGGCGCCTTCGCCATAATATCCGCCCCAAATACCGTTGCACTCAAGCGTCGGCCTGGCCCAGAGGCGTTCCAACGTTGTGAATCCCTTTTCACCGTACAACTGCTTGACGCCCACCTCTTTGGCATACCTTGCATCGCTGTGCGGCAGTTTTTTGAAGGCGTCACGTTCTGCTTTCGTCAGCGGCCGCACACTGTCGTAGAATCCTTTGACTGTGACCTTGCCGTTCTTGTCGTGCAGAGACGCAATCATTTCACACAACGCCTGGATCGGATTGTGTACCGATCCGCCAAATGATCCAGAATGAAGATCGCGATTGGGTCCGTTGACTTCCACTTCCATGTAGGACAAACCGCGCAGGCTGTAGCAAATCGACGGAACACCTTTCGCATACATCCCGGAATCGGAGATCACGACGAGATCCGACTTCAGCAATTCTTTGTGTTCGGCAACGAAGCGGTCGAGATTTTCACTGCCGACTTCTTCCTCTCCCTCTATCAACATCTTTATATTCACAGGAAGGCGGCCGGATTCTTTCATGATGGCCTCTACCGCCTTCAAATGAATAAACACCTGCCCTTTGTCGTCGGACGAACCGCGCGCATAGAGATTTTCCCCCCGCACCGTAGCTTCGAACGGCGGTGTCGTCCAGAGTTCGACAGGATCTTCCGGCTGAACGTCGTAGTGGCCGTACAGGAGAATCGTAGGCTTCCCGTCCGCATGCAGCCAGTCGGCATAGACAACAGGATGTCCCCCGGTCGGAAGGATTTGAATATTTTCCAATGCGAGAGATTTCATATGGGACGCAATCCATTCCGCACACCGCTGCATGTCCGGAATATGATCCGGCTGTGAACTGACGCTGGGAATCGAAAGCAAATCTTTCAACTCGGCCAAAAATCTGTCCTTGTTGGCATCGACAAAACCAAGAATCTTTTCCACTCGTCCTCCGATGATTATTTGATCCAGCTTCCGCTGGGAACATCGTTCGATACAGTCAGCAGCGCAAATGCCTCGCCGTCGCCATGCGTTGCAAGCAGCATCCCTTGCGACTCCACGCCCATGAGTGTGGCCGGGGCGAGATTTGCAACAACGATCACGGACTTTCCGATCAATTCTTCCGGTGAACGCTGCTGCGCGATTCCCGCGACGATCTGGCGTTTTTCTCCGCCGATCTCAACCTGCAACCGCAGGAGTTTTTTCGATTTCGGAACCGGCTCGCACGCAATGATCTTTGCGACGCGCAAATCAATCTTCTGAAAATCCTCAAAGCCGACAATCGGTTTGATCGGTGCAGACGGAACCCCAGGAGCCGGTACTGCGGCATCCACGGGCGGACCAAGCTTTGCCAATTCGCGCTCGATCTCGGCATCTTCAATTTTCCGGAAAACGATTTCCGGTTTGGAAATCTGATGCCCTTCCGGCAGAAGCAGTTGCCCCGCGTCGTCCCAGACCGCATCGCTGAATGGCATGTCGATATTCATCATCTTCCATATACGTTCGCTGGAGAACGGCACCACCGGCGAAAATAGAATTGAGAGACTGCGGACAATCTGCAACGCTATATTCAGTGTCGTCGCACATTGTGCGCGATCCGACTTCACAGTCTTCCAGGGTTCACTGTCATTGAAATATTTGTTCGCGGCGCGGGCAAGATTCATCACCTCCGCTGTTCCATCGCGGAATTTATACCGGTCATAGAGCGCACCGACGGTTCCGGGTACGGACTTGAGATACTCAACAATTTCCTTGTCACGATTGTTCAGCACTCCACGCGGCGGGACTTTCCCTTCAAAGTTTCTTTCTGTAAACGCCAGCGTGCGGTTCACAAAATTGCCGTAGATGTCCGCCAGCTCGCTGTTATTCTTGGCCTGGAAATCCTTCCAGTAGAAATCCGTGTCGCGTGTCTCGGGTAGATTGCACGCCAGTGTATACCGGAGTTGATCGGGATCGAACGACTCCAGCACGTCTTTCAGATAGATCGCGTTGTTTCTGCTTTTTGAAAATTTTCCACCTTCCAGATTCAGAAACTCGTTCGCGGGGACGTTGTCGGGCAGAATATAGCCGCCCTTCGCCATCAACATGGCCGGAAAGACGATGCAGTGGAAGACGACATTGTCCTTTCCGATGAAGGCGACGTACTTTGTTCCTTCATCCTGCCAGTACTCTTTCCATTTCTCCGGCGTGCCCGCGTTCACCGCCCATTCTTTGGTCGAGGAAATGTAGCCGAGAACCGCATCAAACCAGACATAGAGGACTTTGTTCGGATAGCCTTCGAGCGGAACCGGCACACCCCAGTTCAAATCGCGTGTCACTGCCCGATCCTGCAATCCTTCGCGGAACCAGCTCTCACAGTATTGTTTGACATTTTCCTTCCACTCCGTGTGGGAGTGAACATACTGCTCCAGCCGCTGTTGGAAATCGCCAAGCGGAAGATAGAAATGCGTAGTCGTACGGACAATCGGAGTGGAACCGCACAATTTGCCGCGCGGACTGATCAGCTCGACACCGTTCAACCAGGGACCACACTGCTCACATTGGTCTCCGCGGGCCGAATCATGCTTGCAGACCGGACAGATCCCCTCCACGTAACGATCCGCCAAAAACATTCTGTCTTTTTCACAGTAGAGCTGCTGCTCATCCTTCTTCTTCAGAATGCCCTGTTGATGAAAATCCAGAAAGAATTCGCTTGCCGTCACGTGATGCACGGCCGCAGACGTACGGGAATAGTTGTCGAAGCTCATTCCGAAGCGCGCAAAAGCCTCGGTATTCATCCCGTGAAACCGGTCTACGACGTCTTTCGGGGTGACTCCCTCCTTGTCCGCACGAATGGTGATGGGAACACCGTGCTCATCAGAGCCGCATATGAAGAGAATATTGTGACGGCAGCGGCGGTGATAGCGGACATAGATATCGGATGGAAGATAGGCACCGGCAAGATGTCCCAGATGAATCGGCCCGTTGGCATACGGCAGGGCTGCTGTCACGAGAATTCGTTTAGGTGTTTCGGACATGAAGGAGAATTCTCTTAATTTGTATGGATAGTGATATGAAAATCAATGGAAGATACACATTTCTTCTGACAAGTTCGAGGGAGTGCTCAGTCACGCGGAGCGCTTCGGAGAGGTCTGCTTTGCCATACCGCGCAGCAAAGCGTTCGAGCGCGTTGCGCTGGTCGGTACTGATGATCCCGTCACCGAATTGCTCGGCGATGAGCAACGCGTCCCGGAACCAGATCAAGAGAAGCGACAACAGATCCTCCACAGCAGCCCGATCCAACTCCTTCCATTCCTCTTCGATCGGGCGGAGCACGCCGGCGATATTCCCGGTCATCGTATCCCGCAGGAACTGAATAACCTCGTCCCGGACTTTGGTCACTTCATCGGAGAGCAATTCGCAGGCACGCAGGTAATTCCCATTGGCGAGGCGTGCTGCAACCTGCGCGCGATCGGCTGGAATTCCTTTGCGTTCTGTCAACGCCGCAGCGATCTCATCGTCCTGCAGCAACTCACAGCGAATGCTCTGGCAGCGTGATATGATTGTGGGCAGAAGCTGATCCATGCGTGCCGTCGTCAGAAAGAAAAACGTATCCGCCGGCGGCTCTTCCAGAATTTTCAGAAGAGCATTCGATGCAGGCGGATTCATTTTTTCGGCATCGCTGATGATGAAGATTTTTCTTCCCGGCTCGAAAGAACTGAGCGAGGACTCATGCCGGATGTCGCGGATGGACTTGACGGTGATGAACGCCGCCTTCGGAATTGTGATCTGACAATAGGGATCGGCGGCCTTCAGTTCCATCTCGCCGCGCAGCGCCTCGACGACATCCGATGCAGGAGCATCTTTGCCGTCATCCGGTGCGCTTTCAGATCTGGAGGCAGGCAGAGCGACAACGAACTGAAAATTCGGATGTTGAAGAGCGGTCATCCGTTTGCAGGATGCGCATATTCCGCACGCCTCTGTTCCTCCGGCATCGCAGAGAAGCGTACGGGCGAGTTCGATCGCAAGGGCATCCTTTCCCGTTCCGGCCGGACCCCAAAACAGATAGGCATGGGGAATGCGCCGTTCCTCTATCGCCCGCCGGAGAATGCTCTTGGCCCTGGCCTGCCCTATGACTGAATTCCATCCCATGGTTAAGGCGCCTGACCAATGCCAAAGTGAACGGCCATGCCCTCGCGGAAGAATGGACGCGACATAATCCATTCCCGGCCTGAAGATTCTTTGGGATCATACATCTTCAAACCGACATCGACGCGCAAAGGACCTACAAACGTCTCGTACCGCAGTCCCACTCCGGCCGCCACCGCAACGTCGTGCATCCTGACGTCGTGCAGAGAATTCCAGACGTTGCCGTAGTCGACAAACACCGCGACTCCAAGATTGTCCAGGTTAAGAAATCCCCACAATTTCTGCGGACGAATGAAGAGACGGATCCGTGATTCTACACTACCTTCAAGATCGACATTACCGCCTTCGTCCGGTTTATCGAACGCCGCAAGATCACGCGACTTCCATCCACGGATGCTGCCACTTCCACCGGCGTAGAATTTACGTGTCGGTGGTACCGGTGTTTGATTTGCATTATTGTAGAGCTCGGCAAAGCCGCCGCGAAATTTGATTGCCCAGACAACCCCCTTCACGTCGTCATTACAGAAGTAATGGCGGAGAAAGAACGATACTTTGTAATATTCGGCAAACGGAAGTCCTGATCCCAGATTCCCTAATACGCGCGGGAGGGCGCCGGCTTCCTCCACTGCAATGGAATGAAAGAATCCGGCGGAGGGGGAGAAGACATCGTTGGTCTTGTCGCGCTGAAGACTCAATGTCAAAATCGAATTGAATTGAATCTGCCGGGAACCCGTGAACGATGCCGGTTTCACGTTGTTGGTGTCGCTGATATCGACGCCGACGCGTTCCAGGTACCAATCGACAAAACCGAGCGTATAGGTTGTGTACTTGTTTGTGAGCCCGGCACGGCTCCGCAAAATATTGAGCAGGTAGTAGCGCTGTTTCTCATACTCGGCGGAGAGCGCCCAGCTTGCGCTCAAGCGGTTTGAATACACGTACGGCCACACCAACTGGGTCTGTGCATCGACCTTTGCAAGAAGCGATGGTTCGGCAAATCCCTTTCGCACTGCCTCGTTGAGATCCAAGTTGTCGATCGACTGCAGGCGAAAGCGGACGCGTGTTGAAAAATTTCTCGCTTCTCCGAAAAAATTTCGATGGCTGTAGCCGAGACCCAAGCCGGCATTGAGTGCGTCATTTTCGTTGTCGACGAGGAACTCTGGAGTCACTTCCTGCAAATCGCGTCCGCGCAGCAGGATGCGAAGCGGGACGTACGGCGGTTTGGCGGAATCCACCGGAGACATGGATTCGATTTTCGCATTTTCAAAAATGCCCAGCCTGTTCAGGTTCTGCTCACTCTCGACTTTCTTCTCATTATTGAAAATCTGCCCCTGCTCGAAGTCGAGCTGGCGCATGACTACTTTTTCTTCGACAATCCCCCGATCAAGATTGATATCCACCGGACCGAAGACGTACCGGTCTCCGAGATGAAATCCGAACGTGATGGAAAAATTATCGGAAGAAAGAAACCGCACCGCTGCAACGCTGTCGAGCACGGCATTCATGTAGCCGTTTTTCTGAAAGAGGCGGAGCAGACGCAGACGCTCCTGGTCCAGCGCATTCTTTGTGTACGAATCTCCCCTCTTCAACAACGCTCCAACTGTCACTTCCGCTGCCGTTTCCGGATCGAGCAACGCCAAGCCGTACATGGTCAGCGTGTCCACCATGGAGCGTCTTCCCGTGACGACGCAAAGCCCGACGGACACTTCCCTGTCCCGGTCCGAAACCGCAATGGTGGTGTCCACTTGCGCGTGGAAATATCCTTCCTCGGCCAGATAGACACGAACATGCGCGACGTCATCGTCAAACCGGCTCCGTTCAAAATACGATGGTTTCGAGCCGATCGTCTTATAGACGTTCTTGTAGAGAAATGTCCAGAGCGCAGGCGGAGTCTCCTCCGTCGTCATGATGGCACGCAATTGTTCTTCGGTAACCGGACCGTCGATCTTCAAAGAGATCTTCGCTACTTCGTAGTCGGAAAAACCGTTTTTCTTCGCCTGTGCATCGAGCCGGCCGGCGACAATTGAAAGCCACAGCAATACGGCGCAATATGAGAACCAGCGGAAGTCCACGAAAGAATGCTCGATTAGTGACTGCATGGGAGACACAAAAAAACCCAGCGGCAGAGGCTGGGCTTCTCTTCTTTTGCCAAATACCAAGAGATGGCTGCGTTGAAAAAAATCAGTACTCGTTTTCGTCTTCGTAGAAGAAATCTTCATCAGTCGGGAAATCAGGCCAGATCTCTTCCATGCTTTCATACGGTTCGTCGCCGTCCTCAAGCTCCTGTAGATTTTCCATCAATTCCACCGGGGCGCCAGTCCGCACGGCATAGTCCAACAGTTCTTCTTTTGTTGCGGGCCAAGGAGCATCTTCCAAATAAGACGCCAGTTCCATCGTCCAAATCATATCGTCAGCTCTTTGAATTAATTTTGCAGTTCCTACTTCAGTGAAGCCACCTGTGAGCGGATTTGGCGATAATCAACTTTGTCCATGAAGAAATTCTCCGGATTCACCTTCATACCGTTGACACGCACTTCGTAGTGCAGATGAGGTCCGGTTGAAAGACCGCTATTACCCGAATAGGCAATCAATGATCCACGGCGTACATTCTGGCCAGGATGTACGACGGGACGAAGAAGGTGAGCATACCATGATCTGTATCCATACCCATGATTGACTTCAACAGCAACGCCATAACCGCTTCCGGAGCTCCCGGCAAATTCCACGATACCGTCGCCCGTCGAATAGACCGGCGTTCCGACATCCGCCTGAACATCGACACCTTCATGCATTTTGGGAACATGGAGGAACGGATCGATGCGCATGCCGAAGCCATGAGCTGCCACATCGCCGGCCATCGGTTTGATGGCGGGTATATGGGTAAAGAGGTCTTTATTCTCTTCAGATCGCCTATACACCTCGGCATAGCTCTTCTGTTGAAACTCAATTTCACGCGTCAATTTTTCCAGTAGTTGTTTGGACGTTTGGAGAGCGTCATTGGAGTTTCTGGGCAACAGACCGATATTTGTTTCTTCAATCACACCGCCCGTTCCCACTGCACGGGTATCGTTATCCACTTTCGGCAGATTGACAGCAAGGCGAAGTTGATTGTCACGTTCGGAGAGTTTGTCCATGGTATACGCCATGTCCGCAAGCCGGGCATTCACTTTTCGCAATTCTTCCTTCAAGATGCGATTCTCCATTGCCAGACTGTTTCCTCCGCGAAAATCCAGTCCCAGTACATCCCCAACGTAGAAATTCCCCACATACAACAATCCCAGCATGAGAGTCACAGTGGCAAATACCCCAAAAGCGAATTTTACGCGGTAGCCACGTGCTTCAACATACGAAACAGTATCTTCCGCATAATAAAACAGCTTTCGTCGCTTCGTCATTCACTGTCTCGTTTCTATGGTTTCTTTCGCACACGCTCTTGAACTTGACTGAAAATATAAAAAAAAGCCACTCATGTCAAGGCTTTTCTCCTTCACGCCGGATCCCGGACCGCTCCGATGACATGTCTTCAAAGGCCAATGGTCAAGTGCGCAAAGGCGTCAAAAACCGATGGGAATATCCATTTACTGCAACTGGAGCACCTGATACTATTTTAAAAGAAGGAACTTCTTCACATCTCTAAATGTGCTTTTCCTTCCGTCCTCCGTACTTGCAGCCGAGAAACGGTACAAATACATGCCGCTGGCGAGTCCATGAGCGCTGAATTGATAGCGATAATAGCCCGCAGAAAGCTCCTCATTCACCAGTTCCCCTATTTCCCTTCCCACGATATCATATATCTTCAAAGAAACGTTCGCTGAGTTCGGTATTCCGAATATGATTGTCGTTGAAGGATTGAAGGGATTGGGAAAGTTTTGCGAAAGGCTGAACATCATTGGAATCACATCACCTTCACGAGCAACACCGGTAGCAGGCGTACCCACGCCCGCCAATGTCACTCTGTATGGCGATACAGAATTACTATAAAAATACATCGTGTCAGAGTAACTCCGCACGGAATCCGGCGTGAACTTCAAGGATACGTTCAGAGAGTCCGTTGACTTGATCGTTGCCGGGAAAGTCATGCCGCTGAACACAAAGACCCTGCTTGTGAGGATCACAGAATCAATGACAAGTTGATTTATAGAGGTGTTCGTGATCTTCAACTGCTTTGTTGTCGATTGCCCCTTCTTCTGACTGCCGCAATCGAAGCTGCCGACAAAGCTGATTGCCGGGAATGGGGAAGATCCGGAAAGAGCGATCTTCACTATCGGCAGCTGCGAATTATTTCGCAGATGGAGTGTATCGGCAAATGTTCCCATGCGGTCCGGAGAAAATGCGACCACGGTCCTGAGAGAATCGCCGCCCTTCAATACCCCTGCAAATTTTGCCGCCTTGAAAATCGATGTTGAAGTCCAGATTGAATCAACAGAGAGCGCGTTGATCGAGCTATTCCGAATGGTGAGAGAATCGAGCTTTGTTCCACCTTTTGCGATATCGCCAAAAAACAAAACCGTTTTTGCGGCAACCAACGCCGGATAAGGTGAAGTGCCGCTCATCACAATCTTTGCAATCCCGCCATCCGAATTGATATTCAATGTATCAACAATTGAACCAAACGCAGTGGGCGTGAATATCACTGCCATCGTGATGCTGTCAACCCCCTTCACGACGAGCGGAGTGATTTCTCTAAAGCAAAAGAGTCCGGACCCTGTGGCGATGCCGCTTATTGTGAGGTTGCTGACGGATGTATTCTTCACTACCAACGAAAGTGCACTTGAATCGCCACGTACTGTCGCCGGGAAATCGAGTCTGGTTTTTCCAACGGCAATTCCCGACGCCGGAGCATTCCCTGAGAGCGGAATTTTAACCAGCGGGGTAAGCGAATTGTTCTTCAGATAAAGCGTATCGGCAAATGCTCCAGTTTTGTCCGGAGAAAAGCTGACCACCAGCTTCAGAGAATCGCCTCCTATTTCTATTCCCGTTGTCCTGTTCGCCTTGAAGACAGATTTCGTCGTCCAGATCGAATCAATGGAAAGTGAATTAATAGAAGTATTTCGAATAGTAAGAGAGTCTGCCTTTGTTCCATTCTTTGCAGCGTCGCCAAAAGCCAGCCCGGCCTTCGAGACAACCATCACCGGGAATGGTGACGTGCCACTCAGCACGATTTTTGCGATTCCACCATCCGAGATGATTGCCAAGGTATCTGCAACCAAGCCAAAGGCGATTGGTTTGAACATTACATTAACCAGAACGCTGTCAATTCCTTTGACGACGATCGGAGTCGTCACTTTTGCGAAAATGTGCGCAGATCCAGTGACAATGCTGCCGATTGTCAAGCTGTTGACCGAACCGTTTTTCACCACCAATGGAATTATGCTCGAATCTCCCCGGACCGTGGCTGCAAAATCGAGCCTGGTTTTTGCGACACTCATCATCGGTGCCGGGGAATTCCCCGACAACGGAATCTTCACAAGAGCCGTCGAGGAATTGTTTCTGAGAAACAGCGTATCCACAACGCTTCCGACAGAAACGGGCGAGAAGGTAACTGTGATGCTATCAAGAGAAGCAATAGAAAGACTTGCTCGGTTTGGCAAGAGAACAGACGTCTTTGTATAGATGGTGTCCACGCCCAATCGATTTATCGACGTATTTGAGATCCTGAGCGACAATTGCTTTGATGCATTTCGCGCGACATCGCCAAAGCTGAGCACAGTTGCACTCGTTCCAATCGTCGGAGAGGGTGATGTGCCCGTCAATAGCACCTTTGCCGTACCTCCGTCGGAGTTGATTGTTATCGTGTCGGTGAAAGTTCCGAAGGCCACTGGCATAAAAACGATTCTCAACTTCAATGTATCAAGACTATTTATCTTTTGAGGGACCGGAGCAGTGTACTTGAAAATGGAGAGTTTGTTTGTCACAGAATTGAGCATCAGAGCCGAATCTGACGCTGACACAATCTGCAGGGTCACGATTGCTGAATCGCCTTTGATTGTATTTGGGAAAGAGGCCGAAGTCGCGACGGCAAGAATCGGCGGAGTTATCCTCCTAACAGTGAAGCTGATCGTAGTACCTGACGAACTTCCGATATCTGTTAGTTTCACCCCTCCGTTTGCACCGCTGTTGAGAAACGGGGCAGTACTCCCTCCATCCATAATTAAGGTCCGACCTACGTCGCTGCTCAGATACGCGGAATTGACGCTGCCATTCACTGTGGTTGTACCGCTCGGTCGGTAAACGTACACCTCATCCGGCGGACCGTTGCGATTGCCCAGTCCGTCCCGCAACTTGTTGATACGATACATAATCAGGCCGGAGCCGGGCAGTGAGTTCTCGAATGCCCCGATGCGCTTCCGGAATTCAACAACAAAGTATTCCGTAGTCGAATTCGGCGAGAGAATTTTGTACGCATTTCCGGTTGCAGATTGCATTGAATTGATCGTGTAGCTTCCGCCCGTGAGAATTGTAGGGATAGAATCTATCCATTTTCCGTACCTCATTTTCATATATGCCGTCATATGCTGGGCTGGATTTCTGGTGCCATCCATCACATCCCACGGGCCCATGCTGTCAATTCCATTGTCTGTATAATGATAGAGATCGGGTGATCCTACACTGTGAAACATTTCGTGACAGAGTACTCCAACCCCGTAATTGGAATTTGACAGCATCTTCTGAATCTGGAAATTGTAATCCCATACACGTTTGCCATTGATTGTTGCGGTGACTGTATAGAGACTCCATCGATGCGGCCACAGTAGATCGTTCCATCCATCAACATCTCCGGCGACAATAAAGCAGACATTGTCTACGCGTCCATCATTATCCGAATCAATAGCAAGCGTCGCTGGAACGCTGGCTGAAATTGCGTTTATCGCACTCTGAAGAAGCGTATGCTCACGCGTTGTGCTGCCGGCATCGTCGGTATACCCGGTAGGATTTGAGCTCGTGTATGGTCTGTAATAGGAGCGTGGATGTGAATCCCGAAAAGACACAACAATGGTTCCCGGCGTGGGATAAAACGTGGAGGTTATTGTAAGCTTATTGTAAGATACTTCCTGGAAATAGGCATTCATTGAATTGATTCCTGCGCTACTGCCGTTGAACATGGAGTTGTACGTACTGATCGGATCATTGAACTCCGCATCGTCGCTGAAGCGGACGAAAACAACAATATTGTTTATCGTTCCCTTCGACGGCGCCATACCTATCCCCTCCGGCGCAGTCGATAGAATTTTATTTCGGCGGGCTGTCATCGCAGCCGCGGAAATAGTAACACCTGGTTTCAATCCGACGCTTTTGGGATCAGTCACACCTGCCACGTAACTGCTCGGCAGCACTGTCCCATTCTTACCCATCACCGCATAGACATAATATCCATTGTCATTTTGGACAATAGTGTAGTTCTCTTTGTCATGCAGCCAGTGATAGTATTCGTCACCGGTGGTAAAGCAGTGAACCACCAGCCCGTCCGGCTGGGTCAAGGTCTGTGGATAGTTGCGCAAAGGTGCTGCTTGCAACATCGCAATAATAAAAAGGCATGCAACAAGAAGAAGTCCACGAGATAACATAGTATCGGCCTCCTGCCAGAGTTACCACTCTTGCTATCGATAATATTTCAATGAGCAATCATCCCGAGAGCCACCGCATTCCTGATGACAATACAAGGGAGTCCCTATTTTTGTTTTCAGTGTGTCTTCGCGAACAATTCTCCGGTTTGTGTGTGAGTCCACGCTGGAGAGTGTGCGAATTTGATAAAACCGCGCGCCAATGTCAAGCGTAATACCTGCGATCCTCATCACTTCTGCCCTCGTGATAAGGAAGGGTCAGACCGTCCAGCACTCTCGCGGATTGGGCATAGAAGCTCCCGGACGGTACTGCCACAACAGATCGTCACGGAAACAATCGTTTTGAACTGGAGAGCATAGCATCCGGAACTACTGCGAAGAACTTAATCCGTCGGAATCTGTGCTTTTTCCGCGCAATCTGCCCGCTTCGCCGAGCTCGGCGAGGCGAGAGTTCTTCCTTTTCTTCAATGTGTGCCGGTCACTATTCGCTGATGAGTTATGCATGCTTTTAAATTGGAAAAGAGGCACTGTCTTTGTACATTGGGTCATGATCATCGATCGGCACATCCTGAAGGCGCATATCGCACCGTTTTTCGGTTCGTTTTGTATCGTGATGTTCCTCTTCCTTCTCCAGTTTGTGATGAAATTTATGGACCAGCTCGCCGGAAAAGGATTGAGCGGCGCAGTGATTATTGAGCTGGTTATTCTCAATCTGGCCTGGATGGTCGTCCTTGCGGTGCCTATGGCTGTACTGGTGGCGACGCTCATGGCATTCGGCAATCTTTCTTCCAGCAGCGAAATCACTGCAATGAAGGCGGGCGGGATCAGCCTCTATAGAATGATGGCGCCTGTGGTGCTGATTTCCATGCTCGTCACCTACTCCATGATTGAATTCAACAACAAGGTGCTTCCGGAAGCCAATCACCGGTTGAAGACGCTGCTGATGGACATCCGCCGGAAGAAACCGACGCTGACACTCATACCCGGCCAATTTTCGCAAGATATGCCCGGATACAGCATCCTTGTCCGGAAGACCTTTGAAGAATCGAACAATCTTGAAGGAGTGACGATCTACGATTACAGCGACCCTTCCAAAAGCGTCGTCATCACCCCACAGCAAACCCGCTCCAGTACCGGAAGATCCTTTTTTCCAGACAAAAACTCGCAACACACGCGGAAGGATTTGACTTTGAGCGTTCCTCCACAAATGCGTTCAGCCGCGGGGATCGGGAACTGAGCGCCGGCGTGATGCGGTACATCGTGGACAGTCTGCAGCGCCAGATTTTTCAGGCACAGACTGAAATTGAAACACTTCAATCGGAAAATCTGACACGGCTGCTCCAAGGCTCACTGCCATCCGGACAAATGGGCACAAACAATGCCGAATGGCGCAACATCGAGCAATATTCCACTGCTGCAAGTCAGAGCATGATGCTGCAGAGCATTCTTGAAGGGAGGAACGCCGCATGCGATTATCTCGTTCGCACGGCAAGAGAATATCTGGTCGAAATCAATAAGAAATATTCCATCCCCGTTGCCTGTTTTGTTTTCGTTCTTGTGGGTGCGCCGCTGGGAGTAATGGCGCGCCGCGGCGGGTTCGGCGTTGCCGCATCGCTCAGCCTCGGATTCTTTCTTCTCTATTGGGCATCCCTTATCGGCGGGGAAAAATTGGCCGACCGCGAATTCCTTGCACCGTGGGTCGGCATGTGGATGGCCAATATTTTCATCGGCACTCTCGGAGTCATCCTGACTCTGCGCATCGCCCGGGAAAACGTGGAAATTGATTTCAGCTATCTGCTGCGCCTGGTTGTAAAACGATTCCGCAGCACAGGCAATGTGCAATGAGAATTCTCGATCGCTATATCATCCGGCAATTTGTGCAGACCCTGTTGTTCGGACTTCTGACATTCACCATCATTTTTATTATCATCGACATGATGGAGAAGCTGGACGATTTTCTCGATCATAATGTCGAGACGATGGTTATCGTTCAGTACTATGTCGCGTTTGCCCCGGAGATCATCAAACTCATGACACCGGTAGCCGTCCTCCTGGCCAGTCTTTTCGTGACGGGGAAGTTGTCCAACAACAATGAATTGACGGCAATGAAATCGTCAGGCATGAGCCTCTACCGTTTCATGATTCCCCTGCTGCTGCTTTCTTTTGCCATCAGCCTCGGCGCGGTGTATTTTAACGGATGGATCGTGCCGTACGCCAATCAGAAAAAATTCGGGATCGAGCGGGTGTTTCTGGAACGGAATCCTGAGAGCCTGGCGCGGACATATATCTATCTGCAGGATGGGCCCTATCGCATCGTCTCCATAGCCTATTTTGACGGCGCCAGCCGGATGGGCAACCGGATATCGATCCAGGAATTCAGCGATACAAATCTCGTCTCGCTCACACGCCGGTACGACGCTGCGCGCGTGAGCTGGGACAGCGTGGCCGGCAAATGGATCTTGGCGGATGCAACGATCAGAGAATTTGGAAGCAGGTATGATCGCGTGGAACATCTCACGTCCGTAACCATGGACGGACTTTCATTTAAACCGGCGGACATCGTAAAGAAGATCGAGAAGCCCGATGAGATGAATTATTTCGAACTGAAAGACTTCATCGACCGGCAGAAGAGCCGCGGCAATGATGTCGCCCGCTGGGCGGTGGACTTTCACGGCAAGATTGCGTTTCCCTTCTCCAGTTTCATCGTCGTCCTGTTTGGCGTCCCGTTCTCTTTTGGAAAACGGCGCAAAGGACTCGCGATTCAATTCGGGATTTCCGTTGCCATTTGCTTTATCTATCTTGTCTTCATGAAGGTCAGCCAGGTATTCGGATACAACGGAGACATTGATCCCATCCTCACCGCCTGGCTCGCGAATTTCATTTTTCTCGGGGCCGGCATCGTCAACATCGTCTCCTGCGGGAAATAGCCCACACAGCTTGCAGGTCGTTTCCCCACGCTCTCAGCGGAACACCCACGGTTACCGATTGAACCGGAAGTGGT
>JAPLFO010000096.1:21378-31969 GCA_026390635.1 Ignavibacteriales bacterium
GAAACCCATGTTTTTTTGCTTCATATTGGTGGACAGAAATGCGGGACACTCACCGACCGTTACACCCGCCCGGAAGCGAAACCAACATACGGAATCCCCGCACGGCGTTCCAAAAAAGGGCTTGCATAATTATTCATATCTTCGTATAATTATTCACCATGACACAGAACGCGAGGTATCCCATGGACAAACGGCAGCGCCATTTTATCATCAAAGACGTTCTTCTTTCCACGGCAATCACCAACCAGGATGAATTGGCCGCGGAGCTGAAAAAACGGCGCATCATCGTTACGCAGGCAACGCTCTCACGCGACCTGCGGGAGCTGGCCGTCCTACGCGTCCCGTCGGAAAAGGGATTCCGCTATACACTCACAACGACCGGCGACGAGCAGAACATGAAACCGCTCATCGGATTGGAAGTCATTTCCATCCGCGCGAATGAAGTGACGATTATTATCCGCACACTTCCCGGACGCGCACCCGGCGTCGCATCATTTATTGATTCTCTCCGCATACCCGAAATCCTCGGCACGATCGCCGGCGACGATACGGTCTTTGTCGCCCCATCGTCCATCCAGAAAATGCGAAAGACGATGGATACGCTCAAAGAAACAATGTCACATTAATACAAGCACAGAAGGAAGCGTCTCAGTGAAGAAGAATAGAATTGCCGTCGCCTATTCGGGCGGACTTGATACATCGGTCATCGTCAAGTGGCTGCAGGAACATTATGATGCGGACATTATCACCGTCACCGGGAATCTCGGCCAGAAAAAAGAACTGAAAGGTGTCGCAGAAAAAGCGTACAAAACCGGCGCGAAGAAAGTGTACATCCAGGATCTCACGAAAGAATTTGTCGAGGACTATATCTTCCCCGCACTGAAGGCGGGCGCGCTCTACGAGCAGTCGTACCCGATGGCGACCGCAATCGGAAGGCCGCTGCTTGCAAAGGCACTGGTCGAAGTCGCAAAACGGGAACGCTGCACCGCCATTGCACATGGATGCACCGGCAAGGGAAATGATCAGGTCCGCTTTGAGGTTGCCGTCATGGCGCTCGCTCCGGAATTGAAGATTCTTGCTCCCGTCCGCGAATGGGAATTCAAATCCCGTGAAGAGGAGATCGCCTACTGCGAACGTCACGGCATTCCGGTATCGGCGACAAAGAAAAATCCCTACTCTATCGACGAGAATCTCTGGGGCACCGCCATTGAATGCGGCGTACTCGAAGATCCCATGGTGGAACCACCGGCGGATGCGTATCAATGCACCGTCGCACCGGAAGATGCCCCCAACAAGGCGGGCGTTGTGACTATCGAGTTCCGTCAGGGAGTTCCCGTGAAGATCGACGGCAAGACATTGAAACCGACTGCGCTCATTGAAAAGCTGAATACCCTCGGCGGCGCTCATGGAATCGGCCGGCTGGACATGATCGAAAATCGTCTGGTGGGCATCAAGTCGCGAGAGATTTATGAGGCCCCGGGTGCAACGATTCTCCACTTTGCGCATCGCGAACTTGAGCGGCTGACACTCGACAAGGAAACCTCACATTACAAGGCAAAGATCTCCAACGACTATGCCGATCTGATTTACAATGGACTCTGGTTTTCACCGCTGAAAAAAGCGCTCGACGGATTTGTGAACGCGACGCAGAAGAACGTCACCGGTACGGTAAAGCTGCGCCTGTACAAAGGCAATCTCACGGTGAGCGGACGAACCTCGCCTTTTTCTCTCTATGACACAAATCTTGCGACCTACACAAGCGGCGATACATTTGACCATGCCTCTGCGGAAGGATTCATCAAGATTTACGGACTTCCGCTCAAGACCTATCACAAAGTGAACCGCTCGAATTCGATCCTCCGCAAGAAAAAATTGCTGCGGAGAAAGAAGTAGCATTTCAGTTTTCCCTCCCAAGCCCGTCCGGAGCACATGGACGGGCTTTCCTTTTACAGAAACGCCTGTTCCCGCTTCGATGTCTCGCGTCTCCTGCTGCACCTTTTTGAGCCATCGCAGCATCCCAAAGAAACAAACGGGCAGCATCGATTGTTACCATTGCGACTTGGGCTTGCGCTTTCGTTGATTCTAAGGCCCAAATACGATACATTAAGAGATATGAACAGGAGCCAGCATGAATGAGATTAATGAGGAACGCACATCCCTTCCTGTAACAAAGTCGCTCGACGAAGTGACGATCAGATTCGCCGGAGATTCCGGAGACGGGATGCAACTGACGGGGATGCAATTTACGAACACCTCCGCCGTGATGGGAAATGATTTGAGCACACTGCCGGACTATCCTGCGGAAATCCGTGCCCCGCAGGGCACCACGTCGGGTGTCAGCGGCTTCCAGGTGCACTTCGGGAGTACGAAAATCAACACGCCGGGTGACCAATGTGATGTCCTTGTCGCCATGAATGCCGCCGCGCTGAAGGTCAATGTCCGCAGCTTGGTTGATGGAGGCGCAATCATTGTCAATACCGATGGTTTCGACGATAAAAACCTGCGTCTCTCCGGCTACACGGCAAATCCCCTTCTCAACGATTCCCTGTCCAGATTCAAGGTCTACCAGGTCGACATTTCCAAGCTGACAGAACTGGCTCTGCAGGATATGAACCTGACGTCCAAAATTGTCGACCGGACAAAGAATTTTTTTGCACTCGGCATGATGTACTGGATGTACAACCGGACGCCTGACAGCACCGTCGAATGGATCGACGCCAAATTCAAGAACAAGCCGGACATCGCGGAAGCAAACAAGCGCGTCTTGAAGGCGGGATGGAATTACGCCGAAACGACGGAAATATTCAATGTTCGTTACGAAGTGAAGGCGGCGAGCCTCGCGCCTGGAAAGTACCGCAACATCACCGGCAATTCCGCCGTGGCACTCGGCCTCGTCGCAGCTGCTGAAAAAGCCGGACTGGATCTCTTTCTCGGAAGCTATCCGATCACACCGGCGAGTGAAATTCTGCATGACCTCTCTTCGTTCAAGCGGTATGGAGTGAAAACATTCCAGGCTGAGGATGAAATTGCCGGTATTGCGAGCGCCATTGGCGCATCGTTTACAGGAGCGCTCGGCGTAACGACGACCAGCGGTCCCGGCGTTGCGTTGAAAACGGAAGCGATAGGCCTCGCCGTTATGGTGGAACTGCCGCTCGTGATCGTTAACATTCAGCGCGGCGGACCAAGTACCGGTCTTCCCACAAAAACGGAACAATCGGACCTGCTTCAAGCCCTGTACGGACGAAACGGTGAAGCGCCTGTTCCGGTTATCGCGGCGGCTACACCCAGCGATTGCTTTGACGCGGTCTTCGAAGCAGCCCGCATCGCAATCAAATATATGACGCCGGTCATGTTTATGTCCGATGGCTATCTCGGCAACGGCTCGGAACCATGGAAGCTGCCGAAACCGGAAGATCTCCCGGATATTTCCCCGACGTTCAGGACTGACCCGAACGGATTCCTCGCCTATGCGCGCGACGAGAAAACTCTCGCGCGGCAGTGGGCCATTCCGGGAACACCGGGCCTTGAACATCGAATCGGCGGATTGGAAAAACAGGACAAGACAGGCTTTGTCAATTACGAACCGGAAAATCACGATACGATGGTCCGGCTGCGCGCCGCAAAGATCGCAGGCATTGTGAATGATATTCCACACGCAACCGTGGAAGGAAACGATCGCGGCGATGTGCTGGTCGTCGGATGGGGCGGCACGTATGGAGCCCTGCGAACCGCCGTTGAGTCACAGAGAGCAAAAGGCCACGCAGTGTCCCATCTCCATCTTCGCTACATCAACCCGCTGCAGTCGAACGTCGGAGAGATCTTAACGAAGTTCAAACATATTCTCGTTCCGGAAATCAATCTGGGACAACTGATCAAGGTACTGCGCGAACGGTTCCTCGTTCCGGCCATCGGCTACAATCGCGTCGCCGGCTTGCCGTTCATGTCGTCTGAAATTGAACAAGCCATTGAGGATGTCCTCGGAGGGAAGCTCGTATGAGTAAGCTCGTCGATCAAGTTGTAACAAAAGACCAGGCCGCCACCGTGAAATACACATCGAAGGATTTTCAGACGAACCAGGATGTTCGATGGTGCCCGGGATGCGGAGACTATTCAATCCTTGCACAAGTGCAGCGCATCATGCCGGATCTGAATATTCCGCGCGAAAAGATTGTCTTCGTTTCAGGCATTGGATGTTCCAGCCGGTTTCCGTACTACATGGACACATACGGATTCCACAGCATTCACGGCCGCGCCACGGCGATTGCCAGCGGTGTGAAACTTGCCCGTCCGGATCTGAGCGTTTGGATCGTCACCGGCGACGGCGACGGTCTGAGCATCGGCGGAAACCACATGATTCATCTCATGCGCCGCAATATCAACGTCAATATCATGTTGTTTAATAACCAAATCTACGGGTTGACGAAGGGACAGTATTCGCCGACATCGGAATTCGGCAAAGTGACAAAGTCGACGCCGTTCGGATCAATCGATTATCCTTTCAACCCTGCTGCTCTTGCACTCGGTTCCGGCTGCTCGTTCGTTGCCCGGTCGATGGATAGAGATCCGAAGCACATGCAGTCTGTACTGAAACGTGCGGCAGAACATGTCGGAACGTCATTTGTGGAGATCTATCAAAACTGCAACGTCTTTAACGACGGCGCATTTTTCCAGCTCACCGAAAAAGAAACGCGCGATGAAAATGTCATTTATCTTGAGCACGACAAACCGCTCGTTTTCGGGAAAGACCGCGACAAGGGATTGAAACTGGACGGCTTCACGCCAAGTGTCGTCGATCTCAAGGATGGCATTCACTCCATCAATGATTTGATCGTTCACAACGAACACGACTCGACGCTTGCATTCATTCTTGCGAACATGACTTACAATCAGGCATTGCCGCGTCCGATCGGAATATTCCAGTCAATCGAACGCTCGACGTACGACCATGAAATGACGGCACAAATCGCCCGCGAAACAGCGAAGAAAGGCCGCGGAACACTGGCGACACTTCTGAACTCCGGAGAAACCTGGGAAATTCAATGAACGATTTGATTTCCCGATTCTGGGGGGAGGTTACACGCCGGCGCTCGTTTGTCATCACGACGCATATCAATCCTGACGGTGATGCTCTTGGTTGCGAGGTCGCACTCGCGGCGTACCTTGCCTCCCTCGGCAAGGGAGTCTCCATTCTGAACCACGACGGAATTCCCTGCAACTTCGCCTTCCTGCAGGATGTGTTTCCGATTGGAGTCGCAGATCCCTCTCTCACCGACCCAGCTCTTAGCCGCGCCGACGCAATCATCCTTGTCGACGGCAACGCTCCTCATCGAACCGGCGTGCTCGAGAAATTTCTGAACGATTCTTCCGCCTTTAAGATCTGCATCGATCACCATTTGGATCAAAGCGATTTTGCCGATCTCTTTCTCGTTGACACGACCGCTGCCGCCGCCGGAGAAATAGTTTTTCAGATTCTGGCGGCGCATGACCGGGCGCTGATAACGCCGGCAATCGCATCCGCGCTCTACGTCGCCATCATGACGGACACGGGGTCCTTCCGTTTCCCGACCACGGATCCGCTTGTCCATCACATCACAGCGGACCTTCTTCGCCTCGGCGCAGACCCTTCTGCATTGTACCGTAAAGTATTTGAAGAGGGCCCGGCGTCACGTGTGCGATTGCTTGGCCGCGCTCTTTCTTCATTGGAGATGGCACACGACGGCGCGGTTGCCGCCATGACGATCGCGCAAAAAGATTTCTCGGAAACCGGAACAGTTGAATCGGATACCGACTCCATGATCAATCATACGCTCACCGTCGCCGGAGTCAAGATTGGTATGTTGTTTGTCGAGACCCCGTCCGTGATAAAAATTGGATTCAGATCCCGGGGCAGCATACCTGTGAACGAACTGGCGAAGCTCTTCGGCGGCAACGGTCATAAGAATGCCGCCGGCGCGCGGGTTTCCGGAAAGTCGCTCGAGCAAGTCAAGGCAGAGGTCTTTGCACAATCGAAATCCTTTGTATAGCCGCAGAGAATAGTTCGCAATTGCTCAGAACAGGTCGCTCCTCTGGAGCTTGAAAATAAATCTCTCTGTTTTTCTACAAACAGTGCGCTCCTACGGAGCTTTTTGTTGGCGGAACTCTGAGTAGAAATGGCCGAATGCAAAACATTTTGTTGCGGCTCCGCTGCGCTGTATTCTTCCGAATGATGCCTACGGCATCATTCGAGATCCTCTGGTCTGTGGCAAATCTTTTTTTACCTCATATCGAACAGTATGACTATGAACACGCATCTATCGATCAGCTCAACACCATTTCATAAAATCAAATCGGAAGCGGTGGCACTTTTTCTCTGTGAGGAGAAGCAAGCCCGCGACGGACAACTGGCACGTCTCAGCGATAAAGTCCGTGCGTTCATCGCTCCGGCAATCGACTTGAATGATTTCAAGGGGAAAGAAGGAGAAACCGTCCTCCTGTATACTGACGGCGTTGTTGCTGCGCCAAGAATTATTCTCGTGGGAATCGGAAAGAGCAATGACCTGACTTTAGAGAAGGTGCGGCGTGGTGCAGCACAGGCCGCCCGGAAAGCAGCGGCATTGGAAGCGACCACTCTGGCTCTGCTCTTCCCCGATGAGCGCCTGTTGCCTGAAGGAACAAACAATCTCTCCGATCTCGCACAGGCCCTGACGGAAGGAGCACTGCTCTCTCTCTACAAATTTGATCGCTACCTCTCCGGAGCCAAAGAAAAGAAAAAAGTATCCCACATCATTTTTCTGGCAGATCCTGCGAAAGTCACGACACGCGTTCAGTCTGCCATACGCATCGGCAAAATTCTTGCAACGGCTGTTTGTCATGCACGTGATCTTGAAAATACACCGGGATCCGATCTCACTCCGTCCACCTTGGCGGACGAAGCGCGCCGTGCCGGACGGAAATTTGGTTTTGCGGTCACTGTACTCGATCCGAAGAAAATCGTCTCACTCAGAATGGGCGGCGTTGTTGCCGTCAGCAGAGGAAGTACTCAGCCGCCTCGATTCATTATGCTCGAGTACGGAAAGAAATTCAAATCCCGCGGAACGCATGTGCTGGTGGGCAAGGGAGTGACCTTTGATTCCGGCGGCATATCGATCAAATCATCGGCGGGCATGGCCGAAATGAAAATGGACATGAGCGGCGCCGCAGCCGTCCTCGGAACTTTTGAAGCAGCCGCGCAATTGGCAATACCGATCCACCTTGTCGGACTCATTCCGGCCGTAGAGAACATGCCCAGCGGCAGCGCGTTGAAACCGGGGGACATTCTTCGACACTATAATGGAAAGACTTCCGAGGTCGATAACACGGACGCAGAAGGACGACTGATTCTTGCCGATGCGCTCGGATTTGCGGATCGTTATACCCCGACCGTTGTCATTGATATCGCAACCCTGACCGGCGCATGCGTTGTTGCACTGGGACACGTCGCCGCCGGAATGCTCGGTAACAACCAGAATGAAATGGATGCAATCAAACGCGCGGGTGAGAGAACATACGAGCGAGTCTGGCAAATGCCCATGTTTGATGAATATGAAAAGCTCGTCAAGAGCGAGATCGCCGATGTGAAAAATGTCGGCGGACGCTGGGGCGGAACGATTACGGCGGCTTTCTTCCTGAAGAAATTCATTGGCAATTATCCATGGGTGCACTTGGACATTGCCGGCACTGCAATGCTTGAGGAAAATACAGACTACGCCACCCGCGGCGGATCGGGGTTCGGCGTCCGGCTGATGACAGATTATCTCACGACCAAGGCAATAGCTGCAAGTCCGGCAAAGAGATCGAAATCGAAAAGCGGGAAGACCAATGATCTAAAGAAATAGTAGTTTTTCCCACAGTCCAGGATCTCGAATGATGCCGTAGGCATCATTCGGAAGCACACAGAGAAGAGCCTCGCTTGGCATGGTGATGGTCACCTCGACTTCGCTCGGTGACCATCGAGGCGCGGTTGCCGAGCGGAGCCGAGGCGCGGTAACTGGAATGTCAACTAACGTTTATTAATCGCATGCAGTTTTTACCATTAGGCGGCGCCGGTGACATCGGCGCATCGTGCTATTATCTGAACATCGCCGGAACCGGCATCATTGTCGATGCTGGACTGCATCCGCGGCACTTCGGTATTGAAGCGCTCCCGCAATTCGATCTGCTCCATGAACTGCCGGTGGACGCCGGCCTGATCACACATGCCCATCAGGACCATTTATCCGCTCTCCCCTATCTTGTCCAGCAACATCCCTACATGCGGATCATCACCACACCGCAAACGCGCGGCATTGCCGAACTGACGCTCCATAATTCGGTATCGATTCTCCAGGAACAATTGAAGGGAGACGAGTTGCTGCGTCCGTACGAACATGAAGAAGTGGATATGCTCGTCCGGAGTATTGAATGGAAATCCTATCATGAATCGTTCGACATACGGGGATATCGGCATGGATCAACTACTCCTATCCATGGATCTTTCCACGACGCGGGCCATATCCTTGGTGCAGCCGGTATTCTTCTGGAACATGACGGACGGACAATCTACTTCACCGGCGACGTCAACCTGACACAGCAATCGATCCAACCCGGCGCCATTCTTCCGGACCGGACCGTCGATACACTGGTGCTCGAGTGTACGCACGGAGCAACCGAATCGGTGATGCTGCCGGAATGGGAACGCGAGGCAAAGGCAATGGCTCATCGGGCAAACCAGATTCTTGCGCTCGGCGGAACGATTCTCATTCCTGTCTTTGCGCTCGGGAAACTGCAGGAGATGCTCTGCACACTTTGGAGACTGATGGAAGCCGGCACACTTTCAAGGACAGATATCTACACCGGGGGCGTCGGCCGCAAGATAAATATGGCGTATGACCGCAACCGCTATGCCGTCCGGCGGATGGACCCCGAGTTCGAATTAGCGTCCGTTCAGCAGAAGGACCTGTACGAAATTGAGAATCTGGATGAATTATTCCGCCAACCGGGAATTGTCCTTGCATCCAGCGGGATGGTGGTGGAGCGCACTCTTTCGTACCGGATCGCATCGCGGTGTCTCCGTCACGCCAACAGCGGAATTTTCATCGTCGGTTACATGGATCCGGAAACACCGGGATACCGCCTCTCGCGATCATCACGCGGCGATTTGATTCAATTGACCAATAGTGCCGAACCGGAATCGGTCCGCTGCTCCATTGACAGATTCCGATTCACATCGCATGCCCGCCGTGAAGACCTCCTCACTATTGTCCGGCGGCTGCAGCCCTCGAATGTCATCCTTGTGCATGGGGAGGAAGAGGCAATTCATTGGATCGGCAGCGCCATCCTGACCGAGCATCCGAATATGAAAGTGAGAGCCGCAGAAATCGGACGCTCGATCACGCTCGATTGATCTGACTCTCTTGCGTTTCGCCCTCCTTCTTTCTATCTTTTCGTAATGACCTTTCATTTCCGACGATATCTTTTTCTTGTCTGCAGCCTTCTGTTTGCGGCTGCTTCACACGGACAGATTACACCTCCCCGATCCTCGATGCTCCCCATCGAGAATATCCGATTGGAACCGCAGATTCTGAATTTGGACTCAAACCAGTGCCGCATAGATTTAATGTATCGACTTCGGTACGATTTGTTCGTTTTCCTGCGGGAAACGAGCCAATCACAATTTTCAGGATCCGGCGAACTGGTTGCAGAATTGATGGATTCTACAGAGACATCTGTCGCGCGCCATTTCAGGACGCTGACGCTTCAATCGGATGACAATCTCCTTCCGACACTGCGCCGGCACTTCGCCGAAGGAGTCCTCACGTTCAATGCGCCGCCCGGCAAATATACCGTGGCCTGGTCGATTGAAGACGGACAATCACATCGGGAAGTCTTCAGCAGGAAGCAGCCATTGATCGTCCTGCGCTCGCCGGCAGGCACACTGGTTCGATCGTCCCTTCTGCTGGTGAACGAAGCTTCCCCTTCGGTCACTGCAGTCTTTCACCCAACGAATCTGGAAAACGGCATCATGCTCGGCCAGAATGCGGGCCTGCTTTTTGCACTGCGGAACAATCCGCAGATTTCCACCCTTTCTATTTCCCTCCAACGGCGTGATAATGACGATGAAAAGACAGTGGTGCTACGTGACACGGCCGTTGCGTTCCACATATTTGCCAACCAATCGCTTTCGCTCGGGGATAGTACCGGATTCGGGATCACGGCGGGCATCAGAGACGGGAATTCAAGTCTCGTTTTCGTTTCACTTCCGTCGGCACAATGGAACCAAGGACATTATGTTCTCACCGTCAGACTGCACGGCAGGGACAGTGCGACTGTAACGCAGGACCTCTCGATCCGCTGGCCGCAAATGCCGCAATCGCTCACAGATCTCGATTTTGCTATTGCCGCGATGAAGTATTATCTCACGGAAGATGACTACGATGAGCTTCGCAGCGGCGGTCGGGCCACGCGAATCCGCAAGTTTGAAGAATTCTGGAAGAAGAAAGATCCCACACCCGCCACGGCATATAATGAAGCCATGGCGGAATACTTCCGGCGGGTCGATATCGCCTTTGTCCAATTTCGGACGATAAAAAACGAT
>JAPLFO010000096.1:31999-47658 GCA_026390635.1 Ignavibacteriales bacterium
TTCGGACGATAAAAAACGATAACGGCGTCGCAACGGATCGGGGAAGAGTGTCCATCCTGTACGGCTCCCCATCGACCGTCGAGCGTTCGCTTGATCCCGGAAAAGCGCCCCGTGAAATCTGGAAATATCCTTCCCTTGGCAAAACGTTTGTCTTCGAAGATCAAACCCGCCAAGGCGACTATACACTCATAGCACCTGTCAACTGATGAAACCACGCATTGCTATCACGATCGGAGACTTCAACGGAATTGGACCCGAGGTTGTACTTAAATGCCTCGCGAACGCTCCGCTGATGAAGACGATCGATCCGATTCTGATCGGCTCGCCGGAAGTCTTTGCCTTCTATGCGACAAAGTTCAAGATCAGGAAAAAATTATCACTCGTGCAATCTGCAACGCAGAAGCCGGCGGCCGGTACCATTCCGGTTCTGCAGGTATTCACTGCGACCGCAAAGAACGTCCAGCCGGGCATACTCGCGCCCGATGCCGGAGTCTGCAGCGGACGCGCCATTGAACAAGCGGTCCGCCTCTGTCTTGACGGAAGTGTGGATGCAATGGTGACGGCACCGGTTTCCAAAGAAGCCCTCCGCGTCGCGGGATACAATTTCCCGGGACAGACAGAAATGCTCGCCATGTTGAGCAGGTCGGCACGCGTCATGATGATGTTCGTCTCCGAGACGATGACAGTCGGGCTGGCGACGATTCACCTGCCGCTGCGCGCCGTACCGGATTCCATCACCATCGATCGCATCGTGGAGAAATTGGAGATCCTGCATGGTGCCCTGGTGAACGATCTGAAAAAGAAATCGCCGACCATCGCTGTGCTTGGGCTGAATCCCCATGCGGGAGAAAATGGAATGATGGGAACTGAGGAAAAAGAAATCATCGGGCCGGCACTTCAGAAGTCCGCGGCACAGGGAATTATCGCCGAAGGGCCCTTCGCTGCCGACGCCTTTTTCGGCAATGCCCGCCAGAAGCAGTTTGACGGGGTTCTTGCGATGTACCACGACCAGGGACTGATACCGTTGAAGATGGAAGATTTCGACAACAGCGTCAACTATTCCGCCGGACTCCGTATCATCCGCACATCGCCGGATCATGGAACCGCCTTCGACATCGCCGGGAAAGGGACAGCAAATCCGAAAAGTATGGCGGCGGCGATCCGGCTGGCCAAAACCATCGTTGAGAATCGAAAGAAAAAAGTGTAGCGATCATGGTCAAACTCTCCGACGTTTCCTTCACCTTTGACGGTCAGAAGATTTTTGATCGTGCGGCATGTGAAATTCATCGCGGCGAGTTCGTGTCATTGGTCGGATCCACCGGCAGCGGCAAGACGACCCTTCTTCGCCTTCTGATCATGGATCTGATGCCGTCCACCGGAACCGTGACAGTCGGCAATTACATTTCACAGCACGTCACCCGCAAGCAAATCCCCCTCTTGAGGCGGAAACTGGGCATCGTTTTCCAGGATTTCAAATTATTGGAAGACCGGTCCGTCTATGACAATGTTGCATTTGCCCTCTATGTAACGAATGCAAGAGCATCGAACATCCGTAAGCGCGTGCTGCACGCCCTTGCACAGGTGGGTCTCAGCCACAAAACTGTGAGCATGCCGAATAATCTTTCCGGCGGCGAGCAACAACGTGTGGCGGTGGCGCGCGCATTGGTGAACGATCCATTCCTCCTCCTGGCAGATGAACCAACCGGCAATCTCGATCCCGTCACATCGCAGGAAATTCTGAAATTGCTGAAGGACATCAATGCAGAAGGAATGACTGTATTGATGGCGACACATAATTACGACCTTGTGAGGAAAGCCCAAGGCAGGATCGTTCAGATCAAGGACCGCAAGCTGCAGGAAGTACAATTGAAGGTGAAGTAGAAGTTCTCTGCACCCCCCAAGACAATGCCGCGGAAGAATCCAATGGGTCTTCCGTGGCTTTCATTTTTCAGGCGATGGATTCCACGCGGCGAACTTCCGGTATGTCGTGCATCAAGGCGCGTTCGATGCCTGCACGCAGCGTCATCAACGACATCGGACAGCCTTTGCAGGCTCCGGTCAATCGCACTTCGACGATCCCGTCATCTGTCACACGGACGAGTTCCACATCTCCCCCATCCTGCTGGAGAAACGGGCGGACGTTTTTCAATGATGTTTGTACTTTTTCTTCGAATGTTTGGGTATCCATTGAGTTTTATCAATTGTTGTTGAGCGAAATGTCGAGGGACGGTGCCCCGGCCTCCGACAGGTTTTTAATACTGATCTGTGCCGCAAGACCGCGTGCAATATCCGTAATGATTTTCGACTGCGGACTCGCCGGATCGGCTTCGACGATCGGCCTGCCGGTGTCGCCGCCCACGCGGATGTTTGTGTCGATCGGAATTTCTCCGAGGAACGGCACTTTCAATTCTTCCGCCGCCCGCCGCCCGCCACCTGCATCAAATATGTTTTCCCGCTCGCCGCAATGAGAACAGATGAAATAGCTCATGTTCTCGATCACACCGAGGATCGGCACGTTCACTTTCGTGAACATCGCCATTCCCTTGCGCGCGTCGGCCAGCGAAATCTCCTGCGGTGTTGTGACGATAACGGCACCCGTCAGTGGAATCTGCTGCACGAGCGTCAGTTGAATGTCTCCTGTTCCGGGAGGCATATCGAAAATCAGGTAATCCAATTCGCCCCACTCCACATCGGACATAAATTGCCGCACGGCGCCGCTCGCCATCGGTCCGCGCCAGATCACCGCCTGTGTCGGATCCACGAGAAATCCGATCGACATCACCTTGAGCCCGAATTTTTCCAGAGGCAGAAGTTTCTGGTTGTGCATCGTCGGTTTCTCTTTGATGTCGAGCATCAGGGGAATGCTCGGCCCATAGACGTCGCAATCGATCAGACCGACATGCGCGCCGTCTCGTGCAAGCGCCACCGCCAGATTAACCGCCACCGTTGATTTGCCAACCCCCCCCTTCCCGCTCGCCACGGCAATCGTGTTCTTCACGCGCGGCAGCAACGCCTGCGGCTGGGCGGACACTCGCGACGATACCATGGACGTCATCGTAATAGTCACCGCTCTAATGCCTTGAATCGAACCGCGAATCGCCTGCTCAGCCTCCGCCTTCATTTGATCGCGCACGGGGCAGGCCGGTGTTGTCAATTCAATAGAGAAGGATACATCCTTGCCGGTGATGACGACATCTTTGATAAAATTCAGCGAGACGATATCTTTGTGTAGATCAGGATCGCGCACGCTGTGCAGCGCAGCAAGTACATTCTCCTTTGTGAGACCGTTCATAAAGCTCCATTTTCGGTTAGTGGTAACCTCTTAACTTTGTTTGCCACAGAGAAAGATATCAATTCATAATTCGAGACTTCTGAAAAACCATCGAGGATTGTCATTCTGAGTCGTCCGCCTGCGGCGGGATAGACTTCGCGGAGCTTGTACTGAGCACTTCGGCTGCGCTCAGTGTAAACTCGCCGAAGCGCTCAGAATGACCAGCATGCAGAAGTTTTTCAGAAGTCTCAAATTACTGATTGATCTCACTCGGCCGTTTCCATTCCTGAACCCATCCGCTCTGTGGAGCGACGGGCGGTACGGCGATAATGCGTCCGCCAAATCCGATATTCCGCCAGGTAAACATACTGTTCAGCGTCGTTTGAACCCGCCGGAGTGCAGCTTCATTCATTGATACGCCGTATTTTTTCGCCAGCCCTCCCACATACCGGTCCAACGCTCGAATGGATTTCTCCCTGCGAAGCTTTGTCTCAATCTGTTTCGTCACGAGTTCGAACGACTGTTTTGAAGAATCACGATACTCGTGTTTCCCAAGAAGTGTAAAAAGCGAAAATCCTTCACGCATTTTCAAGGGACCGATCAGCTGACCCGAGTCGGCGGAAGACGCATAGTAGCCGAGATCGCCATGTTCCGTGATCGGAAAATATCCGGACTCGCCGCCCCTGGCTGCCCATTCCTTCCGTTCGGAGTATTTCTTTGCAAGCGAGGCCATACTTTCGCCGGCAAGAACGCGTTTCCGAAGATTCTGAGCAAGTTCCAGGCTGTCTGTCAGGATCTCGCACACATTCACCTCGACACGTGCACCGAAAAGCTCCGCATTGTGCTTATAATAGTCGAGAATTTCGCGTTCGGAGACTTTCACAGTATCCAGCACCTGTTGCATCAGAAGGTGGGCGTTTCTGTTGCCGGACCACACACCGACATCGTGTCGCACCTGCTTCGATTGTTGAAGATTTTTTTTCAATGCTTCCCGTGCAAGGTACTCGTTCTGTACAACGGTCTTGATATTGTTGTTCAGAATGCCGTATACGACGGGTTTCTCGAGCGACGGAAATGCAATCTGGTTGTATTGAAGATTCTCGAGCAGTTGCGCGAACGTCATCGGGCCTCCCTGCATCGAAACAAAACTGCGCTGCAGCAAAGGTCCACTGTGATCCCGAATGCGCTGGAGATCGGCCGGTCCGAGAAAATAGATATTCTTTTTCTTGTGCCCAAGGGAATCGGCCGTCATGATCACGTAGGCAGAATCGGCCAGCACGCGAAACAGTCCGGTATCCGCTTCTGCCCGGGCCTTCAACATCACAGAGGCAAAATAGGAATTGGCCAGCACACCTTCTTTGCGCCCGCGAATTATCTTCTGTACATGGGTCACCTGATCGGGACGCGACATTTTTGAATAGTCATTGTTCAGCACCTTTTTTTCCAGACGCAGAACCACCAGGCCGTATTTCGGCAATTCAATCGGCTTGGAGAGTTGCTTGACCGCGAGTGCATACGCGGCATCCTCCAGAAGAAGATCGTCGCCGCCATAGCGGAGGGCGATCGTATCCAGAGGCGCATACAGCGAGTCTCTAAAAAATGCGAACGTACTGTCCCTGTTCCGGCTTGCGGCTATTTTTTTCAGCAGCAAGTCGCCTTCGCTTCGCGAAATGAGCGCCAGAACAGAAATCCGCAGGTCATACGCATACCGTTCCAGCGCTGTGACGATATCGTCCTGCGTGATGCGTGCCTTCTCCGCCACCTCGCGCTTATAGAGTTCGTCCCGCGAAAAAAGTCTTTCCGTCGAGTACTTTGTCAGCGACGATGCAGTATCGGTGCCGATTCCCTTTTCTGCTGCCTCGTACGACAGGAGCTTCTCGGCAACAAGCGACTGGAGAAATTCCAACTTGGTGTATTCGTGACGCGACCGGTTCTCCTTCTGAGGCCAGGGCATCAGTTCAAAGCGTTCCAGGAAATCAGTGGCTGTGAGAATTTCCTTTCCGACGACGGCAACAGTATCCTGCGGCAGAGGAGCGCCGATGAGCTGCGCAGCAGCAGGCAACGTCCAAGCAACGGAGAGAATGAAGACTCCGGCGATATATTTGGAGAGAGATTTCTTGAGGATCAACTACTCCACTTCCTTTCCTGTCAAGCGATGCAGCGCTTCTCGATATAGATCAGAGGTCCGGGTGATGACATCGTCCGGCAGCATCGGCCCCGGAGGCTGCTTGTTGAATTTGATCGCCGTTAAATAGTCGCGCACATATTGTTTGTCAAAACTTTCCTGTCCTCGACCGGCTTCGTACTTGTTTTTCGGCCAGAAGCGCGAGGAATCGGGAGTGAGCAGTTCATCGATCAGAATCAACGTGCCGTCCAGCACGCCAAATTCCATTTTCGTATCTGCAATAATGATTCCTTTCTCCTCGGCACATGTCGCTGCTTTGGAAAAAACCGCGAGCGCCGCATCGCGCGCCTGCGCACTCAGATCCGGCCCCTCGATGCCAACCATCTGCTCAAAGGAAATATTTTCATCGTGAGCACCGAGATCGGCCTTGGTCGAAGGAGTAAAAATCGGCGCAGGAAGTCTGGAGCTCTCGACCAACCCGTCCGGAAGAGGAATGCGGCAAACGGTTTTAGACTTCTGGTATTCCGCCCATCCGGAACCGGACAGATAGCCGCGGACAATACATTCCACGCCCAGCGGACGCGTTTTGCGCACCAGCATGCTGCGGCCGCGCAAAGCCTCTGCATGCGGAGCGCACTCTTTCGGAAAATCCTTCACCTCCATCGAAACGACGTGATTCGGCAGAATATCTTTCGTGTAGTCGAACCAGAATTTTGAGATCTGCGTAAGGACATGACCCTTCCACGGAATTCCCTGCGGCAGGACGACATCATAGGCAGAGAGGCGATCTGTTGCAACGATCAGCAGGTGTTCGCCCGCATCATACAGATCACGAACTTTGCCCCTCTTGAGAAGTTTCATACCGGAGAATTGTGTTTCGGTGATCACCATAATCGTCATCCCTCAAATGTACATTGATATTCCAAAGCTCTTTCCAATTTTTTTAGATATTCCTTCTGCGGAATTTCCACCGCACCAAGGCTTTTCAGATGCGGAGTCTGGAACTGTGCATCCAGCAATCGATATCCCCGTTCACGCAGGCGTCGCACGAGAACAACCAGCGCCGCCTTGGAGGCATCCGTCACCATTGAAAACATAGATTCCCCGAAAAAAGCTCCACCGATGGACACCCCGTAGAGGCCGCCGACTAGCTTCCCTTTGCACCACGATTCAACCGAATGCGCATACTTCATCTTGAAAAGCGTTGTATAGCTGGCTATGATCGATCCGGAAATCCACGTCTCATCCCGCTCGGCACAGGCACGCATGACGTCTTCGAAGGCGGTGTCGACGCGCATATCAAAAATATTTTTCTGCAGAGTGCGGCGCAGGCTGCGCGAGATGTTTAATCCATCGAGCGGGAAAATTGCCCTGATGTGCGGTTCATACCAGTGAATTTCTCCCGTGGCGCTGTCGGCCATAGGAAAAATACCCGTGCAATAACCGGAAAGAAGCACGTTCGGAGGAATGATTCCCTGAGTCATTGTACGGCTCGATCAGCTTTTGTAGAAGTTTCTGATCCAGCGATGCTTCTTCAATTCAGAGAGGAGCGCCTCGCTGAGTCCGCGGCTGTCCGACACTTCTGCATTGGAATCGACATGGGCAGCTGTGCGCATCCCGGGAATGACCGTGGACACTGCCGGATGGGAGAGGATATATCTCAATGCAAGCTCCGGCAAGGTACGGGCCTCGGCGCCAAGCAGTTCTTTCAGTTGCTCGGTTCTATCGAAGACCTGTTGTTTCCTGTCCCCACGAAAATAATTGTTCCGCCAGTCTTTTTCGGGAAAAACGGTCTCCGTCGTGATGCGTCCTGTCAATCCACCCTCATCAAGCGGGACGCGGGCGATGATGCCGATCTCGTGTTCGCGACAGTACGGCAGCAATTCATCTTCCGGCGATTGATCGAAGATATTGTAGATGACCTGGAAGGAATCCACCAAACCCGTCTGCGCAGCCGCCAACACCGACGCCGGCTCATGATCGTTGATCGAGATGCCGAATGCGCCGATTTTGCCATCGCGCTTCAGCAGCTCGACAGCTTCCCAGATTTCATCGGCCGCCACCCAGTCATCGCGCCATACATGAAGCTGCTGCAGATTCAACCGCTCCAGCTTCATATGCTTCAGGCTTATATGGGTCGATTCAATGATATATTTTTTTGTGAATGCTTCATGCACGGGAACTCCGGGACGTGCCGGCCACTGCCTATTTTTCGGAGGGACTTTCGATGCGACGTACAACTGTTCGCTGCTCTCACGCAGCAGTTTCCCGATTAGTACTTCGCTGTGGCCGTCGCCGTACACGAGTGCTGTGTCGAAAAAATTGATTCCTGCATCCACCGCTTTTTTCAGAGCGGTCATCGATTCCGAATCGACGGCACCCAGCCACATCGATCCGCCGATGCCCCACGCTCCGAATCCGATTTCAGATATTCGTATCCCCGTCTTGCCGAGCAACCGATAGCGCATGCTATTTCTCGAATGGGTTTTTGACTTTGGGTTTTGACTTCATTGCACTATACGTATCAAACATTTCTTCCAGCCGCTTTTGCGAGAGCGTATCGAGATCCTCATCGTCCGTGTTGCGCTTCTGGTACATCTCGAAAAGCGCAAGATCGTCCCGGGACATGTACCGCGTCAGATACCGCAAAGCACTGATGCGCTCCCGCTGCTCGGCGTACGTCATTCGTCGCCCAGGCTTGTGCCGACGGCACGGGCCGTGCGGACGAGTTCTCCATCAACCGGCACGAGACGCTGCTGTGCGACCGCCTCGGCGATCGAGACAGAGGTGACGCGAAGGCCGCGCAAACACACCATGGAGCCGAACTTGCCCTGCACCGCAAGTTCCACCGCTTTCGTTCCGTAGCGCGTCGACAGGATGCGGTCGAATGCTGTCGGACTTCCGCCGCGCTGCAAGTGCCCAAGCACCGTCACCCGCGTCTCGAGTCCTGTGTCCGTGGTAATGCGGTTTGCAACATGTTCGCCGATACCGCCGAAGCGGATCGGATCCGTACGCTTCATGTCTGTTTCTTTCACTACCGCACCCTCGTCCGCTGCCTTCGCACCTTCCGCTATGCAGATGATGCTGAAGCGTTTGCCATGGGTGCTGCGTTCGATAACCTTGTCGAACACTGATTGCCACTTGAAGGGGATTTCCGGTATGAGAATGATGTCCGCACCTCCGGCGAGACCGGCTTCCAGAGCAATCCAGCCCGCATAGCGTCCCATCACCTCGATTATCATCACACGATGATGAGATGAACCGGTAGTGTGCAAACGGTCAATGGCTTCTGTCGCAATGGAGAGAGCAGTGTCAAATCCAAAAGTCTGGTCGGTCGCGTCGAGATCGTTATCGATTGTCTTCGGAACACCGATGATGTTCATCCCCATCTCGCCCAGTTTCTTTGAGATGTGCATCGTTCCATCGCCACCGACCGCAATCAGGCAATCCAAGCCCCACCCTTTGTAGTGCTTCAGCGTCCGCATCGAGGCATCTACAATTTCGATGCCCTTGATGCCGTCACTCGGGTAGTGGAACGGGTCCCCTTTGTTGGAAGTCCCCAGAATTGTACCGCCCAGCCCAAGAATACCCGATGCGTCCTTTGAGGTAATCTCACGCATACGTCCTTCGACAAACCCTTCAAATCCGTCCTCAATACCGATGACAGTGATACCATGTTCATCAATCGCGGATTTTGTGACCCCGCGGATAACGGCATTCAGGCCGGGACAGTCACCACCGCCTGTCAATATTCCGATGCGCTTCGTTTTCTTTTCTGACACAGAAGACCTCTTGTGTTGTGTAACGGAACCGGTTGCATGATTGTTCATAATATACGAATTATCCTTCTTATTTCTCTACAGTAATTGAAATGCCCATTTGCGTATCTTTTATTTGTATTGAGAGACATTGGCGCCTGCCGTCATACGTCCAGCCCGCATTGTTGCCTGCCAACAGCTTTCCGAATCTCAGTGTCTTTCCGCTTTCGCGGACCACCGCAGGTTTTTTTGCCACTCCGCAAAGCGTGAACACCACCGAGCGTTCCGCGGGAATATATCTTCCGAAGGCGGCCGACTGTTTGATCTGCCAACCCCGCGAAGTCCGCCGACAGGCAACATCGACGCGGCGTACGCCTTCCTGCTGATAGTCAAAGCTGATGCCGTCGTCTTCGTACAGTGTACCCAATGCTTTATCGGCAGAATAGAGTTCGAACAATAGCGGATTTGCCGGCTCTTGATCGGTATATTGCACCACCGGCTGCATTGGAATAACGGACCCGGATTTGACGTAGAGCGGAAGCCGGTCGATCGGAGCATCCGCCGCCAGCCAACGGCCGCCGATTATTTTCTTCTTCGTCCAGAAATCGTACCAGTCTCCTTCGGGCAGATAGACCGGGCGGGACGTCGCTCCTTCCACCACCACCGGAGCAACAAGCAGACTTCCGCCGATCATGAATTCGGAATCGAGCGCGTAGGTTGTTGTGTCGGACGGATATTCCAGCATCAGCGGACGCATGATAGGAACCCCTGTCACCGATGCATCCTCGAATTGCGAGTAGAGATATGGCAGCAAACGATAGCGCAACTCGATTGACTTTCTGTTGATTGCTTCAAATTCTGGACCGTACGACCACGGCTCCTGATCGTTGCTTCCCTTTTCCGTATGCACGCGGCAGAACGGAAGCAGGGCGCCGTACTGAAGCCAGCGTGTGAACATTTCTCCCGTCGGATTTCCGACAAATCCGCCGATGTCTGGACCGACGAACGGCTGCCCGGATAACCCGAAATTCAGACACATCGGAATTGCCATCGCCAGATGCGTCCAGCTGCTCACGTTGTCTCCGGTCCATGATGCGGAGTACCGCTGCACGCCTGCATAGCCATCCCGCGTCAGCACAAAAGGACGCTCATTCGGCTGCAGACGGATCAGACCTTCATAGGTGCCGCGGATCATCTCCATTCCATACGCGTTGTGAAATTCAGCATGTTCGAGAATCGTGCCATCAGCATCGTGTTTCACATCGAGCGGCATTGTTTTCGTGGGAACATCAAACACCGACGGTTCATTCATGTCATTCCAGAATCCTTTGACGCCAATGTCGATCAGATCTTTGTACAGTCCTCCCCACCATGTGCGCGTTTTTGACGATGCGAAATCCGGGAAGACACATTCGCCCGGCCACACTTTTCCGAGATAGGTTTTGCCGTCTTTGTCGTAGACAAAATGTCTTCCCGCTGCACCCTCGCGGTACACCCAGTAGTTCGTGTCATTCTTGATGCCGGGATCGATGATCACGACAACCTTGAATCCATCTTTCCTCAGATCGGTGAGCATCTTCCGCGGATCGGGAAAATTCTTGCGGTCCCAGGTGAAGACTCGATATCCATCCAGATAGTCAATGTCGAGATATAATACATCTGCCGGAATCTTGCGTTCACGAAAGTTACGGGCAACGTCCCGCACTTTTGATTCAGGATAGTAGCTCCAGCGGGACTGCTGATACCCCAGCGCCCATTTTGGCGGAAGATTCATCCGACCGGTGAGTTCGGTGTACCGCTCAATCACTTTCTTTGGATCCGGTCCATAGCAAAAATAGTAGTCCACCACACCGCCGTCTGCCCCGAAAGAGTATGCGGCGGACGATTCTTTGCCCATATCGAAGGTGGAACGGAAGGTGTTGTCAAAAAAGATGCCGTACGCTTTTCCTTCGTTGAGTCCGAGAAAAAACGGTATGGTGTGATAGAGCGGATCTGTATCCGGTTTGTAGGCGGGAATATCAAAATTCCAGTTTGTCATCAGCATCCCGCGGCGTTCGAGCTTTCCGGCCTTTTCGCCGAAACCATAATACCGCTCATTCGCAGGCATTGTTTTCCATACACGGACCTGAGCACCATTCCAGCTCATGCCGCGCGCCGGATCATCCTGGTTGATGATCGTACCATCCCGCGTTTTGAATGTAATACGCACAGGATTCTTCGAGATCTCTACCGTCACTTCGGCAAGTCTGATTGTCAGCCCCTGTTCATTCTCGATCAACTGATGAGGGGGCAAAGGCCATTCCGACTTTGCAACTGCCCACGACCGGTTGTCATTTTCAGCGACCCGGTGCATGCGAACGCGCACGAGGTCGTCTGCCAAGGGCGTTACCTGAATTTGCATTTCGCCGCACAGCATAACCACCTGCTGATCGGATTTGAGCAGCATCTGGGCATTGCCGAGGGATTTCCATTCCGTACGGGCAGGATGCGGAAGCAGCAACCCGAGAAGCAGAAAAATGAGTGTTGTTTTTTTCATAGTATTTGAAAAAAGGATGAAAAAGAATGCCACAGAGATCACAGAGAAGAAATTGCTCTGTGCACTCTTCTCTTTCTCTGTGTGCTCTGTGACAAATATTTTGTTCTATTCGCTAGCAAGCGCTTTGTCGAGTACAATTTGATTGCGAAGGCCGATTTCGCCGGGCACAGGGACCGCTGTATTGTTCAGAATCGCATCCGAAAACAATGTCACTTCCTTGACATACAAATCGGGGATGAGAATATCTTCCGTCGTCGTACTGGTAACATTTCCTGCTTCGGCCATCGTCAACGTGAGAGGCACCGTCGCATTGTTGTGTGTAAAATTAAATGCGCTCACCGCGCCCTTCGTCCCGAGAATTTCGATAAACGTTCGCCGGAACGGCGTCCTATAGGAACAATAGATCGATCCGAGTGTGTCTTTGGAAAACTTCAGCGAGAGCGATGCTGTCTCTTCTGTCTGATCATTCTGAGGTACTGGATCGAGCTGCGCGCGGACGTCGAGGACTTCATCGTCGAGAATAAATCTCAATGTATCAAGGCAATGCACGCCGATATCGAACACCGGCCCGCCGCCGGCAACGGAGAGCCTTGTGACCCAACGCCGCTGACTAATGCTCGCATCGTAGACAAAATCCGCCCTTGCGTACGTGATCTTTCCGATGGTGCCGGGACGGACGATGTCTTTCATCCTCATGATAAGGGGCGAGAAACGGAGCATGTGACCGACCATAAATTTTACGCCGGCAGCTTTGCAGGATTTGATCATCAGTTCCGCCTCGGATACATTCATCGCCATCGGCTTTTCCACAAGCACATGCTTGCCGGCATTTGCCGCGATCAACGTATCTCCACAGTGCGCACAGTTTGCCGAAACGACAAAAACCGCATCTACTTCTTTACAGGCAGCAAGTTCTTCCGCGCTGGAGAATGCATACCGGATTCCAAGTGCCTTCTTTTTTTCTTGCGCGGCACTCAATGAGCGTTTTTGGATTGCGATCAACTCAGAATTTATCGAGGCCTTTATGGCAGGGGCTATACATCGCTCAGCGAATCCTCCGAATCCTATAATTCCATAGCGTAGCTTCGACATGGGCAGTTTCCCGTATGAAAATGAAATAATGGAGAGAATATAGGACTTTTTTGCCTTAGAGGATAGGGACACCCATCTTTGGGTGTTCACGACGGGACGCTATTTTTGTGCGAAAGGGCGTGCACACGTACGAATTTTCACGAAATGTGGGAACGCACGCCCTTGCGTTCCCATTATTGGGGTCCCCAACGATCTTTTGTTGCCCCGACTGAATGCTCTTCACTTCCATCGGAGCTTCCAGCAACTGTTCGATGCCCTTCACCGCGGTAGCCGCGGCGGAAAGCGTGGTGAAGTATGAAACCTTATGCTCGAGTGCCGCCCAGCCGATCGAGTACTCGTCGTAGCGGGATTCTTCGCCCAGCGGAGTATTGATGACAAGTGTGACGATCCCATTCTTAATATGGTCGACCACATTGGGCCGCCCTTCCTGCACTTTGTACACCGGCGCCGCCGGGAGTCCAGCATGGCCGAGAAAACTTGCGGTGCCGCTCGTCGCAATGATGCTGAATCCGAGGCGGACATAGTCCTTGATGATCTCGACGGTCTTGCCGTTCTTGTCATTGTCGTTCACGCTGATAAATATCGTGCCGCCCGTCGGCAAAGAATTGCCCGCGCTCATCTGCGCTTTCGCAACAGCACCGCCAAAGGTAGAATAGATTCCCATGACCTCGCCCGTCGAACGCATCTCGGGGCCGAGGAAGACTGTCGTCTGTGGAAACTTTGAAAACGGGAAGACTGCCTCTTTCATGGACACATGTTTCACCGATCGGAAGTCGAAGTTCAGCACACCGAGTTCTTTCAGTTTCCGTCCCGCCATCACTTTTGCTGCAACCTTCGCCAGCGGTACTCCGGTGGCCTTGCTCACAAAGGGCACTGTGCGCGACGCACGCGGATTGACTTCGAGAACATAGATAATCTCGTCCTTCATTGCGTACTGCACATTCAGCAATCCGACGACGTTCAGAGCGAAGGCAAGCTTCTTTGTCGTGGCGATGATGATTTCCAGGTTTTCCTCGCTGATCATAAACGGCGGAATGACGCACGAACTGTCTCCGGAATGAATCCCGGCTTCTTCAATATGCTCCATCACGCCGCCGATCAAAACATCTGTGCCATCGCACACCGCATCCACGTCAAACTCGAACGCATCTTCAAGAAACCGATCGATCAGTATCGGATGATCGGGCGACACGTCCACGGCCTTCTTCATGTACTCCTGCAGGGATTCCGGACTATAGCATATTTGCATCGCCCGCCCGCCCAGCACATACGACGGACGCACCAGAACCGGATATTCGATGCGCTGCGCCACTTCCACGCGGAGCAGAGCGCCGAATCGTTTTCTGTCTTCTGCGAGATCGATGCCTTCCGGCGATGTTCCGAGAATGCGGATGCCGTTTACCTCGAGCGCACGGGCAATTTTTAAGGGTGTCTGCCCGCCGAAACTCACGATAACCCCGTACGGATTTTCAAGATCACAGATATTCAGAACGTCTTCCAGCGTCAGCGGCTCGAAGTAAAGTTTGTCAGTTGTATCATAGTCGGTGGAGACAGTCTCTGGATTGCAGTTAATCATAATGGTCTCAAATCCTTCTTCGCGCAGCGCCATCACCCCGTGCACACAGCAATAGTCAAACTCGATTCCCTGTCCAATCCGATTTGGTCCGCCACCGAGAATGATCACTTTCTTTTTTCCGGAATCTGACGCTTCATTTTCTACTTCATACGTCGAATAGTGATACGGCGTCTTTGCCTCAAATTCCGCGGCGCAGGTATCAACAGTCTTGTAGACAGGGATGACGGCCAGCTTCTTCCGCAGCGCACGCACGGACATTTCGTCTGTCTTCCAGAGATAAGCAAGCTGACGGTCTGAAAAACCAAATTGCTTTGCTTTAAGCAGGACGTCACGTGTGACGATGTCTTTCATCCCTGGAGCACCGCCCGTGAGACCCGCCTCCATGTCAACAATCTGGCGTATATTGTGCAGAAACCACGGATCGATTTTTGTCAGTGCATGAATCTCTTCAAGAGTGATACCGAGTTGAAATGCATACCGGAGAAAGAAAATATTCGCCGGCTGCGGCCGCCGGAGCTGGTCCTTCACTTTGCGGCACCAGCGTGTCCGTTCCTCGCTATTGAGTGCTGCAATATCGACAACATCCTTGCCATCGGCGCCAAGTCCGGCCCGTCCTGTTTCGAGTGAACGGAGCGCTTTCTGAAGCGCTTCTTTGAATGTCCGTCCGAACGCCATCGCTTCACCGACAGATTTCATCTGCACGCCGAGCGTGTTGTCCACTCCTTTGAACTTTTCAAAGTCCCAGCGGGGTATTTTTACCACGCAATAGTCAATGGTCGGCTCGAACGAGGCTGGTGTGAGTTTCGTGATATCATTTGGAATTTCATCGAGCGTGTAGCCCACGGCGAGCATAGCAGCAATTTTTGCAATCGGAAATCCGGTCGCCTTCGACGCAAGTGCCGAGCTGCGCGATACGCGTGGATTCATTTCGATGATGTAAATCTTTCCGTCCGCCGGGTTGACGGCAAACTGGACATTCGACCCTCCGGTATCGACGCCGATGGCGCGGATCACGACGAGAGCGGCGTCGCGCAGCCGCTGATATTCCTTGTCCGTGAGTGTCTGCGCCGGCGCCACGGTAATCGAATCGCCCGTGTGGACACCCATCGGATCGAAATTCTCTATCGAACAGATGATGACCACATTGTCCTTGGTATCACGCATCACCTCGAGTTCATATTCCTTCCAGCCTATGACAGATTCTTCCACGAGCACTTCATGGGTCGGGCTATTGATGAGACCGTGCTCGACCATCGTGCGGAATTCCTCCAGGTTGTAGGCAATGCCGCCGCCAGTTCCGC
>JAPLFO010000096.1:47672-49908 GCA_026390635.1 Ignavibacteriales bacterium
GGACGGATGATGATGGGCAGTCCGATGCCTTGCGCAACGCGCATTGCCTCATCAACGGTGTACACAAAACCGCCTCGCGGCATTTCGAGCCCGGCGTCGCGCATGGTCTTCTGAAACAACCGGCGGTCTTCCGCTTTTCTGATTGCGTCCAGTTTCGCACCGATAAGCTCGACGCCGTATTTTTCCAATGTGCCCCGTTCTGCGAGGGCAACGGCAGCATTCAATGCCGTTTGACCGCCCATCGTCGGCAAGACCGCATCCGGACGTTCTTTCTCGATGATACGTTCGATAAATTCCGGAGTGATCGGCTCAATATACGTGGCATCAGCCAGTTCCGGATCCGTCATGATCGTTGCCGGATTGCTGTTGATGAGAATCACACGGTATCCCTCTTCACGCAGTACTTTGCATGCCTGCGTACCGGAGTAGTCGAATTCGCAAGCCTGACCGATGACAATCGGTCCGCTGCCGATGATCAGGATGGAATGAAGATCAGTTCGTCGAGGCACTCATGCTCCTATTGTTGCATAAATATACAATTTTCTGCATAATAATTCAACCCCGGGATTCAGCGGACTATGAGAGGTAAGAGCTTTGCCACAGTCCAGAGGATCTCGAATGATGCCGTAGGCATCATTCGGAAGAACACAGAGGAAAAGAAGAGAACACAGAGAGTATTTCATGTACATGTACGCTGACAGATCCATTTTCAAGATTTCTCTGCCCGCTTCGCCGAGCTCAGCGAGGCGAGTGCTCTCGTGCTTTGTCTCTGTGCTCTCTGTGGCTATTCTTTTTCCCTTTGATCTGCCTGCTCCATTTTCAGCAAAAGGCATCGCGGAGATGGGTGATTTCCAACTTTCCCCGCACGCTCTGCAATGCGATAACGTCAAAGCGGCACGAAACGTTTGTCAGGCACCGTTCGGCAACGTAGCCTTCCGCTGTCCGGCGAAGGAGCTCCTGTTTGCTCGGCGTTATCGCTTCTGTCGCAGTTCCAAACCTGCCAGAGCGGCGGAGCTTCACCTCGACGAAAACCAGCTCCTTGCCATCCGCCGCTATGATATCAATCTCTCCATGATCGAACACATAGTTGCGTTCCAGCATGCGAAAGCCCTTGCGCTGCAGGTATTCCGCGGCAGCGTCCTCTCCCGCCTTCCCCATTGTGCGGTGCGACGATTGCACTCCCCTATCCCAATTCGATGTGAAACGACCGCCGATGTATCGGACAGTACCCGTACCGGCGAATGGCCTCCATGTGCTGAGGCGTCCCATACCCCTTATGCTTTGCGAATCCATATTCAGGATACAGGGTATCAAATTTATACATCATTCGGTCGCGCGTCACCTTGGCGACTATCGACGCTGCCCCAATTGAATGCGAAAGAGCGTCTCCTTTAATGATGTTTTCCACAGGAAATAGCTCATGCCTAAAAAAATTCCCGTCGACGAGAAGCTGGTGCGGGACGGGGGTGAGTGCAGTAAGCGCTTTATTCATCGCCAGGGACGAGGCCTGGAGGATGTTGATCCGGTCGATCACCGCATGATCGACAATCCCAATCCCGATCCCGATCGCCCGCATCGATATTTCACCAAACAAGCGTTCTCTCCTTTTTTCTGGAATCTTTTTTGAATCCGTCACTCCGGGCACTATCTCTCCTTCGCCAAAAATGACGGCAGCAGCGACGACCGGACCGGCCAACGGACCACGTCCCGCTTCATCGATGCCGGCCACCAGCCGCACGCCCTGACTCCAGTATTTTCGTTCGTATTCCAGCAAATCCATGCTGGAAGATAGAAAAAAAAATCCTATATTGCGATATGGGAAATGATCGCATTCGACAGCTTTATGAGGCTATTCTCGCGCTCAAGAGCGGAAAAATTTCGGCAATGCCGCCGTTATCCGGAGGCGACGAAGTCGCCCTCCTCGGTTCGGCGCTCAACGAGGTCCTTGACTCTTCTGCCCGTGCGCTCGACACGCTACGGGATGAACAGAGCAAGTTCATTAGCACCGCGGCTCATGATCTGCGAAATCCTGTTTCGGCGTTGAAGGGATTTATCGGCGTCTTGCTCGAAAGCCACTCTGCACAATCACCGGAAGAGCGCCAGCTGCTGATTCAAACTGAACACGCCGCCGATGCTCTCGTTGCATTGTTGCATGACATGGAAGACATCAGCGCACTGAACCATAGCAAGTTTTCCCTCTCCCCCTATCCCACACCGGTTTCGGCTTTTGTGTACG
>JAPLFO010000194.1:0-16724 GCA_026390635.1 Ignavibacteriales bacterium
AAGCTGTTTTTTTATTTTTTTTGTTATCATGGTATGCACTCCTGAATTAAACAATCTTTCGGGGGATACTGAACCAAAGATAACGCACTCGTTGCAGATTCACATTTAGAATCTGTGAACAGTCCCCATCATCGGCAGAATGCTCACACCTTCGCTGAATGTATGTGGCGCCATCCGCATACCGAATTGTCAGGAAGAAGAGCTGGATTTGCTGCGCGGCGAAAGCACAGTCATGCTCTGTCCATCCCCGGCATCTCACTTCGAACAGTAGACGAAATCTCCATCGTGCTTGTTCCTTCAAAAAATTCCCGCCATTGAACGAGACATCCTGCGTTTCGGCGATTGATGTGACGATTCGGCGAATACGGATTTGAATTGGCGGCTTCAATTGTAATTTGTCTACGTACTCTTCCATTGTGCGAAGAGAGTAGACAATTCTCAGTACTCATCTTAGAGGAGATTGCATATGCGAAGATTGCTCATGCCTCTTTTTCTCTGTCTGATTGCCGCATCACAGGTGTTGATGGCCGCGGGAAAGATTCGAGGAAAGGTAGTCGATAGCGGTTCCAAGGAGCCGCTGATCGGGGCGAACGTCGCGCTCTTAAGTACGACATTCGGCGCCAGCACAGACATCAACGGGGACTTTACAATTGTCAATGTACCGGCGGGAACATACACGCTTCGTGCGACGTTCGTCGGCTACTCTTCAATGACAATCTCCAACATTCGCGTCAACAATGACCTGACCACGACGCTCGACTTTCGTCTCGTGGCTGAAACGGTCTCCATCCAGGGGATCGATATTGTTGCCGAACGCCCGCTGGTGAATAAAAATGCCACGAACGCCGTGCGCATTACCACGGGCGAGAATATTTCGCAGCTGCCCGTGCGGACCGTCAACGATATCATTGCACTCTCTCCCGGTGTTGTTCTCAAAGACAATACAGTCTTCATCCGCGGCGGGCGAAGAGATGAGGTTGGATTCTATCTCGAGGGTGTTTCCGTCACCAATCCGATGATCGGCGGCAATGCGGTCAGCATCGTCCAGGACGCCATTGAAGAAATCCAAGTGCAGGCAGGCGGCTACAATGCTGAATTCGGCGGCGCCAACTCCGGAATTGTGCAGCAACAGCTTAAGACAGGAACATCCGACTGGAAGGGGTCGGCGCAATTTATTACCGATAATGTGACTTTCAAATCGAAGGAGAATTCTTTCGACGGCAAAAAGCAACTCGGTGCCTATTGGTACGGGTATAATGAATTTACCGGAACTCTTGGCGGCCCCGTCGTGGATGAACGGATAAAGTTTTTCGGATTGTTCAATTATCTCTATCAGCGCGATCAAAATCCGCAGCCGTATCCCGGAATCAATGTGGGAACGATCACCGGGCAAACCGGAAATCAAATCAATCTGGTATATCCGGCCGGCGCGTTGAAGAAGAATCCTCTGGAACGCTACAACTCAACCGGTACACTGACACTGGACTACAAACCGGTAATGGTGCGGACAAGTGGAACATACACCTCGAGCACACAATTCAACGCCTACAATTCGAGTACCAATGCGGGCGCTATCGCCAATCTGCTCAACACCGACCGTATAGAACAGGTTGATGTGAGAAACGGTTCGGGAAACATCAAGCTCACGCATTTTCTCAATTCCAATACATTCTATGAAGTATCGGGCGGTTATTTCTATCAGACGCAGAATAACTTCGACCCCTTATTGAAAGACAATTTTCTCAGCTACGGCGACAGCGTGGCCAATGCGGCTGTCGGTGTGAACTGGCAGCGCACGGCAAACGATCTTTCGAGCGGACAGATCGGCCGCTATCTCTCTCCGACGCGCTTGATGATCTTTGATCAGCAATTCAATGCGGCGGGCGACGTGGTTTCCGGCTATGCGAAGACGAAACGGGAAAATCTGACGTTTGCAGGATCGTTGTCGACTCAAATCGGTTCGCAGCATTCGGTAAAAGTTGGCGGCGAATACCAGCGCTATTCCATCAGAAACTATGCGTTCAATAACAGGTCAGTGATGTCGCTGGCTGGTTTGCTTTCGACAAATGACGCATTGCCGGCCAATGATCCGAACAAAGTCTCCCGCGAGCAGGTGCTGATTAACGCGGGGGTGGACAACTATGGATACGACGTCTTCGGTAATGAGCGTGACAATGACGACCTGTTCGGACCTAAACATCCGGTGTTCGCATCGTTCTATATCCAGGATAAGATCGAATATAATGATCTGATTATTAACGCGGGTGTGCGGTATGACTATATCAACACGCACAACAAAATGTTCACTGATCCGCTTCATCCGGAAAACACGATTAACCGGTTCACGGGGGAGATTAATCCGGCCGGGCTCAGAGAAGTATCGAGCTACAGCGGTGTCAGTCCCCGTATCGGACTCTCCTTCCCGGTCACAGATCGTACCGTCTTCCATACGCAGTTCGGCCAATTTGTGCAGCAGACGCGTCTGCGCGATATATATCAGGGACTCTATCTGACTGCTGCCAATGTGCGTGGAGGTTTCTTCATTAATCTTCCAGTGGGATTCGATGTCCGCCCGACACGCACGACGCAATACGAAGTCGGTTTCACACAGCAGGTGGGCGAGATTGCCTCTTTTGATATCACCGGCTACTATAAGGATATCAAGGATCAGGTGATCTACGAAGAGCAGAACACCGGAGACGGTTCGCCGTTGGGTGCATACTACGTCTATAAGAACGGTGACTATGCGACAACGAAGGGAGTCGAAATCACCTTCACCATGAGAAGGGAGAAACGTCTGCAGATTAATTCCTCGCTGTCATTCCAGGATGCGCAGGGGACAGGTTCTTTCCCGAATTCCAACCGCGGCATTGTCGGTGCACCATTGGACAATGTAACACAATTCAAACCGCAATATGTCTCGCCGCTCGAATTCAACAATGCAATAGCAGGAAGCATTAATATCGACTATCGATTCGGGAAAAATGATGGTGGACCGATACTGGAGCAATTGGGCGTTGCAGCGCTTCTCACATTCAACAGCGGCCATCCCTACACACGTGGAATTGGTGGACAGGATCTTGAAGGCGAGGCGCGCAGCCGGTCGCCCATCGAGCCGCTGAATTCTTCCACGACACCGTGGGTGTTCCAAGTAAACGTCCGCGTCGATAAATCATTTGCGATTCTTGACAGGCTTTCGGCCAACGTCTTTGTCGACGTTATCAACCTCTTCGATATCAAAAATGTTCAGAATGTGTTTCTGCGAACCGGTACCACGACAGATGACGGATATCTCAACAACCCGGATCTCGGCCAGAAACTGATTCAGTCATATGGACCGCAATATGCACCAGTCTATCGCTCTATTAATATCGACTACTATGAGCGGTATCAAAATGCTATTGGACTGATGACCGTACCCTATTTCTATGGCCCGCCGCGCCAGATTCGTCTCGGCCTCCGCTTAGAGTATTAAACGAAAGGAAGAACAAATGACAACGCGAAACATTATTCAGAACGTTTTGGTTGCAGCGATGGCGGTGATGCTGGTCTTTGCCCATGCCGCTGCAGCAAACAAGCGGAGTTCCACAAAGCTGCAGAAACCAACGGGGACTCCCGTGGTGACCTACTTGGACATCAATAATATTTCCACCCCGCTTCGGAACAACGGTGTTGCGGATATCAATGTGGCTCAAACACAATCGGCCTTTACGTTTCCGAAGGGAAGCGGAAAGACGGCGATCTTCGAGAGCGGATTCCTTTGGGGTGCCCGCATCGCCGGTGATCCGCAGGTTCGTATCGGAGGCTCGTCCTACGGTTCCGGTCTGCAACCAGGAAAAATTCTCTCTCCGGGTGTTGCAGAAAATCCCGACTTGCCGAAAAATCGAATCTATCGTGTACGGCCGGATTATAGGACCGCCGATCTCTCTTCCGAAATCAGTGTCGAAGGCCGCAGCGCGGCTGACATTCGGGCACAGTATGCCACTGATTGGAGTGAATGGCCTGCCACCGATGGGGCGCCGTACAAAGATGTTGATAGTAACGGTGTCTATGATCCGACAAAAGATATTCCAGGAGTGCCGGGTGCAGACCAGACAGTCTGGTTTGTGGCAAATGATCTGAATGCCACCAACGTGGCGGATTTGTACGGAGCGCAACCGCTCGGTATCGAATGTCAATATACCGCCTGGGCGTATTCGCAAAGTGGCGCCCTGGGAAATATGATCTTCAAGAGCTATATGATGATTAATAAAAGCAATCTGACATTCGACAGCATGTACGTTGCCCAGTGGGCAGATCCTGATCTGGGATTTGCGGATGACGATGTTGTCGGCTGTGATACAAGCCTAAGCCTTGGCTTCGTCTACAATGGCGCCAACACTGATGCAAACTATTCGCCATTACCGCCACCGGCAGCCGGCTTTGATTTCTTCCAGGGGCCGAAAGTCACATCCCCGGGAAGCCAGGCAATCTTCCGCGGCAAAGTGGTCCCCGGCTACAAAAATTTGCCAATGACTGCGTTCTTCTACTTCATCAAGAATTCCAGCATGGATGACCCGGCTCTCGGTTCGCCGGCGGGTTCGACATCAATGTATAATTTCATGCGCGGCAGAGTCGGATCGACAGGTCTCCTCTTCCAGGATCGGGATGGTATTTCAACCCCCTTTGCCTTGGCAGGCGATCCGGTGACAGGGCGCGGCTGGCTGGATGGCGTTGATTTTAATCCCGGCGACAGGCGCATGGGCCTTGCTTCGGGATCCTTCACCATGGCTCCCGGTGTTACGCAGGAGGTGGTTGTTGCAGAAATCGCGGCTGGTGCAATGCCGGGAGTGGACCGCATCTCAGCCGTTAGCCTGTTGAAATATTATGACAAAGTTGCACAACTTGCATATGACAATTTCTTTAGACTGCCGTCAGCTCCGCCGGCTCCCAAAGTGACTGCCACGGAACTGGACGGGGAAATCTTGTTAAGCTGGGGTTCGGATGCCACCGCGATGCAGGCGACGGAGTCGTCCGACACACGCGGATTCAAATTCCAGGGATACAATGTCTATCAATTTCCAACAGCATCCGCGTCGCTGTCCGAAGCAAGACGGGTAGCCACATTTGATATTGCCGGAGATGGTATTACGCGCATTACCGATCAGGCGTTTGATGTGAATACCGGAGTTGTCTCGGCCAAGGTCATGCAACTCGGTTCGGACAATGGTATCAAACGCTTCATCAGTATCAAGAACGATATGCTCAAAGGAAATTCACCGTTGATCAATGGAGTGCGCTACTATTATGCCGTGACTTCGTACAGCTACAATCCCAGTCCAACGGCAATTCCAAACAATCTGGAAAACCCGCTGCAAATCATGACCGTCATTCCACGTACAACGAATCCCGGCGTTCGCATGTCCTCGGTCATGGGAGATACGGTGGCGATTCAACACACCGGCTCGAGCGATGGTTTTGTGATTCCGTTGGTAGTTGATCCGACGAAGGCGACGGGAAATACATACGCCGTCTCGTTTCAGGATACGCCCGGGGGAACTGTCTGGAATATGAAAAACGTCACGACGGGCGATACGGTTCAGAAAGCACAGACCAATCAGTCTGGCGACGACAACTATCTGATTGTCGACGGCGTTCAAGTGAAAGTGGTGGGACCGCCTCCGGGGATGAGAGACTACGCAATACCGCATGGCACGCGGCGATGGACCTGGTCCGGTGCTGCCGGATTCGAATTGGAAGGCTTTGGTGGAGCCATCGGTGCCGGGATTCTGGGCTGGGGCGATGGAGTGACTCCGGATAAACTCCGCAATGTGGTATTGCGGCTGGCAGCGACGGATACGGCCGGCAATCTGTTGAATCCGACTGACACGCTCGCATCCTATGCATACCGGTATGTTCGCGGTGCGCAAAATCCACCGGCACAGCCGTCTTTCGCTCCCTTCATTGTGAATACAAGCGGAAGCTATGCATATCAGGATTACAAGAAGAGCGTTCCATTTGCAGCGTACAATGTTGAAACCAACCCGCCGACGCGCTTGATGATCGGACATGTAGAGAATAATGCTGTGGATGGTACGGTGGATGGCAAATACTGGCCGCCTGACTACAGTACCGGTATTGATAATACCGCGGCAACAGGACCACGCGAATGGTTTTTCGTCTTCGATATGCCGTACAGTACAACGCCTGATGCGTCGCTGAAGGTCAACATTTTAAACACGGCTGGAATGCCGATTATGTGGTTCGCAACACCAGCGCGTCGGGGCAATGTCGCTTTTGCAGCCGGCGATGAGTTTGAGATCATCGCGAATCACATCAACACTCCTGTGGACAAATTTACGTTTGTCGCTCCGACGGTGTCCAGCAGCAAGGCAGTCGCCCGGGAAGATGTCAAGAATATCACTGTCTTTCCGAATCCGTACTATGGCGTCAATACGGAAGAGATCAACAAGTATAACCGATTTGTCACGTTCAGTCATCTTCCCAATCGTGCCACGATCAAAATATTCAATCTCGCCGGCGTGCAGGTGAGAGAGATCCAAAAAACCAGCACCAGCCAGTTTGAACGATGGGATCTTGCCAATGACTCCGGTCTGCCGGTAGGCAGCGGACTCTACATCGTTCATATCGAAATGCCGGATCTGGACGGAGCAACCAAAATTCTAAAGGTTGCCGTCATCCAGGAACAACAGATTCTTGACCGATTCTAATGACAAAGGAAGATCACTTATGAAAACAGTATCAGGAATATTGAAAAGCCTGGTGATGGTGATTGTCTGCACGGTGTCTGCATCTGCCGGCGCGGCAAATCGTACCGGAACATCGGGCGCATCCGAACTGCTGGTGCCGATCGGCGCGCGGGACATTGCCATGGGCGGCGCTGCCGTTGCCAGTGCACGCGGCGTCGATGCACTATTCTGGAACCCTGCGGGAACGGCATTTGTCCGCTCCTCCGCGGAGTTCTATTTTTCACACATGTCGTACATCGCGGATATTGGAATGGATTACGGCGCCGTCAGCGCTTCAATGGAGGGATTCGGTGTCGTCTCGCTCAGCTTGAAGGCCTTTTCCATCGGCGAAATTCCTGTGACGACGACCCTTCATCCCGACGGCAACGGCCAAATGTTTACACCGCAATATTTTACCGTCGGATTATCCTATGCCCGAAAACTCAGCGAACGAGTGGCAATCGGTTTGACCACGAATCTGGTCAGTGAACGCCTCGGGGATGTGAGCGCCACCGGTCTTGCCTTCAATGTGGGTGTGATGTACGAGAACCTTGCGAATATCGATGGACTTCATATCGGTGTGGCTGTAAGCAATATCGGTCCCCAGATGAAGTTCGATGGTTCCGGTTTGTTGACACAAGCAACGGTGACGGAACAACATCGACCACCGCAGTATTATAAGATTCAGGCGGCTCCATTTGAACTCCCGTCATCGATCGAATTCGGCGTGGCGTACCAAAAAACACTGGGTGGTCCAAACAGTATCGTCCTCAGTACGGCATTCCAGAGCAACAACTTTTCGGATGACGAATACCGAGCCGGTGCGGAATATGCGTATGAAGATTTCCTCTACCTCCGCGGCGGCTATGTTGCCGCGCAGAAAACTTCCAGCGACCGGGAATTTCTCTACGGTCCAAGTTTTGGTGCCGGTATTCGGTATGCCATGGGTACCACCGATATGACATTTGATTATGCATACCGTGCAGTGAAAATCTTTAGTGCAAATCATGTGTTCTCGATAAAGCTCGGATTCTAGCACAAGAACTGTGGATCGCAGTGATTGCCAGCTGCCTCAAGAGCGCATCCCGTGAAGGGGTGCGCTCTTTTTTTGCATCAGCTGCATCGGATAAAACACTTGCATTCCATCCCAATATCCGCGAATTTGTACCCGATTGATCCCGAAAAATTCAAAAATGACTAACTCATGAAATTGTGGAAAAGAATTCCACAGCATGTTCAATTTCTTCTGACAGTCTATGCTCTCGGAATGCTGTGTTTTTCTCTGATTCGGCTTGTGCTTGTCGGCGTAAATCTGCGTCAATTGCAGGGTATTCCGGCCGATGTCGTTATCTCCGCATTTGTGATGGGTCTTCGCTTTGATACCGTCGTGAGCGGATACATCCTTATTCTGCCCTTTCTTTATTTCACACTTCTCGCTCTCCTGCGAATTCGCAATCGGATTACGGTCCTCGTCGGTGTGGCCTCTGTCGCCGTCCTGTACTCGCTATCACTGCTGATTTGCGTGGCAGATGTTCCATATTTCAACTATTTCAATTCACGCCTGACCATCAACGTGCTGAGCTGGATCGATTCGCCCGGTTTCATGATGAAGATGTTAATGCAAGATACCACGTACTATCCATTTGTCCTTGGATTTCTTCTGTTGCTTGCTGCGTATTGGTACGCATTGCGAAAGCTGGTGAAAAATTTTATCGATCCCGTTGCAGAGACTACTTCATATCAGGTAGGACGCGGTGCGATCGCCGGATGGTGGATTTTCCTGACTCTTCTGCTTTTCATAGGCATCAGAGGGCGCGTGTCGGAAAAATCTCCGATTCGATGGGGTACGGCATTTTTCAGCACCTACCAGTTCCCCAATCAGATGGGGCTCAATCCCGTCTTCACATTTTTAGAGAGTTGGTTGGAGTCGCTGAAGCCGGAGAACATAGACATCGCCTTTATCAGCGAGTCCGACGCAATACGGACAGTGCGGCGCGAATTCAAAATCCAAGACACGGTTTTCCGATCCCCGATCGCTCGCACCGCGCGGACTGGCGGCCAACCGGAGAGGCATAATGTTGTCATCGTGCTTCTGGAGAGCATGGCGTCATGGAAGCTTTCGCATTTCGGGAATCCGGATTCGCTGACGCCGGTGTTGGATTCATTGATTGGATGTTCCCTCTCATTCGACAACTTTTACTCAGCGGGAATTCATACGTACAACGGTGTGTACTCAACGCTCTTCGGATTTCCCGGCATTCTCAGCCGTCATCCGATGAAAGGGGCCCGGAGCATGCAGTCGTTTACCGGGATCGGGGGAGAGCTCCGATCGCATGGCTATGCGACAGCATTTGTTTGCACGCATGATGAGCAGTTCGACAATATGGCAGGTTTTCTGAGCGCCAATGGTTATGAATGCATAATCAGCCAGAAGGATTATCCCTCCGGAGAAATCAAGAGCACACTCGGTGTTCCGGATCATGTCATGTTCGAAAAGGGAATTGAAACCATCAATGACATGCAAAAAACCGGTAAACCATTTTTTGCCGCAATGCTGTCTGCGAGTGATCACGGACCCTATATCGTGCCATCGGGGATTCCATTCACCCCGCGTCATAGCGACGTCCACAAAGCGATTATCGAGTACGTGGATTGGTCCATCGGCCATTTCTTGCGGCTTGCGGCACAGCAACCGTGGTATGCAAATACGATTTTTGTTTTCCTGGCAGATCATGGCGGCGTGCATGATTCGCGCTATGTCTTGCCATTGGAATACCTGCACATTCCTTGCATCATTCATGCACCCTCGATCATAAAGACACCGGTGCAAATAGCAGGACTTGCCGGTCAGATCGATCTCTATCCCACTATTATGGGACTACTTCATCAGCCGTTCGTGAACAATACGATGGGAGTGGACGTCTTGAATGACAGCAGGCGGTTTATTTTCTTCAATGCGGATGACAAACTCGGATGTGTCGATCAGGAATATCTGTGGATTTCCAAACTCGGTGACAAAGAGCTGCTGTATCGGTATCGCGATGCCGGTGCCGTGGAATGTCTTTCAATCCATCAAAATCTTTCTGAGCGTATGAAAGCCTATACCTACTCCATGCTCGAAGTAACACAGTCGATGCTTCGTACGAAAACAATGGGATTTCCAGTGGGCAAGGGGAACCAGGGGGCGGCGAATCGTTAGAATCTCCACGGAAAACCGCCGGGAATATCCGGCTCTGGTTACAGAGAACGCGGGAAGGCTTTCCCGAAACTATACCGCGCTCTCTGTAACTGTCGGAAAGAAAAACTACTCGGATGCCAGAATGTGCGCATTTGATGCTGTCAGCAATGATCGACAAAAAACGGAAACGAGCTCGCTTTCATCATTACGCGCGGCGAATTCTACCGCTTCAATACAATCCTTCTCGGCAAGCCGGACCAGCGCGAGAGCGGCGGCCATTCTGTTCTGATCCTGGGTGTCGGATTTCAGAATTTCTATGACCTGTTGTTTTGCGCCGGTCAATTTGTATTCACCGATGAAGCCCAGGGCGCTCCGCCGAACTCCGCAGTTGCCACAATGAAGGGCGCGGATGTAGTGGTCTTCCGCTTTTTTCCAATCGACGCCGGTCGATGATGTCGAAGGATTCTCCCCTGCTGATGCAAACATCACTGGGATCGCAGCTACAAGGGCTGCAAAAAGCAATCGTCGTTTCATAACACACCTCCTTGGGACATGATGAATGTTGTACCTCCATTCAATGTCTACGTAAAGATCGCACAAAAGATTGTCTTTTGGCACCGCCATTCTGTGAACGTGCGACACTATCGCCGAAGTGTCATACGAATCGGCAAAGAGATCGCCAATGCGCGTTCACGTCCCGTAGCCATTGATCCCGTACCTGTCGGCAGCTCACAGCCGCGGCAGAACGCTCTGTTCAGAGGGGACAGGTTACTCTGTAGTATCGTCTTTCGGAGGAATGTCGTGATGGATTGTTACGAATCAAGCCAATGCTTGAATGCGGCAGACTTCTCCTTGCTGATGATTACTTCTTCATCGGAGCCGCGAAGAGACAATTTCAACTTGCCGCTAAAATATGTGTGGACTGCAGCAATTGATGTGTTCTGGACAATGAATTGTCTGTTCGCCCGGAAAAATATTTGTGGATCCAATTCCCGCTCAAGGGCGTCAAGAGGCTCATCGACTGCGAATTTCTTATTGTCTTTGGTTATTAGAAAAGTCTGCTTGTGCGCCGACATGAAAAAGTGAACATCCTTCGTCCCGATCGGTACAAAACGATCGAGCATCGGAAGCAAAAAGCGGGTTCGATACTGCGGGCGCTGTTCGGCGATCATTCTTGCCAGTGACTGCATGTCGATGTCTACGCCCGAAGGGCGGAGAGTTCTCTTCAATTTGTCGAGCGCGCGAACCAGAAGAGTCCGGTCCAGAGGCTTCAGGAGGTAGTCGATGCTGTTGACAGTGAATGCCCTGATGGCGTACTCGTCGTATGCGGTTGTGAAAATGATGGGGCAGGTCAATTCAACCTTCTCGGCAGCCTGCCCATCAGCTTGCAGCGTTGATACGGTAACATTCGAATTATCAACAATCTGTACTGCTTCCGCCGGGCTGGCATATACGACAAGATCGGGCGATGGATGGAGCCGGAACCATTCAACGGCTGCGACAATACTGTCGAGTGTCGCGAGGATGTTGATGGCAGAGTCCGCCTCGGCGAGCATTTTTTTCAGAAGTTTTATCGCAGGCACTTCGTCTTCAACAATTACCACGTTCATACGAATGTTTCCTTATTCCGGCAAAAAGGCCATGACTCTGAAGAGCGAACGACGTCTGACACCGTGCAAGAAGCGTGGTCGAAAACCGATCATTCGCCACCAATACTCCAAGACACGAAGAAAAGAGTGTGAAGAAAATGACCGTGGTATCTTGGAGTCTTTGTGGCGGGACTTTTCGTCCAGATTTCTATGAGGAGTCGAATCATCACAAAGAGCCGACAGAGATTTACCGCACAGCATTGCTTCTCGTCCTATCTTTTGCTAACAGCGGCAGCCGCACAGTGAAGAAAGCCTCGCCTTCCGTGATCTGAATAATCTCGGCAGTCAGCAGTTGATATCGTGCAATGATATTCTTCAAACCGATTTGTGTCCGGGGGGACTCTGGCGGCTTTCGCTGGAGGTTGTTTGCCACGACCAGATATCCGTCGGCAGATACGTTGATTCGCACACGCAGAGGCTTTTCCTTCGACACGACATTGTGTTTCACACAATTGTCCACCAGAATTTGCAGAGTCAGGGGTGGAATCTCGGAATCGAGATACCGATCGGGGATATCAATAGATAATTGAAAGCTGTCTTCGAAGCGAAGAGAGAATCCAAATGCAAAATCGCGCACAAAAGCGAGCTCTTCGTGCAGCGAAACAACGCTCCGCTCCTTGCTCTGGAGTACATAGCGGTAAACATTCGACAGCCGCCCGACATACTGAATGGCAAGCTCAGAATCTTCCATAATGAGACTCGTCAGCGTATTCAAGCTATTAAAAAGAAAATGCGGATCGGTCTGCTGGCGCAGTGCGTGGTCCTGTGCAACCGAAGTTTCACGTTTTAACTGTGCCGCCTCCAACCACGAAGATTTCATTTTCTGGAAAAAGAAAATGATAATGACACCGACCGTTACCATCAGGGACATCAACGTCATGTTGATCAGTAAATCAACGCTCATGTCCTCCTGCCCCAGCGCCGCGAGGACTGCCGAAATGATCGTTGCGGAAAGAATCACCCAGCCGGTGGCGAAAAGGAGTTGGAATACGAGTCGCTTGCGAGGTTGCTGCTCCCAGGGCATTATCGAGTCGAGGCGGAGATAGGCATACACGTTTCCTTCTGAGACGATGTACAGACCAATCGTGATGATCGCCAGTTCTTTCAAATACAGAAGGAACCAGAAATCTCCCGTATAGTGTGCCCTCACGACGTCTGTGTAAAAAATATAGCCCATGATATCTCCGAAGAGATGGATCAAAGGCGGCAGCGAAATTCGCCACCACAGCCAGCGTTTAACATCGATGTGTGCCATGGGATTATTGTACGTATAGTCTGGAACAAAAGAAAGACTTGACGAAAGGTTTCGCCACAGAGATCACAGAGAACACAGAGTGTGAAATTAGATTTCGTGGCGACGATTCGACACTGAATTGCCAAATCTCTTCTCTGTGGCAAAACAACTAAAACTCGTACTCAGCGCCGATAATCGGCAGGGTGCTCCACTGATACTGGACGGCCGCGGCATTCTTGAATTCGTTCCAGTAATGTGTCGCGACATTTTTCCGGTCATATACATTCCACACACTCAGATAGAGCACCAAATTGGTCGAGTCGAAATTGAATCTGCGGTCCACGCGCAGGTTGAGCGAATGATAGTCCGGATTCTGCACGGCATTGGTCCTGCTTTCATCCAGCACGCCGCGGTTGATGGCAGTCGATGCTGCTTCGTCAAACGGCGTATAGGGTGTGCCACCTGCATAAATCCAGCGCATGCTGAATTCCCACTTATTGTTCGGTTTGTAGCCGCCCTCGATGCTGAAGATCGCCTTGTTGCTGAACACACGGTCCCTCCACGTGCCGTTCATATCCTTGTAGCGGGCGGTTGACAGACTGACGCTGGCCAGCCCGTAGAAATCCTCGGCCAGTTTTTTCTGCAATGTGATTTCTATGCCCTGTGCATACGCCTTTCCGGCGTTGATCAGATTGTTCTCTTTGAAGAAATAGGGACTGCCGTAGAAAATTTCATCGAGCGCAAATATCGTTGGCTCGTCGGGATTCATCGGAAATTCCGAATACTCTTTCCTGTATGCCTCCAGCGAGAGTTTTGTATCCTCGGTCAGATACCGTTCGACGCCCAAAACGTACTGCACCGCTTTCAGATCGTGCAACGAGCGGTATGCATCGTTTTGCGACAGGAAGAAGAAGGGCAGGGATTGGTAATAGATGCCGGCGGCGCCGGTTAGGGATGTCGTTTCCGAAAGCCGCAGGCAGAATGCCGCGCGCGGGGAAATATGTACTCTTTTATTGAACGAGAAGTAATCTGCCCGGGCCCCGACGGAAATATCGAGCACCGACACCGGAATCCAGGTGTAAGTAGCAAAAGCTCCGGCCTGCTGTGCATCCAATGACCGGACGATATTGAAGGCCGCCGTCGAGTCCCCGCCGGCATTCGTGGATGAGCCGAAGTAGTTGTTGTAGTCGACGAATGAGTGTTTGACGTTAAAGCCCGCGTCAATGGCATGCGACTGTCCAAGCTGGAGGTGTGTGGAGTGCCGCAATTGCACAAACTGCTCCGTCGATTTATTCACGATCAGCAGTTCATCGGAACGGCCTTCGCGGAAATTGGTTGTATAGCGCATGAATGTGTGTGACACCGATGTGTTCGAAAAACCGGTCTTGTCCCAGAGGTGCCGCCAGTTCATACCGACGGTGTTCTGCAGCTGATCGTCCTGCCCGTAAACGGAGAAGTCCAGATCGCTTGCGTCCTCCTTGGAGATACGGTTGATGTCCATTGCAAAGACGTCGGTGAACGAGACCCTGTTCTGCTGGTCAAGATCATAAACAGCGGCTGCCTGTGCATCGCCGTATTTCGGAGCAACACCGAAACCGCCTATCTTTGCAAGCAGATCTACGTAGCTGCGGCGTGCGGAGAATATCCACGAACCCTTGCCGCCGCCGAGCGAGCCTTCGAGAACCGTGCCCACACCCGACATGCTGAGTTCCACCTGTCCTTCCACCTTCTCACGGTTTCCTTCACGCAGCGAGATTTCCATGATGGAGGAGAGGCGATCGCCGTATGCCGACGAGAAACCGCCGGTCCGGAAATTTACATTTTTAATGAGATCGATATTGATGATACTTACCGCGCCGCCCGAGGATCCCTGTGTGGGAAAGTGATTGATGTTGGGGAATTCTATGTTATCCACATAGAATGCATTTTCTATGGGACTGCCGCCGCGCACGATCAGGTTGTTGCGTTCGTCGTTTGCTTTGGCGACACTCGGCAGTCCGTAAATAATACGGCTTACATCACCGGCTGACCCGGGAGAGCGACGGATTTCCTCATAGGAAAAAGCAGTGACGCTTGTGGGCTGTGTTTCATCCACAGTGTAATAGGAACCGGTGACACTGGCGCCTTCAATTTCAAGGACCGACGGCTTCAACTCCGCGTCGAGGACCGTGGAGCGGGCGGATTTAACGATCACATCCGCGATGCGTTGCGGTTCGTAGCCGAGGAAGCTGATTTGAATGATATAGCTGCCGACCGGAAGATCCGGAATCTGAAAGCGGCCGTCAGGATCCGTAATGGCGCCCCGTTTTGTACCCTGCACCACAATGTTGGCGCCGGGGATGGATGATTTGTTTTCTTTGTCCGTGATTGTGCCCCTGATGGAACCGGACTGAGCAAGTGCAAAAGTAAAAGGCAAAAGTAAAAAGCAAAAGATGTTGATTAGCTGTTTCATGGAAAACCTTTCGTATTCGTTTGTTGATCTAAAATACGAAAGCGGAAGGGGTGGGGGGATGAAAAACAGACTGAAACGGCTGAAAAGGGATTCGAAGCGGTGGAAAGAAGAACCGAATTGTCCTTATTCCTATCGGAAAAGCCATCTGATACGACCCACAGAATGTGTCAAATGGAAGTCCCGGCAAAGAGGGCTCATGTGTTTCGTCTTTATACTCTTTTTATATCCCATCCGCATCTCCTTATACCCCCTTCATTTACTTTTCCGCAGGATTTATCGAGGTTTGTGTGTCAATCAGAAAGGAAGAAGTATGATACTCGGTCTGTGCATTGCAATCGGATTGCTGCTGTATCTGATCTATACACTCATTCGCCCGGAGAAGTTCTAATGACAACCGCAGAAATATTGCAGGTCATTTTCTATTTCGTGCTGCTCGCAGTGCTGACGCCGGTCATCGGCAAATACATTGCGGCGATCTTTTTGCGGGAAAAGAAATTCCCAGGACTGGTATTCAGCAAAGTCGAAAATGGTATCTATAATTTATGCGGCATCGACAGTTCCGAAGAAATGACGTGGAGAAAGTATGCTTCCGCGTTACTGTGGTTTAATTTCTTTGGATGGTTGCTTGTCTTTTTGCTGCAACTGGCGCAGCAGTGGCTGCCGATGAATCCTGCGCACTTGCCCAATGTTTCGTGGCATCTGTCATTCAATACAGCGGTCAGCTTTGTGACGAACACGAATTGGCAATCGTATGCGAGTGAGACGACGCTCACGGCACTTGTGCAAATGCTGGGATTGACCGTGCAGAATTTTGTGAGTGCGGCAACGGGAATAGCGGTTATGGTCGCACTCGCCCGCGGCTTCTCTCGAAAGATGTCGGGCAGCATCGGCAATTTCTGGAGCGATCTTGTCCGCTCTACGATGTATCTCTTGCTGCCTTTTTCCATTATCTATACCGTTCTCTTAATGAATGAAGGCGTCGTGCAAACCGTTGTTCAGTCTGTTGAGGTGACAACACTTGAAGGCGGAAAACAAATGCTTCCGGTGGGACCCGCAGCTTCTCAAATCGCAATCAAGCAGCTCGGAACAAATGGCGGCGGGTACTTCAATGCTAACAGCGCATTTCCCTATGAAAATCCGACACCGGTCTCCAATTTTTTGGAGATGCTTGCTCTCTTGTTGCTCCCGGCGGCGTTTGTATACGCATATGGCAAAATAATCGGTTCGACCAGGCATGCGTGGGTGCTGTGGGGCGTTATGTTCTTCTTCTCGGTTGCGTTCCTTGGTTTGTCGCTCTGGTCCGAATACAGCACAAATCCTGTAGTGGGCACCGGTGCGAGCATGGAAGGGAAAGAAGTTCGATTCGGCGTTGCCAATAGCATTCTCTGGTCCGTCGCGACCACAGACGCATCAAATGGATCGGTCAACTCGATGCATGATAGCCTCACCCCGCTGTCCGGAATGCTTGCTCTGTTGAATATCC
>JAPLFO010000194.1:16824-25421 GCA_026390635.1 Ignavibacteriales bacterium
GGCATGTACGGCATGGTCATGTTTGTCATCCTCACAGTGTTTCTTGCCGGATTGATGGTGGGGCGAACACCGGAATATCTTGGAAAAAAAATTGAGTCCTATGAAGTGAAGCTCGCAGCCATCACAGTGCTGGCTCCGAATGCCGTCATCCTCATATTCTCCGCCATCGCAGCGGTGACGACAATGGGGCTTTCGAGCCTCAACAACGCCGGCCCCCACGGTTTGACAGAGATTCTCTACGCATTCAGTTCCGCCGCGGGCAATAACGGGAGCGCTTTTGCGGGACTTAATGCAAATACGATTTTCTACAATTGCACTCTCGGTATTACGATGCTGGTCGGACGATTCTTTATCATTGTTCCTGTGCTCGCTATCGCAGGCAGCTGCGCGCAGAAGAAGACGGTGCCCATCTCATCCGGAACATTCATGACCGACACCCTGCTTTTTGGTGTCTTGTTGGTCGGAGTCATCATTATTGTTGCTGCGCTGACGCATTTTCCGTCCCTCGCGCTCGGACCAATCGTTGAGCATTTTCTGATGCAGAATGGAGTAGCATTCTAAATGACAACAGAAACTTCAATGAAGCGAATTTCCACATTCAACAACCAGATGCTGGTGACTGCATTCACCGATGCTTTCAAGAAATTGAATCCGCGATTGCAGGTGAAGAACCCGGTAATGTTCATCGTTTTCGTCGGAGCGGTTGTGTCCACCGGCGTGTTGGTGACAGAACCGTTTTCCGGATTTGTCTTTCAGATTACACTCTGGCTTTGGTTTACGGTGCTTTTTGCCAACTTTGCCGAAGCCGTTGCCGAAGGACGGGGAAAAGCACAGGCGAATGCCTTGAAAAAGAGTCGGTCGCAAACGACAGCACGCCTTTTGGTGGGCGGAGTTGAGAAAAAGGTACCGGCGACGGAATTACAGAAAGACGATATGGTGGTCTGTGAAGTAGGTGATTTGATTCCGTCGGATGGTGTGGTTATCGAAGGAATCGCAAGTGTGGATGAATCTGCGATTACGGGAGAATCCGCCCCCGTCATCCGCGAGAGCGGGGAACAGCGCAGCAATGTGACCGGCGGAACAAAAGTGTTAAGCGACAGGATCGTCGTGCGGATTACATCGTCGCAGGGCAATACCTTTCTGGACAAAATTATTGGCCTTGTAGAAAGCGCGAAACGGCAGAAAACTCCGAACGAAATTGCTTTGACGATCCTCCTCTCGGCATTCTCGATCATTTTCCTGCTTACAGTCACCACGCTGCCGGCCTTTGTGCAATACAGCGAAGGCAGAGCGGGATCACCGGAATCGACGCTTATGACGCTCCCGGTATTGATTGCCCTCCTTGTCTGCCTGATTCCGACGACCATTGGCGGATTGCTGAGCGCCATCGGCATCAGCGGCATGGATCGCCTGATCCGTAAGAATGTCATCGCAATAAGCGGTCGCGCGGCAGAAGCTGCTGGAGATGTGGATGTGCTGCTCCTCGACAAGACGGGAACGATCACGCTGGGAAACAGGATGGCGTCGGAGTTTCTCCCTGCGCCGGGCGTGAGTGTGGAGCGACTCGCAGATGCAGCACAACTTTCCTCGCTGGCAGATGAAACACCGGAAGGGCGCTCCATTGTCGTGCTGGCGAAAGAAAAACACAATCTTCGCGGTCGGAATCTGACGGAGCAGGAAGCGACATTTATTCCTTTCTCCGCCAATACGCGCATAAGCGGTGTGGATATTCATCTCACGCATGCGCAGGATCGCCGCATTATTAGAAAGGGCGCGTTTGAAACCATTCGGCAGTATGTAGAACAACAGGGACGTGTCGCATTTCCGCAGCCTGTGCAGAAAACGGCAGAAGAAATTGCGCGCCGTGGCAGCACGCCGTTGGTAGTCGTAGAGAATAATGAAATCCTGGGTACTATTGAATTGAAAGACATCGTGAAAGGCGGCATCAAAGAGCGATTTGCGCAATTGCGGCAGATGGGAATCACGACGGTGATGATAACCGGAGACAATGCGCTGACGGCCGCCGCAATTGCCGCCGAAGCGGGTGTCGATGACTTTATGGCTGAAGCAACGCCGGAAGACAAATTGAACCGGCTGCGCCAGGAACAGGCTGAGGGACGACTCGTCGGAATGATCGGTGACGGCACGAACGATGTACCGGCGCTGGCGCAGGCAGATGTCGGCATCGCCATGAACACCGGTACACAAGCTGCACGCGAGGCAGGAAACATGGTGGATCTGGACAGCAATCCGACGAAGCTCATTGAGGTGGTGGAAACAGGGAAGAAGCTCCTGATGACACGCGGAGCGCTAACCACATTCAGCATTGCAAATGACGTGGCAAAATATTTTGCGATCATTCCAGCAATTGCTGCGACACTCTATGCTGTGGGAGCGAAATCGGGTCCGCTGGCGGCACTGAATATTATGCAGCTTGCATCACCGCAAAGCGCGGTATTGAGTGCGACAATTTTCAATGCGCTCATTATTATAGCTCTCATTCCGCTGGCGCTGCGCGGCGTGGAATACAAGCCAATCGGCGCGGCAGCGCTGCTCCGGAAAAATCTCTTGATCTACGGCATCGGCGGCTTGATCGTACCTTTTATCGGGATCAAACTCATTGATATGATCATTGTCGGCTTGCATTGGGTGTAGCAGAGAATCAACATCTGGCAATTGTCATTCTGAACGAAGCGAGGCGGAGTGAAGAATCCATCCAATAGAAATGATGGATTCTTCACCCCGACAAAAAACGTCGGGGTTCAGAATGACAGAACGTTGCGAGGCGGGGATGACCGAAACGGAAGCGACATGCCACAATGACGCACGGTTGGGCTTTTCATTCACATACTTTTCCTATGGTAGCAAGTTATGAAACGACATATTCTTCAATCTCTGAAAATGATACTGTTGATGACCCTTCTTCTGGGTGTCGCATATCCGGCTCTCATGACGCTGGTTGCCGCAGTGGCATTCCCGCATGCTTCGTCGGGAAGCGTCATCATGAAAGATGGAAAAGCGATCGGCTCGGAACTGATCGGACAAAAATTCGAAAGTCCCAAATACTTTCACTCGCGTCCCTCTGCCGTTGATTTTCAGCCGATGCCATCCGGCGGCAGCAACTATGGCCCGACAAGCAAACAGCTTCAGGAACAAGTTTGCGGGAGGCACCGGAGTTTTATTGTTGAAAATGGACTTGATTCGACAACGGCAGTTCCCAACGACGTCCTCTTTGCATCCGCAAGCGGCGTTGATCCGCATATTTCTCCGGAAGCAGCTCTGCTGCAGGTAACGCGCGTTAGCCGGACGCGTGGATATGATTCGAGCGGAACAACGGGAATTCGGAGTCTTGTTGACAAGATGACAGAGGGGCCACAGTGGGGTGTCTTCGGAAATCCGCGCGTCAATGTACTTCGGCTCAATCTTGCGCTGGATGCCCTTGAATTATCGCCCCGTCAAAAGTGAATGCCATTCATCTCTGTCATTTTTGGATGAAATCCTCAAACAGTCCCGATATGATAGCGCCGATAGACAAATGATATACTTCGTGCTTAAGATTGCGGGAGCATTTGCATATATTATGCGGCCGTTCTACTTCTGGAGGCATAGAGGTGACTCGATACCATCTAGGGAACAGAATGGGAACATATCATTGCAGCATTTTGGAGACGAGAATCAGATCGTGCATGTCCGCCTTTCCCACTTCTCTGAACAGATTGGCCGCTGGCGCCTGCCTTTATCGATGAATAGCCGGCAGGAAGGGGGGGATAACCACAACGGGCAATGAAGACCAATCGGCGACGAAGTTTCTGCCGAGGGCGCTAAACGCCTCACTTCGGCGTTAAAAAGTCGGCCCGCGCTCAATGAAGCAGGTTTCGTTTCAAAAATCCAATAAGTATATTATTCAAGAAAAGGAAATGCAGATCGCAAGAACCTCATGTCTATGACCGACCAACATCGCCCCGACCCCGACGAACTTCTTCATGCGATCAAGAAAGAAGAAGCGCAATCAAAACGGGGAAAATTGAAAATCTTTTTCGGTATGTGCGCCGGCGTCGGCAAGACGTACGACATGCTGAAATCCGCTCAGGAAGTTAAGAACAAAGGCGTGGACGTTGTTGTTGGTTATGTCGAAACACATAAGCGTGCAGAAGGGTCTCGAAGTTGTACCGAGGAAAAAAACCGAATACCGCGGCATTCTGGTGGAGGATATGGACCTCGACGCCATTCTTGCCCGTCGACCTCGCATTGTACTGGTGGATGAACTCGCCCACACCAACGCACCAGGCAGCAGACATTCGCGCCGCTATCAGGATGTGCAGGAGCTAGTGGATTCCGGTATCGATGTATATACGACAGTGAACGTACAGCATCTTGAAAGCCGCGCCGATACGGTTGCACAAATTACCGGCACCATTGTCCGTGAAACCGTTCCCGATTCCATTTTCGATCTCGCCGATGAAGTCGAGGTAATCGACATCCCCCCGGATGAATTGCTCCGCCGCCTGGCCGATGGGAAAGTGTACACACCGGAACGATCTCAAAGCGCCAGTGACAATTTCTTCCGCAAAGGCAATCTAACCGCACTTCGTGAGATGGCGCTGCGATTGACCGCAGAGCGCGTTGACCATCAACTGCGCGACTACATGCAGACGCAGCGGATCACCCACACGTGGAAATCGGGCCAGCGGATTCTCGTGGCGATCAGTTCCAGCCCCTCCACCGTTTCTCTGATACGCTGGGCGCGCCGGATGGCGTACACCCTGAATGCGACATGGATCGCCGTCTATGTGGAATCATCGAAAACTCTCTCGTCGACTGCCAAAGTGCAATTGGAAAAGAACATCAAACTTGCCCGGGAACTCGGCGCCGAGATCATTACTACCGCGGACGAAAGTATCGCCCAGGCACTTGTACGCGTAGCGCATCAGCATCAAGCGACGCAGATTCTCGTAGGGAAACCCAGGCGCCGGTGGCCGCTGCAGGCGACTTTGCTGGACGAAATCATTGATCGAAGCGGCGATCTGGATGTGTCTGTCGTCGGTGAGCATGGCGAGTCGGCGAAAAAGAAGCCTGTGATGACTTTGCCCAACATACATTCCGGAGTTTCCCAATACATGGTTGCAATTGCGATTGTCTCAGCGATCGCAATGGCATGTTATCCGTTCGCGCTTCTGCTGGGTTATCAAACGGTTTCATTGATCCTTCTGCTGTCGGTTGCTCTGCTGCCTCTTCGCTTTGGGATTGGTCCCGTTCTCGCTGCCGCGGCCATCAGTTCGTTTCTCTGGGATTTCTTCTTCATTCCACCGCAATTTACCTTTGCCATCAGCAAGCCCCACGATATTCTGATGTTCATTATGTATTTTGCCTTCGCGGCGGTGACAGGAATTCTGACGACAAGAATACGCGCACGTGAAAAAGCCGTGCGGCTTCGGGAACAACACGCCGTTGCACTCTATACACTTACGAAAGATCTGACGGTTGCGAAGAATCAGGATGAGGTGGCGGAGACAGCTGTTAAGAATATCGGAAAGATCTTTGCATCGGACGTCGCTGTGTTTCTGAGCGAGTCGGACGGTGATATCTTCAAAGAGGCGCATCCCGCCAGCACATGCAAAGTCGATGACAAAGAATTTGGCGTCGCGGCTTGGGTATATTGGAACGAACGTCCGGCAGGCCGGTTTACAGACACACTTCCGTTTGCTACTGCAGTGTACTACCCAATTTCGGGCCCGCGGTATCCATTGGGTGTTATTGGCGTGCGTACGAAAGACGGACATCGCTTTACGATTGACCAGGAGGCGTTGCTTCAGAATTTCATCAGCCAGATATCGCCGACATTGGAGCGTGAACAGTTGAACGAGCTGTCGAAGAAATCGTTGGTCTTCGTTGAATCGGAGAGACTCTATAAAACGCTCTTCAATTCGATTTCCCACGAATTACGTACGCCCATCGCGGCAATTATGAGTGCGTCGGATTCGCTGAGAGCGCAGCCAACAGACGAGTCTGTGCATATATTGGTGGACGAAATTCACACCGCGTCGGAACGGCTGAATCGATTGGTGGAAAACCTTCTGGATATGACGCGGCTGGAATCGGGTCAGATTGCGCCACGACTTGATTGGTGTGACATGCACGATTTGATTCATACCTCGCTCCGAAAACTTGGACCGGAACTGTCGGGCCATATTGTCGAAGTTGTAATGCCGGAAGACCTTCCGCTGGCAAAACTGGATTTTGGATTAATGGATCAGGTCTTTACAAGCCTGCTGTACAATGCAGCGTCGTATACGCCTCAGGGAACTCATATTCGGGTTGCAGTGAAGCTCAGTGGGGGGGATTTGGAAGTCATGATTGCTGACAACGGTCCAGGATTTCCGAAAGAATCATTGCAGAAATTGTTCGAAAAATTCTACCGGGTGCCCGGTTCTCATGCCGGCGGGACAGGCCTTGGACTCTCGATCGCTAAAGGATATGTGGAGGCACATCGAGGCACCATAACCGCCTCCAATAGCCCGGGTGGCGGTGCAATGTTCGTCATTCGCATTCCCGCGGAAATTCATATTCATCCCAAAGAATCATGACAACACCAGCAGTTCACATATTGGTGATTGATGACGAAAGCCAGATCCGTAAGCTCCTGCGCAATACACTGGAAGCGGCATCCTACAAAGTCACGCTGGCAGATTCCGCAGAGAGCGGAGTTCAGCTGGCAAAAACTTCACACGCCGATGCAGTCATTCTTGATCTGGGATTGCCGGACGCCGACGGGATTGAGGTACTGAAGAGCATACGATCGTGGGCGGCATTTCCGGTACTCATCCTTACCGTCCGGTCGTCGGAACAGGATATTGTCAGTGCGCTGGATGCGGGAGCGAACGATTATCTTACGAAACCGTTTCGCGGCGGTGAACTTATTGCGCGCTTGCGGGCGGCCTTGCGTATCTATAACTCGACATCAGAGCGTGCCAGTACTCTGACGGTCAAATCACTTTCCATTGATCTTGACGGCCGCATTGTTCGAAAGCACGGAGAACTTTTGACGCTGACGCCGACCGAATTTTCATTGCTTGCTCTCTTTGTCCGCAATGCCGGACGAGTACTGACGCACAAATATATTTTGCAGCAAGTGTGGGGACCTGCGTTTGAAGGGGAGACACAGTACACCCGGGTCTATGTCGGCCAACTCCGCAAAAAGCTCGAAGACGATCCGGATCATCCTTCGCTGATTGTTACAGAATCGGGTATAGGCTATCGCTTCTCTGTTGAATAACTAGCTTGGGCAATGCAGAGCGCGAATTCGAGCTCAGATGAAGCGCAATTGCACTGGATGAGTTTCCATACTATTTCACGAGGACCATTTGTCCGGCTACCGATGCCGCTCCTGCTTCAATGCGATAATAGTACGCGCCGCTGGGACATTCGCTTGCGTCCCAGCGCACACAATGACTGCCGGCCGGCATTGTCTTGTTCACAAGCAGCGCCACTTCTCGACCGAGTGCCGAATAGACGGTCATCCGCACATTTGATTGAGATGGCAGCACGAAGGAAATTGTTGTCGCCGGGTTGAACGGGTTCGGATAGTTTTGGTGGAGCAACACTTGCTTCGGAAAGGTACCCGTCGTTCCGGCAATAGACATTGGAATCGAATTCTTGTAGCAGGAGAAGTTGCCGTTATACTCTCCGATGACAAGATCTGATTTTCCGTCTCCGTCCAGATCTGCAAACGCTGGAGCGGCATCCTGACGCACGCCGACATCATTGAAGAGTTCGTCAGCACGCTGCCAGACGGGCCACGTGCGGCTTCCGATGTTCTGAAAGAAATGAACAGCACCGCGACTTGTCCCGAGCAGCAAATCGTAGTCGCCGTCCTTATCGATATCGACAAAGGCCGGGCGCGCTTTCGAGAAATGATCAATTCCCGTGATGAGCGAGTCGTTTCTGATAAACACTCCATTCATGTTCAGATATGCACGTATATTGTCTGCAGTTTCGGCCCCGAGGTCTCCATTCAGATCTGCAAAAGCCGGCGAGCTGAATCCAGCGACCGTGATGCCGGCGAAGATCGTTGTGTTCGATGTATAGACACCGCCGTTGTTCACGTAGTACAGCAATTTGCCGTTGAGTTCTCCGCTCACAATATCCAGATCGCCATCACTGTCGAGATCGACAAAAACAGGGCAGCTGTACGATCCGACATCGATGCCGCCATAGTTGGTGGTGACGCGTGTATATTTGGGCGCGGATTTGGTACCATCGTTGCGGAAGAGCTGAATCTTCCCAAGCCAGTCTCCGCTGATGAAATCCATATCGCCGTCGTTGTCATAATCGGCGAACGATACGGTTGCACTGCCGCCGTCTATCCGGATCACCTGGAAGTACGATGGATCGTACTGAAACACAGGCGAGATTTTTGTTCCATTGTTTTTGTAGCAGAAGAGCGTGCCGTCTGATGTTCCGTATACCAGATCGAGATCGCCGTCGCCGTCGATATCAACGAGCGACGGTACTTTCCAGTAGGTGGTGGTCTCAATCCCGGAAACAAAACTGGGAGTGGACGTCCAGGTCGGAGATGTTTTGCTGCCGGTATTCAGATA
>JAPLFO010000086.1:0-2378 GCA_026390635.1 Ignavibacteriales bacterium
ACGGGGCTCCCTCGCTCACCATGACGTGCTGCGTCACCCCGAGCAAGTCCGGCGAGAGCCGGACACGCCGAGGGGCTGTGCGGTCGCTTCGTTCGCCTTGTTTTGCTTCCATATTTTCCGAAGGTCAATCACAACTTATTGCAGAATGCAGACTGGAGCGCCGGAGGCGCGGCATATTTGTAGTAGAGCGTCCTCTCACAGATTCAATCAATTCTCGTTGCGAAATGGGGATAACGTTTAACAGAGGAGAAGCACGGTAAATAATTGCCACTATTTAAAAGTTCAAGTCCCAGGAATGTCATTTGATAGTTATTTTGGATAAGTCTGATATCCCTTAGTGCTTCGTGCTTGGCGGCACTTCTTTTCTCCCAGATTTCTCGGAGTGACATCAATGCGTAATAATGTATCGGTAAAACTCTTCCGGTGTCGGTAATAAATACCGACGAATTTTAGCAATGCGGCAATGCGATTGCCTTGGGCTGACTTGACGTTTGGCACGATATGTGTAAACATATATATCGTTCAGCGGTACAATAAACTGATTTGGTTCAATCCTTCAAATATGCAAACGAGGCTGCGCAGTGGGTCAGCAGCAACTCATACTGGTTATTCTTGGCGTCATCATCGTTGGCATAGCGATAGCGGTTGGAACGATACTGTTCAAGGATAATGCAATTGATCAGAACCGAAGCCAAGTGAGGGCTGACTTGGGGACCCTCGCCCAGCGAGCGCGGCAGTACTACCTGAGACCACAGTATCTTGGAGGAGGAGGCCGTTCCTTTGCTGGTTTGACCAAGGAAACAGGAATAGCGGTCTTGGCATCCTCCGCCTACACGAACAACAAGAATGGAGCCTACAGCGTGAAGACTGCAGGGACAGCAACGGAGTTGGTACTGTTCGGAAGGGGATCGTGGATGCTTGATGACGGTGTCAACTATCCGGAATACGAGTGCACAGTAACAGCCACTGGATATACAATTGAACAAATCAAATAACGCATGCGGCACAGAGCCGTGGCTATTTTAAATACACATATATATATGAGGAGGATTTATGGGACAGCAACAACTTCTACTGATCATCTTGGGCGTCATTATTGTCGGTATCGCCGTCGCAGTCGGTATCACAATGTTCCAGGACAACGCGGTGGATCAGAACCGCAACATGGTTATCGCTGACTTGCAGACTCTTGCTGCAAAAGCACAGCAATATTATGCAAAGCCGACGACACTCGGCGGTGGCAGCAACTCCTTTGCCGGATTGGCGAAGACTGCAGCTGGTCTTGCAATCCTTGCAGGAACAGCGTTCACCGATAATGCGAATGGACTCTATACGATCGAAACAGCCGGAGATGCGACCAGCGTCAATCTCAAGGGTGTAGGAAAAACGGCCATGAGCGATGGCACTTTCCCGACATATACCCTTGTGGTCAATGCTGCCACAACGGTTCTAACAAAGGTGAACTAAACTGCCGGCTCTTTCAAGAGCTTGGTTGAGAGAGGCTCACTCGCTAAAGCGGGTGGGCCTTTTTTCGTCTCCGTGGCGCGTGCTGCAGTATTCCGCGCTGTGAATCTAGGGTCTGAGTCTAAGGTGCAAAATTCTTCAGGTGGAGATTTCAAGATTCGAGACATCTGAAAAACTCTTGGCGCCGTCATTCTGAGTTGTCCGCCTGCGGCGGGATAGACTTCGCGGAGCTTGTGCTGAGCACTTCGGCTGCGCTCAGTGTAAACTCGCCGAAGCGCTCAGAATGGCCCACCGATAAGACTTTTTCAGAAGTCTCGATTCTTTATTATGCCCACGTCCCGCTTGCGCTCGAGTTGATTTTTGCCTTTGGGGATTGTATCTTTCGATATAATTTTCCCATTTCCGGTGATAGAACGATGGCTGAATATCGCATAGAAGGACTCTCCTTGAACGGCAAGCCCGTTCAGGGAATCATCAACGCTGACTCCATGAAGCTTGCGAAGGATCGTGCCCAGCAGATGGCTCGGGAACGAAAGTTCAAGCTGTCCAGCGTTTTGGCCCGCTCAACATTTCTCTATCGTGTGAAACGCGGCGATGAAAAACCAACCGACGGAGAACAGAAGGCGTTCGCCAAGCAGGAAGTAATGGACGCCTTGACGAAGATGGGATATAAAGTCATCTTCGTCCGCAAGAAACTCTTCGACAGTGTCGGCACGGTTCCCCCCATTGAGGTTGTCGCATTTGTTCGCGTGAGCGCGGATTTGATCAAGCAGAAATTGCCGTTCAACGAGATGATGGCGATGCTCATCAATGATGTACAGAACAAGAATCTCCGTGAATGCATCCGCGATATCAATCAGGAACTAAAAGCGGGAAAAGACAGCAAAAAAGCCTTTACGAAACACGAGAAAGAA
>JAPLFO010000086.1:2409-20445 GCA_026390635.1 Ignavibacteriales bacterium
CGAGAAAGAACTTGGAAAATTTGCCGCGCATATGCTGGGCCTGGCATCCAAGAGCGGCAATATGGCTGAGATTTATGAGAGCACGGCGAAATTTCTGGAGCGGAATGCCCAGTTCCGCAAAGACCTGAAAAGCGCACTCATCATGCCGCTGGTGACAATGGTTATCTTGGCGTTCGCGGTCGGGTATTATGTCGCATATATTTTTCCGGCAACGGCCAACATGTTCGTGAAGTTCAAAATCGAGCTCCCACCGATGACAAAAGCGACTTTGAAAATGAGCGATTTTATTCTGGGGAATATTCTCTGGATCGTTCTCGCGTTCGCCATTCCGACCATTGCCTTCGCCCGATTCGCAATGACGGAACGTGGAAAATTCCTCATCGACAAATATATGTGGAAGGTGCCGGCGATCGGCGACTTGATGCATAAGACGAGTATTGAAATTTTCTGCCGCGTTTTTTATGCGCTCTACAGCGGATCTGGTGAAAATATCGAAATCATCAAGATGGCGTCCGAGGCGTGCGGAAATAAATTCATGGAGCATCAGATCAAGACGATAGCAATACCGATGATGGTTGAAAAGGGAATGGGTATTACCGAAGCATTCGAGGCGACGGGCGTGTTTACAAAAACCGCGATCTCACGATTCCATTCCGGTGCAGAAACGGGGACCGTGAAGAACACGGCGCTCCAACTTGCAGAATACTACGAAAAAGAAACCGGGTACCGCATGCGTAATGCGATTGACATGATTCAGCTTGTCATTTCCATGATCATCATGGTGGTGTTGACGGCGCTGACGCTGGTATCGTCTGAAACAGCAACCGTCAAACCGAAGCCTCCGGGTACCGTGATCACGTATGTGCTGCACTCGTTGCGTTTCTGGTAACTGCAGGAGATGAAGAAGAAGGGGTACTGTCATGGCTGATGTAGATATTACCGACAAAATCGGTTACACGCTTCTGAAGAAGGGTGTGATTGACTACGAAACGCTCGAGAAATCGCTGAAGGTAAAGGAATCCGAAGCGAGCAAGAAAGAACGCCGTAATCTTGGCCAAATTCTCGTCTCGGAATTCAGTGCGGATCACGATGCGGTCTTTCGGGAAGTCGCCAACTTGTACGCGTTTCGCGAGACGTATGTTACTGATGAAGTGGTCGACAAGGCCCGCATAGAGTTTATCAAGAAAATTGTCGATGCGCTGCCGGAGACATCCCGCGATATGCTTATCCAGACAAAGATGCTTCCGTTCAAGTTCGACGAAAAGCAGTCGGACAAATTGATCGTCATTTGTGCCGATCCGACCGACCGGAATATTCCGCTGATTGCAAGAAACTTCAATGCAAAAAAGTACGAAGTCACGTACTGCCGGATGAAGGACATCCAGACCATCCTGGAACAGGTCATCCCGCCGCAAAATGAATTCCTGAAATTGTTGGAAGACAGCCAGATCGGCATCGTTGAGACAAACTCCGATGATATGGCGGTGGATGAAGAGGCGCTCGAAGCGGAAATCAACAAAAGTGCGATCGCCAATCTTCTGGAAGGATGTATCGTGGAAGCGGTGCGGCGTGACGTGAGCGACATTCACATTGTGCCGGCGGAAGGGAACAAGACCAATTTTCTGTTCCGTGTCGACGGCAATCTCACGGTCTGGCACTGTCAGGAGAATACGATGCCGGAGGCGGTGCTGGCGGTGGTAAAAGATCGCACGCAAAATGTTGACCGGTTTGAACGGGAGGCCTCGCAGGATGGATTCATCCAGCGTGTCATTGATGGCCATCAGCTCCGGTTCCGCGTTTCGATTATGCCCATTGTCACGACGGAATTCAAACACAAATTTGAGAGTATCGTTATCCGCGTGCTGGATGATCGCAAAGTGATCACCGATCTGAATAAGCTGGGTCTGCAAGGACCCGCGCGTGACTTCTTCAACAGAGCTATCAGCAAACCGCAGGGAATTATCATTCTGACCGGTCCGACGGGATCCGGAAAATCCACGACGCTGATAGCGGCGCTGTATCAGGTGATTGATCCGACGGTGAACGTGCTGACCATTGAAGAACCGGTGGAATATATCATCAAAGGAGCGCGGCAGCTGAAGATTGGGCCCAAGATGTCTTTTGAACAATCGATTCGTGGTATTCTGCGTCACGATCCTGATATCGTGCTCGTCGGCGAAATGCGCGATAAAATCACGGCCGAGACGGCTATCAAACTTGCGAACACCGGTCACTTGGTGTTCTCGACCCTTCATACGAACGATGCACCAAGTGCCGTTGCACGTCTGTATAAGATGGGAATTGAGCCCTTCCTGATTGCCTATGCAATCAACATTATTGTGGCACAGCGCCTTATCCGCACATTGTGCAAAGTCTGCAAAACGCCCATTGAACAGGAAGATTGGCCGAGCATGTTGAAGTTCGGTTTTACAGAGGAAGAACTACGCACCTATACCATTTACAAACCTGTCGGCTGTGACAAATGCAACGGCGGCTACAAAGGCAGGGCCGCGATTCATGAAGCGCTCTTCTTTTCAAAAGCGATCAAGAATATCGTATTGAGTGCCGGTGAAAGAGTTGACGAGAATGCGATCCGCGATCAGGCGGCCAGGGACGGAATGTGGACATTGCGCCGGTCGGGCATGGAACGGATGAAGGAAGGCACGGCATGTCTGGAAGAAGTGATCGCCAATACGGTTGAGGATGACTAGCAATCTGGTTGGGAATGGACAAACGTCCAGCGGCCACTAATCCGCAGCGCAGCTTGTAACCCGACTCGTAGCGGACCTGTAGCGTGGCTTGTAGCGCGACATGTAGCGCGACTCCGAGGAGTCGCGATCATGAGAACGTTAATGACTGCGACATCGATGATGCTACTGATCGAGACCACGGTCTCGATCTACAATTCAGTATCCCTAGAGACTTGGACGAAAACCCCATCTTTTGCCACGAAGCCACCAAGGCACAAAGAAAAAGGATAAAAAACTGACTGAAAAATCCAAGTTTGTGGCTTCGTGTCTTTGTGGCAATGCTTTTCGACCAAGTTTATAGAATCAAATTTTTCCCCTTCGTTACTATATGTAACGATTTATTGCAGAATCTTCAATCACCTCTACCGCAATGGCCGCATTTATGGCCTTCAATAAGGGCTTTCTGATGGCACAGACATTGCGTACCAATACTTGGGGGGTGGGAATAGGTTGCCCGGGGGTGGTTCTTGCGAGCACAGATCCGCCGGATTTGATGCTTGTTTTTGCAGATTGAAAGGAACGGATTATGGGACTCGGACAAATGCTGCTCACCATCCTCTCAACCATGTTGCTCGGTAAGGTCATCCTGACCATCAATCAGAGCACGCTGCTCGCCGGGCAGACCAAGGACATGGCGGAATACCGTATCACAGCAACCTCGCTCGGCACATCCATGCTGGAACAAACAAATGCCGCGTCCTTCGATCAGGTCACTGCAACCATGGATGTCTTGAATCCATCGTCACTGACGGCAGTAAATTCGCTCGGACCTGAGGGGAGTGAAACGATTGCAACTTATAACGATATTGACGACTTCAATAACTACATGAAAATGGATTCAATCAAAGGCTCTGCTATTTTTAAAACGAGAGTGAAGGTCGATTACGTGCAGGTTTCCGGGGGTACGATTGCCGTTGCAGCGACTCAAACCTGGAGCAAACGTGTGAAGGTGTATGTGACGAGTACATTTCTCGAAGACACACTTGTCTTTCAATCAATCTATTCCTATTGGTTTTTCCGCTGAGGGTGAAGGGAGCGAGGTTCTATGGGTTCGCAAACTGTACTTGATCTTATCGGCTCGTCGATGGTCTTCGGATTGCTGTTGCTGATGACGATCCGGATGAATGCCACGAATAGCGAGAATATTCAGTCATATCATGGCGACCTCATTGTGCAGCAAAACCTTGTGACGCTGACGTCTATGCTTGAATACGACTTCAGGAAGCTGGGATATTGCAAAGATCCGACAAAAATTACCGATCCCTCCAAGGCGATCCTTCAGGCAGATTCCAATAAAGTCCGCTTCCTCACTGATCTTGACAACGACGGCATACTGGATTCGCTCGCGTACTACGTCGGCCCGACATCGGAAGCAAGCGCGACACCGAATCCCAATGACCGGCTGTTCTACCGCGTCGAAAACAACAAGACCGCACGGGGAGTGAATTTGGGAGCGACCACGTTCGACTTGCGCTATTATGATGCGCTAAAAAATAAATTGTCCTTCCCCATCGTTAACCGTGCCTTGATTCAAACGATGCAAATCACGATTGAATGCCAGTCCTATGCCCCGACCACGTTTAGGTCCATAGGAGGGAGGGACACAGCATATCAATACCAATCCGCGTATTGGCGGCAGATGCGTATGGTCGCGAAAAACTTGAGGAATCGCTAGCCCTCGGGAAGCAGAGTCCTTTGATGTCTTTCGCGTTCCCGATGACCTTGGCCTGAGTTCTGTTTAATATCTGATTTCACCCGTTTGGTTGCGGCGATGCCGCGTTAGGAGAAGAGACTATGGGACGCGTTTCAATACTGCTTGTGATGGGGACAACGTTCATGTTTCTGTTCGTCAACAAGAACCTCACCGATGTCGGTTCCGACGCATTGCGGAATGCGCTGGACTACTATGAAAACACCATGCGCTATAATATTGCGGTTGCCGGAGCGAATTTTTCCTGCAGTGAATTATTCCGTGCTCCCAACTGGAGAGCCGGCTATAGCAACGTCGCATTCAATGGCGGAACGTTCTCGGTCGCGGTGACCGATTTGGCGACGGGAAAAAGAGTGCAGATTGTCTCCACCGCTACCTATGAGGGGACAACCCAGAGAGTGACTGTCGTTTTGCAGCCGAGCTATTTTTCCAAATTCGGCTACTATGGCGGAACACATGCGTCAGCTGCCGCATGGGAAACCGGCGATACTGTTGCAGGGCCCAACCATACCCAGGGTACGCTCCAAACCACCGGCAGTCCGGTGTTTCTGGGGAAGACGACGTCGAAGACACAATTCACCCATACAGGAAGCGGAGCTCCGGTATTTAACGGCGGATACGAGACAGGCGTCAATATCCCGATGCCGAACAACTATAATAATATCGATTCTGCGGCTGCTGTCAATGGACATAAATATACGGGGGGTAATTTATACCTGCAGTTCCTGGCCAACGGAACGGTCAAAGCAATCTATACCGCTGCCGTAACGGCACCGACATATCCGATCAATTGGGCGGTCGTGGCTGCAGTTCCGGTGAACACTTTTGCTCCCAATGGGGTTGTGAATGTGTTGAACGGTAACCTCTATGTCGAAGGTCAGACGACCGGTCAGTTGACACTTGCGGCGACCAGAACCACTTCCGGCGGCAGCAACGGCAATGTGACCCTTATGAATGATCTGACTTTTGCCGTCGATCCGATAGCCAACCCGACCTCGACTGATCTTCTTGGGCTCGTGGGATATGGCGACATCACTGTCAGGGACAACTCCGCCGCAAACTTCAAAGTGCAGGCATCTCTTTATAGCTACACAGGGGGCTTTAAGGTTGAAAATTATACGACCAGGCCGTCTGGTGTTCTGAGCCTTCTTGGCGGCTTCATTGTTGATCAATTGTATGCCACATCCAACGGTGCGACCGGAGCCTCACGCCGGGGCTACAATCTGAGCGTCAAATACGACGACCGGCTGGCCGATTCCTCTCCTCCGGTTTTTCCTGCCACAGGCAACTACGAAATCGTGACCTGGCTGGAGTAACCGGTTTTTCCTGAAAATCATTGACTTTCTCTGCTCGTTTCAATATATTCAGCTCATCTTCTCATGTAAAACTTTAATCAATTGACTATGGAGCCTTCAGCTCCCACCCAAAGCCGATTGTCAGACGACGACGTACAGGTGCGGGCCCGAGATGTTCTGCGCAACATGATTGTGCAGATTCCAAACAGCGTGTTCGGTTTGGAGCGGCAGATTTTTATCGGGGATCTCGTTGAAAAACTCCCGATGGAAAGCAAGATCGTCCTCCGGGCGTACATCGATTCATTTTTGCTTCGGATGAATGTGATCAGCGCGTCGGATATTGACTTCGGCGGCTACGGCAGTCAGGGTCAGATCTGGTACCGTATTCATGGTTCGAAACGTCCGGATCCGACTATCGACAAATTGACGTTCGACGAGACGAACATTCTCATACAATCTCTGTTGATGGTTCGTCAACGTCAGTTTCTCTATGAGAATAGAAACATAGATTTTTCCTACATGATCCAGGATGGCGAGACGATGTTCCGCTTTCGCGCGGACGCTTATCTCGATCTGGATCAGGTGGCGCTGAATATGCGTGCCATCAATCAAAGCATCCGGCCCTACAAAGCGTTCGAGTTTCATCCCAACGTCACAAAGATCGTCAGTCTGGCGCATACGAAAGAAGGACTGACGCTCGTCACCGGAATCACCGGATCGGGTAAAAGCACAACGCTGGACGCGATGATTGATCTGAACAATCATACGGTCGACGGGCATATCGTGGTCGTCTCATCGCCGATTGAATTCGTCCACCGTTCTGATCGATGTATCGTGCGTCACCGCGAAGTTGGACGCGATGTCTTATCCTTCAAGGACGGCGCGGTCGAAGCGCTCCGCCAGGATCCGGACATCATCGTCATCGGCGAAATGCGCAACCCCGAGACCATCATGACGGCGTTGGAAATCACTGACAGCGGTCACAAGGTCTTTTCAACACTGCACACCGCCTCGGCGGTGGAAAGCATCGATAGAATCATTGGTGAGGTGCCGCCGGTGGAGCAGGAACGGGTGCGCAATCGTTTCGCGGACGTCTGCCGATGCGTGATCTCCCAGAAATTGGTTCCCAGCATTGACGGAAAGCGCGTTCTTGCGCGTGAAGTTCTTATCATCACGGCCAGTGTGCGATCGGCCATCAAGAACAATAATACCGGTGAAATCTACCAGATGATTCAGGAATCCGGTGAGATGGGCATGACCACCATGGAACAGGATCTGAAACGACTGTATCTGCAGAAAAAAGTCTCTCTTGAAAATGTGATGAACTATAGCAACAACAAGAAGCGGATGCAGCAGCTTCTTGGTGCCGGCGCCGTTTGAAATGCAGGAACATAATTAAGACATCAAAATTTCCTAGTTATCATTAGTCATTCTTCACAACCAGCTAGCACACTATGCCCTATACCAAGGGAGAAGGAAAAATTGCGCTCGGTGTCTTTGTCGATGGGCACGATGTCAAGTTTGTGCACCTGTCCCTGAAGGACAAGCAGATTCATCTGCACGACGTGAAGACCGTTGCGCTGCTGCGCAAACTCGAAGACCGTCAGCTCGCCGGGGACGGTACGAGCTCTGTCGATGTGATCGACCTCGTCGATGCCGGTATGGATGCCGGTCTTTCGCAGGACGGGAGGCTCGCGAATCCTGTGGAGGGAGAGACCAACAGCAATATCTTCCTTGAATTGCTGGGTGAATTTCCACCGCGCACATACGAACTTGTCTATGCGATTTCCGAACCGAGCATCTATATATCAGACGTTCGAGGATTCGTTCGGCCTGAAGGGCATCAAGCTTAAAAAGCGGCTGATCGAGGAAATTGCCAAAGTCCGTTCGAGCAAGCCGAACATCGACAGCATTGAGCACATTGATGCTTCCGAAGGCCAGGTGCTGGCGATAATCCGTGTAGACGGCCTGAGCCTGCTCGACTTGCTCACCAGCATCAAGGACTTCATCGGCAAGCGGATTCCCAAAGTGCCGTTCATCGAAACCTCCGATGTCGCTCTGATGAATCTGGTGCGTGCGAACTATGACTTGGGACCGGAAGAAATCTCGATCATCGTCTACGTCGGCAGCGAATTCAGCAGGCTGATATTCATGAAAGGGACGGTCTTTCTCCATTTCGCTCCGGTTATCAGCGAAGGCAAGTCAAGTCCGAACATTGAAAACACGCTCTACTCCCGCATATTGCTCGAGCAGGACAGCGCCGGCATCGCGCGGATCGACCGGGTCTTCCTCGCCGGCGAAGCGCATAAGGCGGAACTCAAGCAATTCCTTTCGCCGCAGTTTGCTGAAGCCCCGATTGAATACCTCGTTCCGCAAAATCTGAACACCGGCGAGTTGCAGGAAAGTGTCACGGAGATTGTTTCCGAATATGCAATTCCGATTTCATCGGCGATGCGTGTGCTCGATCCGAAAAATCAACGGATGTATCACATCGATCTGTTGCCGGCGAGTTTTCGCGAGGGTCAGAAGGCCTTCAAGTTGGCATGGCACGGCTATTTGCTGCTGCTCCTTATTTTTGCTGCAACAGTTTTCCTGACGAACCGCATCGGCGTGATGGGCGAGGAGGTCCGGAAGGCGAGCCGCGACCTTGCCGAAAAACAACGGGCGCTTGCCGAGAACCTGCGACTGCAGAGCATGCTGGACAGCCTGACGGGACAGAATTCCCAATATGTGAATGCACTCGCAGTCTATGATTCGATCGTGCCGGAGTACAATCGATGGAGCAAGATATTTTATCATCTGACGACCAGCGTCGAAGATGTGAACGCGCTGTGGATTCGCGATATCGTGGCGAAGACGGACAAGTCCATCGAGCTCACAGGGTACACCGCCTACCGCGAAAGGATTCCGCGGATTGCAAACATGTTTCAGAAGGCAACGCTTCAGACTGTCGAATTGGAGGAGATACGAGGCAAGATCGTTTACAAGTTCGTTCTTCTGATACAAAAAGTCGATCCCGATCATTAAGGAGCTCACGTGGCTTTTAAACTTCGAAACACGATTGTGCTTGTCGTGCTGCTGTTGCTGGTGGTGACTGTGATGGGATACATCTCCTTCATCAATCAGCCAGGCAAGATCAAGAAATACCGCGCGGAAGCGCGTACGATCGAAGCGAAGCTGCAGGACAACACGGCACAACTGTCGGCGATTGCTGCAATGCAGGGGACGCTGCGTACGACAATCCATCGCTGGAACAACCGGACAAAGGAAATCGGAGAATCCGACGTCTCTTCGCAAACGTACGGGTACTTGAGCCGGATCATCGATGAAAGCGGCTTTCTGAAACTGAACATGTCGTTCGCCGGGACGAGGAGCGGGAAGGGCTATGGGTACAATATCTATCGTCTTGCCGGAGCATCCGAGTTTCCCAATATTTTCCGATTCATCTGGCTGTTGGAAAACGGCAGGAGTTTGTATAAGATTGAAATGGTGAATATGCGCGGCGACGAAAACGTCAAAGACAATCTGGAGGCTCCCCGCATAGACATCAACTACGAAATGGAAGTCCACGCATACTTCACATCCGAGAAGACGCTGGGCTTGCCGGTCGCCAAACCGGACTCCACGCCGCAACCCATCACGTCCAATCCATTCACTCCATCGGTGCTGCGGAATGTTCCCCCCAATGTGCGCCATCTTATCGATGCGGAATTGGTCTCGATCAAGGCGGTGACGGCACGGAAAATTCTTGTCATGGAACAGGAAGGTCGGCTCTTGACGTTGACGGTGGGAGATGAAGTGTACCTGGGCCGTTTGACTGCGATCTACCCGCAGACGGGGGAAGTGGAGTTCACCCTGAACAGCGGCGGTATTGCAAAAACAGTTCGCAAAGGAATTGTCTTTAAGAAATAACAAGCGAGGTCGTATCCAATGAAAATGAAAATCCTCTTCTATGTGACGGCCGTGCTCGTGTGCAGTTCCACGGTGCTGTCCCAGGATAGCCGCGAGCGCCGCATTTACCTGAAAGAATACGTTTCTGAACAAGAGCTTGTCTCCATTTCGAGAACGCTCGCCTTCGACAAGGCAATGGCGCTGTTCAGCGACTACAGCAAACGGTACATTAATAAGATCGTCGTCGATCCGTCCGGTGTCAAGAAGGAAATCGGTGTCGACATCGAAAACATGTACTGGCTGCAGGCGTTTGAGACGGTGCTGCGGCAGAACGGGCTCTGGTACGAGGAGAAGGAAGAATATCTTCAGGTAAGCGGATTTGCAGACTCAGCGAAAGCCGCCTCGCGTCTTGCTGCGGCTGCCGGCGCACCGCGCGTCGACACGGTATCGAAAACGATGTTTCTGCTGCGCGATGTAAAGATCTCGTCGATCTTCTTCTCGGTGAATGTGGTGAAATCCCTCAATGCGGGAATCAACTGGAGCCTCCTGTACAACGATTCGACGCGGGGTAACAAATTCGGCGGCAGTTTTTATGGTGGCGTTCAGGATCCCGCCAAATATGAACAGGCACAGAGTACGTCGAGCGGCGCAAGCAGCGCGAGCACTGCGAGAACACCGGATTTTGTCGCGAGCTTCGCTCCCTCCATTAAGTTCAGCAATCTGACGGCGCTGGTTTCCTTCTTCCAGAACAACCAATTGGGTGATGTGATCTCCAGCCCCTCGTTGACAGTCTCTTCGGGACAAAAGGGAAGAATCCAAGTCGGCCAGGATATCTTCATCACGACCAGGGATTTCTCGGGCAACGTGGTTCAAACCCCGCTGAGTACGGGCATCATCATCAATGTAACACCGACCGTGTATGAGGAAAAGGGAATTCGTTTCGTGACGCTCGATATCACCGCCGAACGGAGCAGCGCAAGTCCCGGGCCGGTTATCGACAAGTCCACTGTGCAGACAAAGTCCATCCTGTTTGACGGAGAAGAAACGGTTATCGGCGGACTCTACACAAATTCGGAGAGCAACGAGCGCGGCGGTATTCCGATTCTGAAGGATTTGCCATGGTATGTGCTCGGCCTGCGCTACGTCTTCGGATACGACAAGACAACATCATCGAAGCAGGAGCTCATTATTCTCCTGCGCGCTGAGATCATGCCGTCGATTGAAGACCGTGTTGCAGATCAAACACGGGCGAACGAGAATCTGATCGAGAAAACCCGAAAAGCATATGACGATGAAATTATAAAGAGAAGAACCAAAAACAAGGACTAAAGGCCGGCGTATGAAGGGGTTCAAAGGATTACTCTTTGCGGCAGCGATGCTGCTCGCACTTGTGTTTTCGTGTCAGTCGCCGACGGAGACACCGACGGATTTTACCGTCACCATCACCGGAGCTGCACTGCGGCAGAATGCGTCGGCACTCGACAGTGTCATGACAATTCTGGAAAATCCATTCCGCAAAGACACGGCAAAATCGGATGGGACGTTTTCCATCAGCTTCACCTCCTCGGCAAAGTCGGATGTCGCCACAAAGCTGACCCTGACGCGGCCGCGCTTCTACGATACGACTGTCGCGGTCACCTATGGGCCATCGACAAAAAATGTGGCACTCAGCATCGTGCGCATGAGGGCCACCTCTTCCTTTGAAGACAGCGTGGTCGTGCGTCCGTCGAATCGTCCCGGAGTGATTGTCCTCCTTGGCACATCCGTGAAGGAACTTTCGATACGCAATGCGGGAGGAACTGATGTTGCAACCATAACATTTGAAGTCCGCGATTCCTCCGCCGTGCCGGTGGATGCAAATAATCAGGCGGTCGTCGGCTTCCGTCTAATCACGCGCCCCGATGCATCGACGTATCTCTCCAAAGATACGGCGCGCACGAGCTCGGCCGGTACCGTTACCGTGCAGCTCACCGCCGGGACTACGGCCGGTATCGCACAGGTCATGGCGTTTGCGACGATCAAGAAGACCGGCACGTCCCTGGAGTACGACACATTGCGGTCGCCCGTGATATCTATACCGATCCATGGCGGACCGCCGGACAGCGCTCACTTCTCCATCACTTCTGAAAAGTACAATATCGCCGGCGGTGTGAAATATAACCTGCAAACAGTCATTAGTGCACTCGTCGGCGACAAATTTGGAAATCCTGTTCAACCCGGGACGGTGGTGCAGTTCCAATCCAACGGCGGAGTGATTCAATCATACGGGACCACCGGCAACGATGGCACCGTGTCTGCGGTTCTTCGTTCCGGTGAACCGATACCGGTCGGTGGTCTCGTGACCATCACTGCCCAGATCGGCGGAAGCGGCCTCAGCGCTCTGCGCAGAGCGAGTGCCGTTGCAGAAAAGATGAGCAACGATGCCGATGTAGAGAACGCCTCAGTCAAGAAAAGTGTACCGCAACCGCTGGCCGGCTACGTAGCCAAATCGTCCATGGCATCCGAACTTGCGGCTGCCTCTGGTACCTTCAAACGCACGCTGCAGGTTCTCTTTTCCGGAGCGACGCGTATCTCTGTTGCCGATACGAACTTTGTCGTTCCGAAGGGTGGTACAAAGCAGGTGAACTTCACCGTGTCCGATGCTGCGGGAAATCCTCTCTCAACGGGAACGACGGTTGCTGTAAGCGCTGCGGGACTCGGAGCGGGAGATGTGGAACTGAGCGGTGATATTTCCAAGACTCTTCCCGACACAAAGAGCCCCGCCTACACTGCGTTCAGAGTTTTCCTGCGGGACAATCGTACCACAGGTACCGACCAGACAAAACCTATCGATCTGCGCATCGAAGTGGCGAGCGAGAACGGCAATATGACGGCTCCGGTTGCAGGACGGCTCTTGGGCGTGTCGGGATCGGATAGCGGCCGCATCGGCGGCATTGCACTCGTCAATTCAAATCCCGATTCGATCACCGTCAACGGCGCGGGTGTCTCGGCGGTTCCGATCCAGTTCAAGGTGGTGGACGTTTTTGACAAGCCGGCGGCAAATATCCCGGTGAGTTTTGAGTTTACGAAAGTGCTGGGCGGCGGAGAATATCTGACACCGATCGCTGCAACAACAAATGCAAACGGCATCGCAACGACCACCCTGAAAGGCGGGATTCGCTCCGGTGTGGTACAAATCGTCGCGAAAGTCGGGCGTGATTCCATTTCCATCACATCACCGGCAAAGACCGTCGATATCCGCACGGGTGTTGCAAGCTCGATCGCTCTGATCAGCGCTTCGTCGAACAGGGTTTCGGTACAGGGCGGCGGCGGAACGACATTCAGCACATTGGTCTTTGAAGCGCGTGATACACTGGGGAATGCAATTGATCTGGCAAATCAAACTCTTGTCAACTTCCAGCTGCGGGGCGATACAGCAGGAACAACGATTTCTCCAAGTCCTGTGACAACTGATCCGGCGACTGGAAGAGTTGTGGCCAATTTTGTTTCGGGAACCAAGTCCGGTATTGTGCAAATTTTTGCGACGGCCAGAAATGGCATCATTAAGTCTTCGCCGGTTTCCGTCGTCATTCAGGGCGGCCTGCCGGATTCCTCACATTTCTCTCTTGTTGCAGACAAATATAATCTTGCCGGCGGCGTGAAATTCGGTTTGAAAGCAATCATCACTGTTTTGCTGGGAGACAAATACGGCAATCCTGTGCAGCCGGGGACTGGAGTGTATTTCTCATCCACCGGCGGATTGATAACGTCCAGCGGAGCAACAGCTGACAATGGAACGGTTTCGGTAGATCTGACTACCGGTGAACCCGTTCCCCCGAACGGTTTCGCGCTTGTGAAGGCTACCATCGGCAGCGGTGTAAGGGCGGACGCCTCAGCGCTTCCGAAGGTGCTGGCGAATTTCAAGCGCCAGAAGACGGAGACGATCGATGCTCCGGAATCGGCTCCGATGACATTCAGCAAGACCATTCCGATTCTGTTCTCCGGCCGTACGCAGATTGAAGTGGCAGACACGAATTTTCTCATTCCGGTTGGCGGCACGAAGCAGGTAAATTACCGCGTGTCCGATCCAAACGGGAATCCGCTGTCAGGCGGATCAACGATCAAGGTGACTGCGGCCGGTCAGGCAGCCGGCGATGTGGAACTGTCCGGTGATATAGATAAGGTTTTGCCGGATACGTGGGATCCTGCATTTGCCACATTTCGTGTTTTCATGCGAGACAAGCGGACAACAGCGACCGACCAAGTGAAGCCCATTGATTTGCGGATCGACGTTGTCAGCGACAACGGCAATGCGACTGGGACGACCTCCGGCAGGTTATTGAGCACCACGGCGGGATCCGACAGCGGCAAAGTCGGCAAGATCGTGTTGATGAACAGCGATCCGGACACGGTGACTGTAAGCGGCGCCGGCGTGGCGACGAAAGTGCTTCAATTCAAGGTATTAGATGTGTTTGACAAACCAGCGGCAAATGTTCCGGTGAACTTTGAAGTAACGCGCAGCGTGAACGGCGGCGAGTATCTGACACCGCAATCGGCGATCTCTGATGTGAACGGCCTGGTGGCCACAACGATCACCAGCGGTATCCGCTCCGGGCTCGTGCAGGTTATGGCAAAGGCTCAAGCCGGCACTCAATCGATCAATTCATCAGTGAAGTCGGTTTATATAAAAACCGGTGCTGTGACGAATATTGTTTTGGTGAATCGATCATCAGACAACGTATCAGTGCGCGGCGGCGGTGGAGCAGAATCCGCCACGCTGATCTTTGAAGCACGCGATACGCTGGGCAATGCAATAGACTTTGCAAATCAGACGGCGATTGCATTCCTTCTGCGCGGTGATACCATGGGCAGTGCGATCTCTCCGAATCCTGCCATGACGGACCCGGCAACGGGCCGTGTGGTTGCGAGCTTCACATCGGGAACGAAGTCAGGTATCGTGCAGATATTTGCGACGGCGAAAAGCGGTCTCGTGAAATCCTCCGCAACGTCGATGTCCGTCTTCGGCGGAGCGCCGGACAGTGCACACTTCTCTTTGGTTGCCGACAGATATAACATAGCCGGCGCCGTCACGTACGGTTTGCGGGCAAAAATTACCGCTCTCCTTGCCGACAAATATGGCAACCCGGTGCAGCCGGGAACTCCGGTATCATTCGGTTCAACCGGTGGAACGATACAGTCGTCAGCTTCGACGGATGTCGATGGAATTGCATCGGTGGACTTGATATCCGGTGAACCGGTTCCGTCGAATGGACTGGTGACTGTGACGGCGACCATCGGCACCGGCTCAAAATCGGAAGTGAGGGCGGTATTGCCGAAAGTACTGGCGAAGTTTGCGAAGAATGTCCAGCCGTCAAGTTTGGAGCAGGCGCCGAATCAGTACAGCAGGAGCCTGACAGTACTCTTCAGCGGCCATACGCAGATTGCGATGACCGATACGAATTTCCTTGTGCCGGTCGGCGGCACGAAACAGGTGAACTTCCATGTTGCCGATCCAAACGGCAAGCCGTTGTCGAAGGGCACGAGCATCAAAGTGTCGGCGACGGGCGATGTGCAGCTGACGGGTGATATTGACCGGGTACTGCCGGATACACGCGATCCTGCATTTACGAGCTTCCAGGTGCTTGTCCGTGATGCGCGTACCAGCGGATTCGATCAAGTGAAGACGATTAACCTGCGGGTTGATGTCACCGGCGAGAACGACGCGAAAACTGCATCGACCGCAGGCAGATTGCTCAGCCTCGCCTCGGGCTCCGACAGCGGTAAAGTCGGGAAGATCGATCTGGTGAGAACCGATCCGGACACCATTGCCGTCAACGGCGGTGGCGGAATCAATACAATACAAATTCAGTTCAGAGTCAGTGACGTATTCGACAAGCCGGCACCGAATATTCCGGTGAGTTTTGACGTGATCCGCAGCGTCGGGGGCGGCGAGTCTCTCTATCCGATTTCCGCGATGACAGATGCGGGCGGTTACGTCAGCACGGTGCTGAAGAGCGGCATTCGCTCCGGCCTTGTACAATTGGTAGCGCGCGTGAGCAAAGATTCGGTGTCGACTGTGTCGCCGGCGAAAACGATCTACATCAGCACCGGACCAATTTCGAGCATCGCTCTGATAAGTATCTCCAACCGTGAAGTTTCTGTGCGCGGCGTCGGCGGCACAGAGTCGTCGGCAATCGTCTTTGAAGGCCGGGATTCGCTCGGAAATCCCGTGGACTTCAGCCATCAGGCACCGGTGGCACTTATGGTTCGCGGAGACACGGCTGGAACACGGATAAGTCCAAATCCGGCAATGACAGACCCTGTCACGGGACGAATTATCGCCAACTTCAGTCCGGGAACTACAGCCGGCGTGGTACAGGTATTTGCGACAGCACGCGGCGGCGCGGTAACTTCTGCGCCGGTTCCGATTTCCATCAATGGTGGGTTCGCAGATCAGGCGCACTTCACGATTTACAATCCGCCGCTGAATATCTCGTCGGCGGGCATTCAGTTCGCACAATTGGATTTTACGGTGGTTGTCGGAGATAAGTGGTCCAATCCGGTGAAACCCGGGACGATTGTCTATTTCTCTGCCAGCGGCGGTGTGATTTCCGGTTCCGCAGCTACAGGTAGTGATGGACGAGCCAAAGCGATCTGGCAAAATGTCAACCCGTTCCCGGCAAACGGTTTCCTCTGGATCAAGGCGAGAACTATCGGCGAAAGCGGTCAATTTGTGACTGATTCCGTCAAAATCATGTATACCGGTGCACCAATCGTCAGTTTCATTTCACCGAACGTAGTGAATGGTGCCCTCAGCTTGCTGGACGGGGCCTATGCAGATATCAATTATATTGTAGCGGATTTGTTCGGTCATCCGATTGCACTGGGGAACAAGATCCTTGTTTCTCTCAGCGGTCCGGCCGCCAAGGAGTTGGAGCTTACCGGCAATACGAGCATTGATATGCCGGAAACGATAGATACTATCGCCGGAACTCACTATACATTCCGCGTTGGCGACAGATCGGCCGGCTCCGGCCAGGGAGGCGCATTTACAATTAAGCTCTCTGTCGATGGGTGGAACGGCCACATGGAAAAGAGTATTTCCGGTACTCTCTATGCACCCGGAGATATTATCGTTCCACCATCGGCGCGTAAGCCTGCGCAAATCGGCTATCTCGGTACGACCGCGTCGGAGATTTATGTTTCGGGCGTTGGTGCGACAGAAAATGCTACAATTTCATACGAAGTGCGGGATTCACTTGGCGTTGCCATCAGTCGCAGTGAGCGCACGTATGCCACATTCGAGCTGCAATTCTTCCCGAATACATTTGCGGGAGGAGGAACCAATCCCACGCTTCTCCCCAGCGCGGACAGTACGGACGACTCCGGCAGACTTCACGTTTCTGTCCTCAGCGGATCGGCCGCGGGCGTGGTGCAGATCCGTGCAAGAATTCAGACTGCGAGCGGCGTGATCATTTCCGAGCCGGTGAAGATTTCGGTCCATGCCGGATTCCCGGATCAGAAGCACTTCACGATTGCACCTTCACAATACAACTTCCCGGGCCTGTCGAAGGCGTATGTGCCGCAAACAATCACAGTGCAGGTGGGGGATCGGTATTCAAACCCGGTGCAGCAAGGGACTGCCGTTTACTTCAACACGGCGCACGGTATCATCACCACTGGATTGACGACCGATAAGAATGGATTCATCACCAATACGCTTTATTCGGCCAATCCGCTGCCGCTGGGCGCAGATACGCTGCAAAGCCCGCTTGATTCATTACACCACGGTCCGGGCTTCTCGCGCATGTTTGCGCGGACATTCGGACAGTCAGCGGCACCCATCATTGATCAGGTCGACATCCTCTGGACCGGACCGCCGATCATAACGCCGGATCCGACCTCGCCAATAACTTACACCATCGGAAACGGTGGAAATGCCGGGCCATTTAAATTCACGGTCATGGACTATCTTGGACATCCGATGTCTGCCGGAACGACTATCACTGTGTCTGGAGACGGCTTGTCGGCGTCGGGCGATGGAGTGAGTGTTTTGATGCCCGATGTGATGGACAGCGGGCCGGGCTTAACGAGCTTCACTATCATGGTGGAAGACGCCGATGCCACCACCACCACGGTACCTCCCAAAAAATCGCAGTTGACGTTACGCGTTGCACATCCGGTCTACGGATCGTACACACGCATTCTTGCAACGGGTACTGTGCAGTAGTGTTCTGCAATTAAAAAAGAAAAACCCCGCTGAGAAATTTGCAGCGGGGTTTTTTTTGATATAGCGCGGGAGCCTGAATGCGGTGTTGCAGATCGAGACGTAGGGGCTGTCCCAAAAGGAAACTTTGACGTAACGTGGGCTTCAGCCCGCGGCCCTAAAGATCTGATGAAGACCAAGTAT
>JAPLFO010000064.1:0-2575 GCA_026390635.1 Ignavibacteriales bacterium
CGCTGAAGCGCGTACGCTCTATGAGTGCGAGGAATCCCTTTTTACGTCCAGCGGCAACGTGATATTTCCGAACTTTCGGGCCGTTCGCGCTTTCACGCAAAGACTCATCGAAAAACAATTTCCAACGACGAAACCGCAGGTGGCGCTCCGGGCCGGGCAAATGAACGCAATGGGCCTTATAGATGAGATCTATCATTCAGTTGTCAGGATGTACGATGAAGTGGAAAATCCCGGCGTCATGAAGCGCGTCTATGCCGTAGTCTCCGCGCAGATCGGAAAGGAACGGTTGGAGAGTATGCTGGAGGCGTTTGTCATATTGTGTCCTCCGCTCACAATCTACCGTGGAACCATTTCTGTCGATGACTATTGCCGGGAACAGGACAATCTTCTCGGAGCATTCGAAGAACTGCTCCTTCTCCATCTGGCAAATTTCAATCCGGCATTTCATCCGTGGCGTACGTTGTTCGACGATTCGGCACTGCTGGAACATACTCCATACGGCGATGTCCTCGGCGCGATGGAGTCCGCGTTTGAAAAGGAAAAGAAATTCGGCCCTGATCATCAGACGCTGCTTGAACTTCTTCGAGCGCCCATTCTCGCGCACCCAGACAGTCTGGAAGCCCAATTATTGTTCATCCGCTCACGATGGGGAATGGTGTTGTCGTCATGGTTCCTGGAACGAATGGTCAGCGGTATGGACGTCCTGAGCGAAGAGTCAAAAACCGTCGTTATCGGACCTCATGATCCGCCGACCGTTGTGCCAACGTACAAGCCGGCAGGTCCGGCATCTGCGGAATCTGCATACGGCAGCCATGAGTATGAAAGATTCACCGCGGATATTGAATGGATGCCGCGTGTGGTTCTCCTGGCAAAAAATGCGTACGTCTGGCTGGATCAGCTCTCCAAAAAATATCAACGCCTGATTCTCCGCCTGGATGAAATACCGGACCAGGAACTCGATCAGATCGCGCGATGGAATTTCACCGGCCTCTGGCTTATCGGTGTTTGGGAGCGCAGCATCGCATCTCAGAAAATCAAGAACTACACCGGCAATCCCGATGCTGTGCCGTCAGCCTACTCGTTGTATGACTATGAAATCGCGGCAGACCTTGGCGGTGAAGAAGCGTTTCAGAATCTTAACCGGCGCGCATGGCAGCGCGGCATACGGCTTGCGGGCGACATGGTCCCGAACCACATGGGCATTTTTTCAAAATGGATGATCGAACGGCCGGACTACTTCATTCAGTTGGACTACAGCCCGTTCCCCGGGTATCGATTCACCGGGGGAAATCTGTCGGATGATTCGGCAATGCAGATTCGCATCGAAGATGGCTACTGGTCTCGATCGGATGCGTCGGTGGTCTTCCAAAGGATCGACAATCAGACGGGGGCCGTACGCTATATCTACCATGGTAACGACGGAACGAATATGCCGTGGAATGATACCGCTCAGCTTGATCTCCTGAAAGATGAAGTGCGTGAAGCCGTCATCCAGGAAATATTCCGCGTTGCCAGGAAGTTTTCCATCATCCGCTTCGATGCTGCAATGACGCTCGCCAAAAAACATTACCAGCGTCTCTGGTATCCGCAGCCGGGAACCGGGGGGGCAATTCCCTCGCGGTCTGAGCACGCATTAACGAGGGAGCGTTTTAACGAACTTTTCCCGCGCGAATTCTGGCGTGATGTGGTGGATAGAATCAATGCTGAAATGCCCAACACTCTCTTGCTCGCTGAAGCATTCTGGTTGATGGAAGGATATTTCGTCCGGACACTCGGTATGCACCGGGTCTACAACAGTGCGTTTATGCATATGCTGATGAAAGAGGAGAACGAGAAATACCGGCAGTTGATTAAGAACACGCTGGAGTTTGACCCGGAGATATTGAAGCGCTACGTTAACTTCATGAGCAATCCGGACGAACAGACTGCCATTGCGCAATTCGGCAAGGACGATAAGTACTTCGGCATTGCTCTGATGATGGTCACGCTGCCCGGCCTTCCGATGTTTGGCCACGGTCAGGTGGAAGGATACACCGAAAAGTACGGAATGGAATACAAGCGCGCGTACTACGATGAGTATCCCGATGACCATCTTGTACGACGGCATGAGCAGGAAATTTTCCCGATCATGCAGAAACGCCATCTCTTCAGCCAGGTGCATGAATTCGAATTGTACGATTTTCACGACAGCCGCGGCTTTGTCAACGAAAACGTCTTCGCGTATTCAAACCGGAGCGGGGGAGAGCGTGCGCTTATTTTGTATCACAATCATTACAGCGAAACGCGCGGCTGGATCGGGCACAGTGTCCCAAAACTCGTGCAGGATCAGGACGGAGTGAAGCGGTTGCAGAGCCGATCGCTGAGCGAAGCACTAGGCATCAATGCCTCGCAGGGTGTGTATTATGTATTCCGGGATCATAAAGGACACTTGGAATTCTTGAGATCCGGAAAAGAAATTGCCGAAGAGGGACTTTTCGTCGAGCTGAAAGCATTCCACTATCACGTTTTCCTTGATTTCAGGGAATGGCGCGATGTCGACGGCAGTCTTGAGCACCTGCGTGTACAGTTGGAAGGA
>JAPLFO010000064.1:2621-3548 GCA_026390635.1 Ignavibacteriales bacterium
AAAGGGAGCCGCTGTATTATCAATTCAGACAGTTGCTGCAGATAGACTGTGTAGCTTCTTTTGACAGATACGTCCGTACTCCCGATCTCGTCCCGATTGATCTCGACCACAAGCTACTGGAGCAGTGTTCTGCGTGGACAGAGGAACTACAGCGGTACTTCGGCTCGCACGCAAATGTTTCGACATTGTTGGGACATCTTCCCGAAGACGTCTGCATTATGCGGAGGGTTGTCCAACTTTTGTCGGACAGTGAGCGTTCTGCTGACACGCGACTGACGATGTTGAACGAGACGATCGCCGCAGAGTCGTCTCCGCTTCTGCTCGCGTGGCTGGCATCGCACCGTCTCTCGAGCACAGAATTCAGTCTGGTCATTCAAGAGCATGGCGCAGAATCGGCGGAGCATCTGAAATTGGAAAAGGTACTCCATGCACACCTGCTCATTGCCGGCATTTCAGAAGAACGATCTGCATCGGCAACGGAACTCTTCTCCGTTTTGCGTGTGTTTCATAACCGGACAGCGGATCTGCGGAGTGACACGCTCGTCGCCCGCATGGAAAGGCTTCTTAACGACTTCTCTGTCAGGGAGTACCTCCGGCTCAACTGGTTCCAGGGTGTCTGGTATTACAACCGGGAAGCGTTCAGTGAGCTGATTGACTGGCTTTTCTTATTGACGGTTTTCCACCTTGTAGAGAACTCCGGGCTGGAGAATACCGTAACGACAGAGGTGAACAAAGGAGCATTGATCAGGGAACGTCTGATCGACATTTCAGACAGCGTTAATTACGATTTCCAGAAGCTTCAGGAGCAGATTCTGGAAGAAGGGCTTTGGAATATCGACTGAGAGAAGGAGGATTGAGGGAAAAGGGTCAAAAAAATAATCGCCGCCTCTTGACTTTCATAGAAAATGCCGTATATTTGCATTTGAC
>JAPLFO010000080.1 GCA_026390635.1 Ignavibacteriales bacterium
GCCGACGTACAAAAGGTTCTGGGAGAGAACTATTTGAGGGTATTTAAGAAAGTTTGCAGGTAGAGCCGCTTCCGAGATGACGGCGGGGATGATTGAATAACGCACTCCGTTCTTAGAAACCCACCACGCAAACCTGAGCGTCTCTCGACTCGCTTCGCTCGCTCTAGATGACGATGGGGATGATTGAATAGCGCCTCCCTTCTTAGAAACCCACCACGTCACCCTGAGCGTCTCTCGACTCGCTTCGCTCGCTCGAGATGACGGCCGAGTCGAAGGGCGCCTTCCTCATCGGTGTTGCAGTTGCCATGAATGTGCGCTATCTTATTACAACTTCATGGTTTCCGGAATCGACTATCGAGCTGCGACGCCGACTTTTTGCGTTACTTACGATCTTTCACCTTCATTGGTATTCTTTATACATGGAACGCTCCTCCCATCGCCCCAAAAAATCGCTCGGACAGAATTTTCTGCACGATGAAAATATCGTTCGCAAGATCATCCGTTCCCTTCAGCTGCAGCCTGAAGACCTCGTTCTTGAGATCGGTCCCGGTGAAGGTGCGTTGACGACGCACCTCGTCGCGGCTTTGCCGCACCTGACTGCTGTTGAACTGGACGACCGGTTGGTCGGTGCGCTTCAAACACGCTTCGGCGAGAAACTCACGCTCATCCATGGTAACGTGCTGAAGGTTGATCTGCAAAGCCTGCAACAGGATCCCGGGCACAAACTCCGTATTGTCGGCAACATTCCCTACAATATCACCAGTCCAATCCTTTTCTGGATCATTGATCAGCGCACATGCGTCGCCGACGCCATGCTGATGATGCAGCGCGAAGTGGCACAGAGGCTGTCGGCTGTACCTCGCACCAAGGACTATGGCATCCTTTCTGTTTTCGCGCAGTACTATTCTACGCCGAAAATGCAGTTTCTTGTTTCTCCCAGCTCATTCGTTCCTGTTCCGGAAGTGTTTTCCGCCGTCATGCATCTCGACTTTGCACATCCGGCAACAACGCTCGCGGACGACGACACGCTGTTCCGCCTTGTTGTTCGCGGGACGTTCGGCAAGCGGCGCAAAACACTTCGCAACGGACTGAAAGGCCTGGGCGTCAGTAATGACATTCTTCAGTCTCTTTCCACCAGACTGGATCAGCGCCCGGAGGAATTAAGTGTGCCGGAATTCGTCCTTCTGGCAAACGAGCTCTCCGCATTGGGAGCATCCATCACTCTGCCGTCTCAATCCCAGCTCGACTCATGAATCTTCGCCGCCTTCTGATGCCGCTCACGACCGCGGACGTGACCACCGTCGCCTTTCTCCTTTTCTTATCCCTGCTGTCTCTCTTATTTTGTACGCGGGTTGCCGAGTGGTTCATTCTTGTTCCCGTGAATATTCTCTTCATCGGGGCGGTGTACTATACCGCGCATCGATGTGCGAATACACCAGCCGCGCCTCCGTGGATCAACGGTGTTCACACATGGTATCCGATTGCTCTCATCCTGTACGTGTACAAACAAACCTCTTTTCTGGTGCGCCCTATCCGTCAGGTCGATTATGACCAGACACTCATCTCCATTGACCGGTGGATTTTTCATCTTAATCCAACACAGTGGGTGCATCAATTTGCCCATCCGGTGTTGACTGAAATTCTGCAACTTGCGTATGCATCCTATTATGTTCTCTTTATCGTACTGTTCATCGAGCTCTATCGCCGCGGCGACACAGCGGTAATGAATACAGCAATCTTCCTTGTCATCTATGGATTCTTCCTCTCCTACATCGGATATCTTCTTGTACCCGCCGTTGGGCCGCGTTTCACGCTGCATGATTTCCGGATGAATGATCTCGAACTGCCCGGACTCTGGCTGACTCCTTACCTTCGCGCCTTCATCAATACCGGCGGGGGGATACCGCCGGGAGCAACGGATCCGCTTCTCTTCGTTCAAAGGGATGCTTTTCCAAGCGGGCACACGGAGCTGACTCTGGTAGCCATCTGGATTGCCTTTAATACGAAGGTAAAAAGCCGATGGTATCTTCTGGGAATCGGTTCGTTGTTGATCGCAGCGACAATCTACATGCGGTATCATTATGTTGTTGACGATATTGGCGGAATGTGCGTTTTCGTATTCGCGATCTGGAGCGGACTGCGAATAGACGCCTGGTGGAGGAAAAAAAGTATTGCCTGAGGTTGGTTTTTTTCGTATCTTATTTGACTTAAAAGCCTGTCATTTTCATGCGACGGGCTTTTGAATCTTACACGGTGGCCATAGTTCAGTTGGTTAGAACGCCAGGTTGTGGCCCTGGAGGTCGTGGGTTCAAGTCCCACTGGCCACCCGCGCGGGGAAAGTAAAAAGCCAAAAGGTAAAGGGCAAAAGTAAATAGTGCTCAGAGGGGGGCCAATGAGTGCAACATGGGATTTGAAGCAAAGAACGAAAGAATTCTCCATTCGGATCATTCAAATCTCCGAAAAACTGCCCGGAACAAAAGCAAACCATGTTCTTTGTAATCAATTACTGAGGTCCGGAACATCGATCGGAGCAAATTATCGAGCGGCGTGTATCGCAAGATCAAAGAGAGAATTTCTTGCGAAGCTTCAGATTGCTCGGGAAGAAGCCGATGAGACCCAGTATTGGGTTGAACTATTGGCAGAAACCAACTCAGGTCTCGACGATCATTTTGGTTCTGCCTTGAAGGAGGCAATGGAGCTGACCGCAATTCTTACATCTGCGCTCAAGACTGCAAGAGAAAGCCTCAATAAGTGATTCGAGCTGATTCGTAGTTTTGATGTAATGTTTTTTATTTTTCACATTTGCCTTTTAACTTTTGACTTTGTACCCGCCCCTGTCGTCTAGAGGCCTAGGACATGGGCTTTTCAAGCCCAGTACACGGGTTCGAATCCCGTCGGGGGTACAACACAAACCACTCATTTCGTAAGTTTTGAGTGGTTTTTTATTTTATAGCCCGCCGACAAAGTGTAAATAATTGCCATTTGGTATACAGTTTGGTATACACCACTTTTTACAGTGTTCCAAACCTTTTGCAGAATTGTTGGTTTTGCTGCTGCTTCACCAATAGACTTCTGCTTTGCCTGCATCAACAGTAACTCCGCTTCTGCCTGCTTGATGGTCAGATCGATTTTCTCCTGAAGATCCTTTTTCTCCTGGACGGAAAGCAAGTTCAGGTTTCTGACCGTTCCTGCGACCTTTTCATAAGCATCTTCAAGTCTTTTATTGGCCTCGGCCAGCAAAACAGTGGTTGAAGCTTTTAATTTTTCCAGGGCAATAGCCTGGCTATTGTACGTTTCATAGGTCTTGATCCCGGCAACCAAGGCTGTAATAGCAGCAATGACCAAACCGATCGGGTTTGCTGCCATAGCGGCATTCCAAAGCCA
>JAPLFO010000100.1:0-448 GCA_026390635.1 Ignavibacteriales bacterium
CCGGGCAAAGCCCTGCGCCCGGGAGATCCGCTCGTAGTCCATGTCGTAGTCGACGCGGCCAGAGACCTCTGCACGGTCCTCAAAGGAATAGCGCGCATCCACGCTTGTGTATTGTTCTTCCTGAGGGGAATGTGCAATAATCACAACCATTGGATTAAACAGCGAATCGGCGGTGCTCGGTCTGATAGTGGTAAACGGTTCCGGCTTACGGGTCCGGTTCATATAACTGAGCCCGACGATTCCGTTTTCCACAGGAGCGACGGTCACTTGCGCACCATAGAGCGAATTGTCCGCAAATTTGCTGCTCAGGCGGATATCGCGCGACTGCACAACATTGTAGCCACCGTACGCGCTCACACTGACTCTCCGATCCCAAAGTGCGGCTTTTACGAGGCCGCCGTCGATCAATCCATTTCCGACTCCGGCAAAGACATATTGCCGGCCAACC
>JAPLFO010000100.1:485-15026 GCA_026390635.1 Ignavibacteriales bacterium
ACCCACACCGGCTATATCCGTCGCCCGGATGGTCAACTGGTTCAGCTTCAGTTCAGGATCGGTATTGATGACGGTCCCAAAGTCGTCCGCCACCTGGAAATTCGTATTGACGGCGAAATGATGCCCCGCCACACTCAACTGGACATTTTCGTAGCCGCGCAGGTACGTTTGTTTGCTGGCCGTGTCTTTGCGTCCCTGCCATCCATAGAACGAGGTCGTGAACCGGCCCGTAAACATCTGTGCAGAGGCAAACGAAACAAAGAACAGGGAACACAGAACAATTCTTTTAGTCATGATTGATCGATCCTTCATACACGAATGATATCACAAAGCAACGCGATTACTCGACGTCAACGACAGCCACAGAGAGCACAAACACCGTTACGCAACGATCCTTCGGGAACCAGGAAAGAATACCTCCGGTGCCTGTGCGCTCCGTGACGAATCTTGGTGTCACTACGTCAAGCAGTTTCGAAGCATGATTACTTCACAGGATACGGATGCTTCACTTTTGCCCACATCTCATCGTACTTGAACGCCGCCATTTTCGCCCCATGCTGATTTTTGTCGATGTGGCATTTTTCGCACAGCTCTTTGCCCATCTTTCCGGCGTCCACAAGTCCGGCGGCGAGAGCTTTTGCCTTGTCTTTCATCACCGGCATCGCTTTGAAGTCGGAACCGGCACCATGGCAGGACTCGCATTGCACACCCTGCTTCATATCGAATTTCTTGTCCAGCAATGCTGCGTCAGCGGATGCACCAACGTGGCAGGCCAGGCATTCCGGGGATTCGGCAGGTGCTTTCTTCAGTCCTTTTTCTTTTGCTATGGCTTTCGCCTTGTCGCCTTCCAACGTTTTGTAGGCTTCCGCATGTTTGCTCTTCTCCCAAACACCGTACTGATTTCCCTTTTTATCGCTCTGGTGACACATCTTGCATTGACCGGCACCGACGTACTTGTGCGATTCGGTCGCCGCAGTCGCCGTGAACATGGCGCCGCATGCGAGTGCCAATATGATCAGAAGATTTTTTTTCATAATGCCGTCCCTTCTTGTGGTGTTTAAGAAAAGAGCGGGATGATTGCTATCCATCATCCCGCCCGAATTATTTATTTTGCCTTCTTCAATGTTTCCAGCCATTTCGTCAGAACGACTGTTTCTTCATCCGTGCCTTTGAAAACGGCCGGATGCTTCTTTCCATTCAGATCCACTTCCTTCTTCAAATATTTTGCGAACCAGTCGGCCTTCTTCGTTGCCCCGACAATTGAAAGGTCAGCCGGCTTGGCTTTCTTTGAGGTAATACCGGCGGCGTCAACCGAATGACACATCGCGCATTTTGCGTTTTCAAAAATCGCCTTGCCGTCCTTCTTCTCTGCAGCAGTTGAGGTTGTCGTTACGCAAAGAGCCAGCACAAGTGCGGCAAGTGCTCCAATCATCAGCTTCATAGATCCGTCTCCCGTTAAGTAAGAGTTAGTGTTTGACTATGGGCGGGGCTTCTCAACCCACGCGGGGAATGTACTAAGAATATTCACAGAGTTCAAAGAATTATTTTCCTTTATGACAATCACTGCAATTCATTTCTTTCCAAGCGTCTCCGATATCCACCGGATGGACAAAATCCATCCCTTTCTGCAGCGTAAACGATGCCGGGATCGGATGATCACCCTGCGCCAAAATCGAATGACAGGTGCTGCAATCCCGGGTCAGCACTTTGCCCTCTTTGCTGACATGTTTTCCATCATGACAGCGAAAGCATCCCAGATTATCCAGGTGTCCGATATTATTGGGGTACTTCTCCCAGGAGACCCGCATTTCGGGAAAGAAATTGCCGGCGTAGATCCGTTGCAGAACGGCAATGGTAGAATCGATGGCCGTTGTGCGAGATGCCGCCACCGCAGGGTAGCGGTTTGCATATTGTGCGCGGATAAACAGGCCGATGCTGTCGCGAGCGCCCTCTTCGGTTGCATAGGGTTGTGTCAGGGCATCGACGGCGATGGATTTGGCAGACGGCAGACTCGCGTCGATCCAATTCAGGGTCATTACTTCGTCAACAGATTCCTTGGGGGAACGATAGATGTGCGTCGGACGATTGTGGCAGTCGATGCAGTCCATCCTGCGTTCTTCGCCCTTGCTCAGCATCTCCGGCGTTACGGCAACCTCGGTGGAGGTGTACTCGGTGACTTTTCCGCTTGCATTCTTCACGCGAATATATGGAATTGCCTGGCGCTGACGGTCAGTCGAGACGTATGTGATTTCATTGTTGATATTCATGTGCCAGTGAATTCCGGTGGCGAGCCCGGTCTCAGCATTGCCGCCCCCGATTTTCAACAACAGCGAAATTCTCCATCGCGTGTTCGTCTCGTCCGACAGAAAGTACGTCTTTGATGTTTCCTTCTGTCCAAAAAAATGTTTCGGCCAATGGCATTGTTCGCAGGTACCCTGCGCGGGTCGAAGGTTGCGGACGGGTGTTTCAATCGGCTGACTGTATTTATGGAAAATCACTGAATAGACCTGATAGGCCCCTGACAATTTGGATTTCACGTACCAGTCGGTTCCCGCGCCGACATGCCATTGTGCGCACGTTACGCGCGCATGCGGCGAGTGGAGATACGCCGTGTATTCGGGTTTCATCACCGCATGGCAGATTTCGCCGCAGAACTGTACAGACTCGGTGAACTCATAGAGCTGGAAACTGCCGAATGCCGAAAATATCAGGAGCACGACTGTGACTGCCGAAAAGAAACCGAACACAGCGCGATGGTGCGGATTGTTCAGGTCAACAGCTGGAAGGCGCTTGATCTCTTCACCGATCTTACGCTGACGCCGGTGTTCAAAATACATGCCGACGATGGTGACGACTACCCCCAGCATCAACACCGCCGGAAGGATGACGAACGCGATGATGCCCATGTACGGTTTCTGATGACCCGTGAAGGCTTCAAGAAGGAACAGAAAGACGATCAGGCTGAAGCTGATGCCGGCAAGAGCCGCGCCCGCAAGACTCACCGGATTCAAAAAAGATCTCGGAACAAAATGCTTCATAGTTCATTTCTCCTTGCGTCATCGTATCGCGTGCATCCACCATCCCGGCACAGCCCGAACACAACCTGGAACGCTGGACGAAAAGTGTGGCCACAAAGGCACCAAGACACAAAGATTCAAAAAAGCATCATTTTTACAGCAATTTTCTTTGTGCCTTTGAGACTTCGTGGCAGAGATTTTCATCCAAGTCTCAAGGCTGAGTGAACATTTCACATCGACGCGGACTTGGGAACCGCATCTCTAGCGATAGGCAAACACCATTGCGTAGATAATCAGGAGTACAATGCTGATGCCGATCGTTACAGCCGTCCAGCCGAAAATGCGCATTGCCCTGACAACAATCTCCGGATATGGCTCCACCAGGTACTTTTCCAGTTCGCCGCTTTTCACAAGAGATTCATATTCTGCGGGCTTATCCTCTTTCAATTCCTCAATAGTCATTCGTCCGGTAAAAATCACCATATCCATCGGAAATTTCTCCGGCCGGAGATGGGTATTAAAAAAATGGACTGTGAAAATAAAGCCTGCAGCCAGAAGCGCTTCGTCGCTGTGCACGATGGTCGCCACGTTGATCCACTGCCCGGGAATAATCCGGGTAAAAAACTCCGGGAACCACAGCATGAGCCCCGTTGAACCGATGACAATCATCCCCCAGAACACCGCGAAGTAGTCGAACTTCTCCCAATATGTGTACCGTCCATACTGCGGCCGATCTCCTTTGCCCAGAAACCATTTCATCGAGGCGGTGAAATCGTGCAGATCCTTTTTCGTCGGCAGCATCGTGTTCGGACCGGTCAGCAAGGCCTTCCACGAACCAAATTCCTTTTTCTTTCTATGGAAGAGATTAACAACATGAGTGATGAAAATTCCGATCAGTGCCACTGCGGCGAAGCGGTGGATATAACCGGCACTTTCAAATCCTCCAAGCAGGTGGGACAATAGTCGGGCCCATGTGGTATAGGCGAACTTCAACGTCATTCCGGTGGTGGCAAGACTCAAGAAGCTGACGATCATAATAATATGGAGAACACGATGAAAGCGCGTGAATCGTTGAAACTCCAGACCATGATACTGTTCTTGTGCCGGTTCCATTCTTTTATTCCTTTGATTCCATATGCCGGCGGCGCTGTCTGCGCATTTGCAGCGCGCGCGGAAGCCAGAGCAGCGTGTGAACTGCACCCAACACAAATGTTCCGATCAGCAGCGAGGTCATTCCCCAGAAAGTCCAAAACAGCAACGGATACTTTGCGGGATCATGATGTGTGGCATGTGTCAGATACCCCGCAAATCTGCGCGTCGCGCCGGGATGACATTGCTGACACGTGGCAACAACATTGGCGTGACTCAAACGCGACTCGGGATCGCTGACACGGAGCACGTCATGAGAGCCATGACAATCATAGCACTTCGCGGTCTTCGCGTATCCCAATTGGGAAACTTTGCCGTGATAGGTATCGAAGTACGTTTCGGAGATTTTCTCGTGACATCTGCCGCACGTATTCATGATGCTGAGTTTAAATCCCTGATCGTCCGTTCGGCGGATTGTGTGCGCGGAATGGCAATCGTTACAGACCGGCAGAGGCTTTGACGTCTTCGTCACATCGCTCGAATGGACGCTCTTGCGGAACTTCTCCTCAATCCCGTGGTGGCATCGTCCACATGTGGCAGGCGTGTTCGCGGGATTGATGCTGGAAGCAGAATCGGATTTGGGAAGTTCCCTATGTGCCGTATGACAATCGGTACATGTGGCAGTCACGGTCAAACCACTTTTGAGCAATCCTTTGCCATGGATGCTTTCGGTGTAATGCTCGATGATTTCATGCTGTTCGCCTTTGTATCTGACGGCGGCTTTTTTTCCTTCACGATGACACCGGGCGCACAGTTGGGGAATATTGAGCGAGAAAATCGGTGACGCCGGATCTTTTTTGCCGAGGATTTTATGCGTCCCATGACATTCTTTGCAGACGGGAGCATTTTGATCATTTCTTGCGGACAACTTTCCATGAATGCTCTTGTTATAATCGTCTCCCACCACAGCATGGCAGGAGGCACAATCAACCTTCTGCTGAATAGTCTGACACGGACGCAATTTTGACGGACTGACACCCGTGTGGCATTGCGTGCAGGCAACTTTGACATGTCTCGAAGCCGTCAGTTCTTCAAATTTGACAGCAAGCGAATGCCCGTCCTTCGATGAACGAATGTCCGGCCGGTCATGGCATCGCAGACAGTCTTGATTTGCCATGCCCTGGTCATAGAAGACCTTCCGCACTTTGTGGGGTTGATGACAATCGACACATGCGGGAAGAACATGTTCTTCCTTTTCCCACAGTGCTCCTTTGATAATTTTCCGGTGTACCTGTTCAATCATGGTATGACAGCGTGAGCACGTTGCGGCGATATTCTTGCGTGCAATACTCGAGCGCGCATCGGTGTGCGGAAGAATGTCATGTGACGAGTGGCAGGAAACGCATGTGGCGCTGACGGCGAGTCCTTTTTTCAGAAGGCCTTCACCGTGGATGCTTTCGGAATAGTTTTCAAAAATACTCGATTGCGGAATCTGGTGCTGACGAGTCACCGGCGTCCCTTCGCGGTGACATCGCCCGCAGAGATACGGTATCTGCATCGGTGCGACGTTCGAACGACTGTCCCGTACAGGAACTATTGCATGGGAACCATGGCAATCGGGGCAGCGGGGCGCCAATGCATCTCCCCGCGCGACCGCTTTGCCATGGAGACTGCCGGCATATTTTGCCAGTTCTTTGTCATGGCATCCAAGACACGTCGGCCGCTGCGGACGCTGCTCGTGCGGAAAATCTTTTCCCTTCAGATCCGAATGACAGCCGACACATTCTATAACGCCATGAACCGATGTCGCGTACTTTTTCTCATCGACGAACAGTGAGATGGTCGCGCTGCCCTTCTTTGTCGAGAGCGTTTTGTCGCTATGGCAGGTAAGGCAATCATCCTTCGTTTGGGAGCATAGACGGACTGATGCGCACAATGCAATAAGAACGATCAGCCAGCCGGTATTTCTGAATCGTATCATTGTGGGATTTCGCCGCTTCCAGGGGAAGATGCGCTCTCTTGTTCAACTGCCTGCTCCTTCAGCCGTTGTAGTTCCAGCGGATGCTCATCGTGCATTTCTTCTTCTGTGATTGTCCCCTTCAAAAAGGCAAGATTGATCGGGTAGACATCGGGATTGAAGATCACAAAATAGAAATGCCACACGATAATGGAGAGCGTTGCCAGCCATGCTTCATAATAATGGACTGTGCGAGCGACATCCCACCACGATTTGCCGATGATACCGAGAAAGCTGTTATCGAACCAAAGAATGAATCCTGTCACTCCCATTACAATCGTTCCCCACACCAATGCCCAGTACTCGCTTTTCTCGATGTAGCCGAAACGATCAAATTTCGGACGCACCTTACTGATACCCAGATTGTATTGTGCCACGGCCAGCATGTCTTTCGCATCCTGAAATCGCGGCAGGAGATCGCGCACGAGTTGTTTTCCGCGCGGGACAAAGAGGATATAATAAATGTGCACGACGCTTGCAAAGATCAGCACGACAGCAGCAAGCCGATGTAATATAGAACGGACTTCAAAGACGACGGGACTCATCGAACGAATCGGCTGCACCCACCATGCGTCAGGAAACTTCAACATAAACCCGGTAATAACCAGCGTGATGAAACTCAGCAACAACATTGCATGTTGTATCCGTTCAAACAGCGACATTCTGACGAAGAGGGCATGCCCTACTTCGTCTTCCTCGATAGAACCGCGACGCATGCGTAGTCTTCGTTTTGATTTCTTGACGAAGTCCAGCACATTATGCACGAACATACCGCCGATCGTCACCACGATAAGGACGATATACGAGGACGTCACGAAATGGAGAATCCTGTTTTCGGAAGATTCAACGATCACATGGACCGCACCATTGGTGAAATTCTGATTCGCTCCGGGGTGGCATCGACCGCATGTTTGGATAAGATTGTTTTTATTCACTCTCGAATTCGGATCTTTTGACGGCAGAATGTCGTGGAATCCGTGGCAGCTTGCGCAGTTGGCAACCTGCACACTTCCCGCTTTTGTGGCGAGTCCATGATAGGAATCATCGAATGTCCGTCCGCGTTCGGACGCAAGGCCGTACTTTTCAGAGAGGCGAACAGAACTATGACAGGGTGTGCAGACATCTGCCGACACATGTAATTTGGAGACGGCCGCGTTCGGGTCCTTCGGATTCAGAATCCTGTGTTCACCATGACAGTCCACGCAGACAGGAGCCCCGGAGTTCCCGGCAGCAAATCCTTTGCCGTGAATGCTTCCGCGATACGCATCTGCTATCGCCGTGTGACATTGTCCGCACGTCGCCGGAATATTTTTGCGATTGACCCGTGAATCAGATGCCGAGCCTTTTTTCATTTCATGACTGCCGTGACAGTCCACGCAGGTCGCCGCTTTGCCGTTTCCGGCACGGAGTGTCTTCGCGTGAAAACTTTCTTCATACGCCATCACGAATGTCGATGTTGTGCCTGTCGATGCCTGGACCTTTGAGCCGTGGCAGCCTATGCACACTTGCTCCTGCACGAGTTTCAATTTTGCGGCATCGCCCCCCGCCGGAATGGAAGAAATATTCTTCGAGTGGCACTGAACACAAGTCGGCGCATTTTTAGTCCCTGCGGCGAGCGCTTTCCCGTGTGCCGAATTCCTAAAGAGAATTACGTTCTTTTCATGGCACTGCGCACATAGTTCTGTTCCCGTCGGATTGGCGCCGTCCGCAACTCGTTTCGGACTCTGCACCTCATGCCGGCCATGACAGCCTTTGCACATCTGACTTTCATCAGCGCTGCCTGTTGCCACGACCTTTCCATGGAATGCATGCTTCGCGTCAGCGTTGCGGTGACAGTTCACGCACTGCACCGGTGTGATCTTCTCCTTATGCGGCAGATTGCCGGCATCAAATCCGGTGTGGCATGCAACACAAACGAGCTTCTTATGGGTCGAGTGTGAAAGCGTATTGTCGTTCACATAGATCGACAGGGTCTTGCCTTTTCGATCCATCGTAGCGGTCTTGTCCGAGTGGCAAGCGAGACAATCCTCTTTCGTCTGGCCGAACAATCCGGTCACGGCAGTTAAAGCGAGCGCTAAAGAGAATATTGTGACTCTAGCCATGGGTTTTCCCTAATCTTCTTCAAGTAATTGTTGAATTATTCGGCAAGGATTGTGCCAAGTAATTCAACAAGATTGGTCATTTTTCTGTCAAAAAGCCCAGAATATTTGCAGATCTGGCTAAAAAAACACAGTCCATTCCCAAAGATAGGAACAAAATCGCTTCTTGCTTTCTCTGAGGTCTTTCACTACCTTACAGCGTAATTTTGGAGACCTCCAGTGCCTTTTCTCTTCGCCCTCTGTCTTCTCGCCGCCGTCCCGTTTTCGTCCCCGGCGGAAAACCGCATAATTGTTGTGACGAAAATTGATGGCGGAATCAATCCCGCGGTCGCTGACTATCTCCGTGACGAGATTCGGCGTGCAGAAGAACATCACGCACAATGTATTATTGTTCAACTGAACACTCCGGGCGGATTGCTCCAATCCACGCGGGAGATTGTGACGGAGTTCCTCACGGCAAAGATCCCGATTGTTGTCTATGTGTCTCCGCAGGGCGGCCAATCGGCTTCCGCCGGGGTGTTCATCACACTTGCCGCCCACATCGCTGCGATGTCTCCGGGAACTAATATCGGTGCGGCCCATCCGGTGAGTCTGCAGGGTGGCATGGATTCGGTCATGTCTGCCAAGGTCACCAATGATGCGGCGGCCTTCATCAGAAGTATCTCGGAAAAAAGAAAGCGCAACGTACAGTGGGCGGAAGAAGCGGTTCGAAAAAGCATTGCGATCACAGAGACGGAGGCCGTTCAGCAGGGTGTGGTGGATCTCATCGCCCCAAACATGCAAGCACTTCTGGATTCCCTCGAAGGCCGTACCGTTGCGATCGGAGAAGGGAAGCTGGTCCTGAAAACGGCCAATGCTATCATTGAGCGCAGAGAGATGGGATGGCCGGAGCGATTGCTGAACATCCTCAGCGATCCCAACATCGCGTACGTCCTGATGATGATCGGCATGTATGGGCTTCTCTTCGAGCTTTATAATCCCGGCGCCATCTTTCCGGGAATTGTCGGCGCTGTTTCGCTTCTGCTGGCACTTTATGCCATGCACACGCTTCCCGTCAATTATGCCGGCGTCATTCTGATCGTGATGGGAATTATCATGTTCGTTTTGGAACTGAAGATTTTAAGCCACGGCATGTTGACCATTGGCGGCGTCGTGTGCCTGCTGCTTGGCTCCCTGATGTTGATCACGACGGACAACTGGGGCGGCGCGCGCGCCGTTTCTCTGGGAGTTATACTTCCTACAATTCTCTTCACAACGCTCTTTTTTGTATTTGCGATCGGCGCCGGCATCCGGGCACAGCGTCGTATTCCGACCACAGGCGTCGAGGGACTCATCGGCAGCGTGGGTATCACTATCGCCCACCTCGCACCCGACGGGCAGATAAAGATCGGCGGAGAAATTTGGACTGCAATTGCCGCGGAAGGATCCATCGCCAAGGGCCAACACGTGATCGTAGAACAGATTGATGGCCTTGTTCTCAAAGTCAGAGCGCATGTGCCGAAGTGAACATCGTATGCCTGAGCTCCTGCTCAAACAACTAATTAGATAACATTTGCCTGAGAACGAGGAAAGTGATCTCGAACCGGCACTTCATCCCATTTAATTCTAGTCACATGCGTCTTTCCAATCACTCATAATTTCTATTGAGGAACCGCCATGCCAGGCTTCATACTTGTCGGATTTGTCTTTATCTTTTTTGTGATGTTTATTCTGTCCAACGCAATCAAAGTCCTCTCGGAGTACGAGCGTGGCGTCATTTTCCGGCTTGGGCGTTTGATCACGATGAAAGGCCCGGGATTGATTTTCCTGATCCCGATTGTCGACAGAATGGTACGGGTCAGCTTGCGGACAGTAGTCCTCGATGTTCCCCCGCAGGATGTCATTACCAAAGACAACGTCTCCATCAAAGTGAATGCGGTCGTCTATTTCCGCGTCGTCCAGCCGGACAAGGCCATCGTGAATGTGGAGAATTATCTTTACGCAACCTCGCAGCTTTCCCAGACGACACTGCGCTCGATTCTCGGACAATCGGAACTCGACGATCTGCTCGCGCAACGCGACAAGATTAATCAGGAACTGGCAATTATCATCGATCAGCACACGGAACCCTGGGGCATCAAAGTCTCGAACGTCGAAGTGAAGCAGATTGATCTGCCGGTTGAAATGCAGCGCGCGATGGCGAAACAGGCGGAAGCGGAACGCGAACGCCGGGCAAAGATCGTGCATGCGGAGGGAGAGTTCCAGGCAAGCAAGCAGCTTGCAGAGGCGGCCAAAGTGATCGAGAAGAATCCCATCGCTCTGCAGCTCCGGTATCTGCAGACACTGACGGAGATTGCTTCGGAAAATAACTCAACGACTATCTTCCCCTTCCCGATCGACTTGCTTAAACCATTTATGAAGGCATTGAAATGATCTCGTAGTTACTCAACGGTTCCTGGATTGAATACGCTGGAGAATAAACCACTGCGAAGGATGCTTCGCAGAATAATTACAGAGAAAACGCCCGATTCTTGTGAGAGAACCGGGCGTTTTCTTTATAGTGAATAGCACACCGTCGCGCTATGAAGAAGCGACGGTGCAGAATTTTTCCAGCGCTGCGGATAATTCCACCGCAATCTCTCCTGCGGGCCTCTTTTCAATTGAAGAGCGAGGGATAAAATGCATCAATTGTCCATCCCGGAAGAGTGCGATTGCCGGCGATGACGGCGGCTGTCCCGTCAGCCATCGCTGCCGCAAGCGCGATGTTGCATCTTCTTCCATTCCCGCAAACACGCTGACCGCAGCATCGGGTTTCGGACCTTTTTCCAGCGCCATACGTACTGCCGGTCGCGCCGCACCAGCCGCACAGCCGCACACTGAGTTCACAACAACGAGCGTCGTCCCCTTCTTCGCTCCGACAGCTTCATCGACTGCTTCCGGTGTCGCCAATTCCCGAATTCCAAGCGCCGTCAGCTCTTCGCGAAACGGTTTCACACGAGCGGGTTCATACCGCATAGAGATTCCTTCCGGTTATGTATAAATATGTCGTGGCTTCCGTTAGCCCCGAATCCATCCCGGAACCGCGGGGAGCCTTCACATAGATGAACACCCGGACGCGGGAATAGGTTTCCTGCCCCTGCCCTTCGTCAGAGCGATTGAATAAATGGGGTCAGAAGATAATCTGTCGCGAAAATTGAAAGACTCTCCACAACCACGGCGATACCGAAGGCTTCAGGAAGCAAATCAGTCTCCGTCAATTGATGGAGAGCTATCATGGGAGCGGCGAACATGAGAATAAGTGCAGCGAAGACAGGGAGAGAAATCGGAATAGCCATGAGAAGAAATTGCGCTCCGGCTATGATCAAACGATTCAGAATCGTCGATTCGATCTTCCGGATTTTAAGGGCGGCGGAGTAAAGAATGAAGCGTGTTATGTATGGAAGCGACGCAGCCAGCAGTATTGGAAGATATTTTGTCATTTTCCTCCCGGAGAGCGGTCGCCGAGCGCGGCTCGACTGCGCTCGCCAACCGCAGCCGAGGTGACCACCGTCTCAAGCGCCCGGAATTATTTCATCGCGTTTAATGCGCTGCCGGCTCTAAACCAGGCGATCTGTCCTTCGTTGAATGTGTGATTCAGGGAAACCGTATCAACGGTACCATCGCTATGTTTCAATTCCAGCTGAAGGGGAATACCTGGCGTGAATGCTCTCAATCCCCGGATCGCTGCAACGTCGTCCTCCCGAATGCGATCGTAGTCAGCCGGATCCGCAAAGGTCAATGCCAGCATTCCCTGCTTCTTCAGATTCGTTTCATGGATGCGTGCAAAACCTTTCACGATGATGGCGCGCCCGCCGAGAAAACGCGGCTCCATTGCAGCGTGTTCGCGTGATGAGCCTTCCCCGTAATTCTCATCGCCGATGACGATCCAGCCGAACCCGCCCTTTCTGTAATCGCGCGCAACGGCCGAAAATTCTTTCGTTTCTCCGGTAAGAGTATTTTTCCCTTTGCCCGATTCACCGGTGAATGCATTTGCTGCCCCGATCAACATGTTATTGGAAATATTGTCGAGATGACCGCGGAATTTCAGCCACTTGCCGGCGGGAGAAATATGATCCGTCGTGCATTTCCCTTTAACCTTTGCAAGTACGCGAAGCTGCTCAAGGTCTGTGCCTTCCCACGGAATGAACGGATCCAGTAATTGTAAACGATCGCTTACCGGATCTACTTTTACCTGAATGGCGCTTCCGTCCTCCGCCGGTTTGACGAATCCACTTGCGCCCGCTGTAAATCCTTTTTTCGGAAGTTCATCGCCGGTCGGCGCATCCAGCTTGATCGCATCGCCGGCGTCCGTCATTACACTGTCCGTCAGCGGATTAAATGTAATCATCCCGGCAACCGCCAGCGCTGTGACAATCTCCGGACTTGCGACAAATGCATGCGTCGCCGGATTTCCGTCATTGCGGCCTGTGAAATTTCTGTTGTACGTTGTGATGATGGAATTCTTTTCGCCCATCTCCTGATTTTTTCGTTTCCATTGTCCGATGCAGGGACCGCAGGCATTCGCGAGAACCGTGCCGCCGAAATCCGTCAGCGTTTTCAATTGTCCGTCCCGCTCGATGGTCGCACGGATCTGTTCGCTTCCGGGGGTAATCACAAATTCCGATTTGGATTTCAGTCCTTTGCCGAGCGCCTGCCGCGCAACTGCGGCCGAACGTTCGATGTCTTCGTAGGACGAGTTAGTGCAGCTTCCGATCATCGCAACTTTGAGTTCCGCCGGATATTTCTTCTCGGCAACAGCTGCTGCAAATTTTGAAATCGGCCATGCAAGATCCGGCGTGAACGGTCCGTTGATGTACGGCTCTAGTTCCGTGAGGTCAATTTCAATAATCTTGTCGTAAAACTTGTGCGGTGCAGCGAGAACTTCCGGATCCGGCGCAAGACAGTCGGCAACCGACTCCGCTAGCGCGGCCACTTCACCCCGTCCCGTGGAGCGCAAGTATGCCGCCATGCGCGCATCAAATGGAAAGATGGACGTAGTCGCGCCGATCTCTGCACCCATGTTGCAGATCGTTCCCTTGCCGGTGCAGGAAATGGACTTCGTTCCATCGCCGAAGTATTCAACGATGGCGCCGGTACCTCCTTTGACGGTGAGAATTCCGGCGACCTTTAATATTACATCTTTCGCCGAGGCCCAGCCATTCAATGTGCCGGTGAGATGAATGCCGATGATCTTGGGGAATTTCAGTTCCCATGGCATCCCGGCCATTACGTCCACGGCATCCGCACCGCCGACACCAATGGCAACCATGCCGAGTCCACCGGCATTCGGCGTGTGGGAATCCGTCCCAATCATCATGCCGCCGGGAAATGCATAATTCTCCAGCACAACCTGATGGATAATTCCTGCGCCCGGCTTCCAGAAACCAATGCCGTACTTGTCCGATACGCTGGCAAGAAAATCATAAACCTCGCGGTTTTCATCACCCGCACGGGCGAGATCCTGACCAGCGCCATCCTGCGCCTGTATGAGATGATCACAATGGACACTGGAAGGAACGGCGACACGCTTTTTCCCTGCCGACATGAATTGGAGCAACGCCATTTGAGCGGTAGCATCCTGCATCGCGATGCGGTCCGGAGCAAAATCGACGTACGATGCACCCCGCTTCGCAGAAACAGCAATTGCACCAAAGTAGTGCGCATAGAGCACTTTCTCCGCAAGCGTCAGAGGCGATCCGGTAATTTCGCGGGCCTTCGCGAGTCTGGCCGGGTACGCAGCATAGATTTTTTTGATCATGTCAAGGTCGAATACCATCTCTGAGCTCCTTTTTTCTATTTTAGACAATATAGAAAGTCCGGTGCTTGCGCGCAAGATGTCTTCTTGCAAAGGAATGGTTTTTTCCCTATTTTTTGACATGAATGATTTTCCGGAATCACAAAGCAGTGGCGAACGGGAAGAAGAGGTCATCGACGAGATACGCACCGTCGAGCCTGCACGTGCCATCCTCTTTAACGACGAAGTCCATACATTTGAAGAAGTCATCACCCAAATTATAAAAGCGCTCCGCTGCGACCGCGGCAAAGCCGAGCGGTTGACATTGGAAGTCCATAACCAAGGAAGATCGTGTGTCTATTCCGGCGATCTGAAACGCTGTCTTGAGATCACCCATGTTCTGGAGGAAATCCAGCTCATGACACAAATCGAAATGTAACTGTATCCTATGACGTCACAAGAAATCCGTAAAAGTTTCCTCGATTATTTTGCAGCCCGAGATCATCGTATCGTTCCCTCCGCCCCCGTCATTCCCCATGGCGATCCGACGCTGCTGTTCACCAATGC
>JAPLFO010000100.1:15067-22314 GCA_026390635.1 Ignavibacteriales bacterium
GGCCGCGACACGTATCACCATACATTCTTTGAAATGCTGGGCAATTGGTCCTTCGGCGATTATTACAAAAAAGAAGCGATACAGTGGGGGTGGGAACTTCTCACAGAAGTCTGGGGACTCCCAAAAGAGCGATTGTGGGCGACGGTGTATCGAACAGACGATGAATCGTTCGAACTCTGGAAAACAGTCACGGACATCAAGCACGATCATATTCTCCACTTCAACGAGAAGGACAATTTCTGGGAGATGGGTGAAACCGGACCCTGCGGCCCCTGCTCCGAAATTCACGTCGATCTGACTGCAGACGGAAATGCCGATGCATCGATGGTCAACGCAGGACTGCCGGAACTCATCGAAATCTGGAATCTCGTCTTCATTCAGCACAATCGGCGCACAGACGGCACACTGGAAGACCTGCCGGCCAAACATGTGGACACCGGCATGGGATTCGAACGCGTCTGCGCCGTCATGCATTCCATGAAATCGGATTTCAAGCGCCCCCCTTCCAACTATGACAGCGACGTGTTCATGCCGTTGATTTCCGGCATCGCATCGATCGCCGACAGGGAATACACGGCCGGAAAATCCGAGCAGGACGTCGCGATGCGCGTTATCGCGGATCACGTGCGGGCGCTCACCTTTGCAATTGCCGACGGAGCAATTCCTTCGAATGAAGGGCGCGGATATGTGCTGCGCAGGATTCTGCGACGGGCCGCCCGCTTCGGCAGAACAATCGGAATGCACGATCCCTTCATCTACAAGCTGGTGAAGATTCTTGTGGAAATGATGTCCGCAACATTTCCCGAGATCGCGGAACATCAGGAACTGATTGAGCGCGTCATCAGAAGCGAAGAAGAATCGTTTAATCAAACGCTGGATCGCGGTCTGGAAATTTTCGAATCAGTCGTGCGCGCTCTTGGCTCTTCGACTGTCTTCCCGGCTGATGAAGCATTCAAACTGTACGATACGTTCGGCTTCCCCCTGGATCTGACAGAACTTCTCTGCGCTGAACGCACGCTGACCATAGAGGCAGAAGCGTTTCAGCATCTGATGGAACGGCAGCGCGACCGGTCCCGCGAATCGGGAAAAATGTCCGGCGCGGTTTTCGGCGGCGGGAAGATCACCGCGAAAGGTTCCGCTATTCCTGCCTCTCGCTTTGTCGGATATGAAACACTGGAGCAACAAGCATCCATCGTGGGTACAGCAGATGAGCACGTTGCTCTCGATCGGACGCCGTTCTACGCGGAATCCGGCGGACAAGTCGGCGACACCGGCGTGCTGATGCTCGGAACGGACCTGGTTCCGGTGGAAGATACGCAAAAAGACGGGAGCATCATCTGGCACAAAATTGCCGCAGGACGAAATGACCTGGCGGGAAACATTGTGACGGCGAAAGTCGATGCTCCGCGCCGCGAGGCGATCATGAGCAATCACTCCGCGACGCATCTTCTCCACGCGGCGCTGCGGTCCATTCTCGGCACTCATGTTCATCAATCCGGCTCGCTGGTATCTGCGGAGCATTTACGTTTCGACTTTGCACACTTTGCGCGCGTCACTCCGGAGGAACTCAACGCCATTGAAGAGCAGGTAAACGATATTGTGGCAAGGGACATTGCGGTGCAGCATCATATCGCGATCCCGTTTGAAGAGGCGCAGAAAATGGGAGCGTTGATGTTCTTCGGCGACAAATACGGCGATCGCGTGAACGTCATTGAATTCGACAACTACAGCAAGGAATTCTGCGGCGGCACGCACGTGTCACACACCGGCCAGATCGGTTACTTCAAGGTCCGCTCCGAATCCAGCATAGCGAGCGGCGTGCGCCGCATTGAAGCGCTGACCTCGGCTCATGCGCTGGACTATCTGGCGATCCAGCACCACAACTACCGGGAGCGCGTGGAATTTGCACGCGAGCGGTTGGCGGAAATTGCAGAGCTTGCCTCCCAATTGCCGGTGGCATTGCATTCACGCTTTGCTGTCTCTGACGAAACCATCGCCATCCGATTCGAGAAACTCTCTTCCCTGCCCGCGTCCGTTGTAACGCGGGCATTGCAGGAGGGATTCTCGGAAATCGCGGCGAAGTTCCGAACCCTCGAAGAATTTATTCTGGAATTGGGCGATCGGAAGCGCACAGCAGAGAAGGAACTTTCCCGGACGAAAATTTCGTCTGCCGGCTCGGAATTGGAGACGCTGGTCGCCGGCGCAGAACACATTGGACCGATAGCGGTCGTCGCTGCCAAGATAGAAGCCGACTCCATGGACTCTCTAAAATCCCTCGGCGACGCTCTTCGCACAAAACTCGGCAGCGGTGTCGGCGTGCTGGCGGCAGTCATCGAAGAGAAGGTTGCGTTGGTGTGCGTTGTCACGGACGATCTGGTGGCCGGCAAGAAGCTTCAGGCGGGAAAAATCGTCGGCGCCATCGCGAAGATTCTCGGCGGCGGCGGCGGAGGGAAACCGCATCTCGCCACGGCCGGAGGAAAAGATGTTACCAAGATAGACGAAGCCTTGAAGGCCGTTGCCGATATCGTACGCAGCGGACAATAAGTCCGCCCGGCATAAAATAATCGTCTCACATGGGGGGAACATGCGAAGAATCAAGGGGACGCAGAGAAGAAGGAAGATGGATCCAAAATCAACAACTAAAATTGCGCTCGCTGCACTCATATCGGAATTCAGCACCCTGCAGCGTTCCGGCATGAGCAGAGGGCAATCCGAAGCAACTGCGCGAACATGGATCGAACGATTCCTGCAGGTGTTCGGCTGGAATCCTTCCGAACCCGCCCAGGTGAAACAGGAATACAGAATCCAGGGGCGGGCGGCGCGGCGACTGAAGGCGGAGGGAACCACACACCTGCGGCCGGACTATTGCCTCCTCTCCCACGGACAGAGGACGCTTTTTATTGACGCGAAGAAATTTGACGCTGATCTCAAAGAAGACTCGAGCATCTCCTTTCAGATTCGCTGCTACGGTTGGTCTGAAGGATTCAAAGTCAGCTACGCCTTCGATTTTGAAGAGCTCGCCATTTACGATTGCCGCATTCCTCCCAGAGATCGCGATGAAGCAGATATTGCACGCGTGCACTACATCCACTACTCTGAGTATCTGGACCATTTTGATTTGCTCTGGGATTTCTTTTCGAAGGAAGCCATTGATTCGGGTTCGTTGTCGCGTCAGCTTCCCGATGATGAAAAACCCAAAGGGAGCAAGTCGCTGGATGAGGATTTCGAAGAACGGCTCTCCGGTTGGAGAAAAGATCTTGCCAAGACCATTCTGCGCTATGGTAAAACCCGCGACGCTGCTCTGATTTCCGCCGCAGCTCAGAGGATTCTCGATCGGATAATTTTCCTCCGCATCTGTGAAGAATTCGGGTTTGAAGAATTAGGCACGCTTCTGGAGATGGCAACCAACGAAGACGGATTCTGGCCGCTCTTCCTTGAGCAGCACGAAACGCGATACATCCATGTGTATGACGGAATCCTATTTCCTGCAAAGGATGAAGACGATCCTTCCGGTGTAGATGCTCATCTGCGCTCGTGGTGGTTGAAGGGACGCGTCTTCCGCGATATCGTACTGACGCTGTACTATCCCAACCCGTACCGATTCGACGCCATTCCCATCGAACTGCTCGGCGGCGTGTATGAACGATATCTTGGAAAACGACTCCGCGTCATCGGCAGCAGTGTGGAGGATGAATACAAACCGGAATATCAACGGACAAAAGGAGCTGTCTATACTCCTCCCTGGATCGTTGCCAGAATTGTGAAGAAGACATTGGATCCGATCTGCAGCGGCAAAGATCCGGAAGCGTTGCTACAAACCTGCATCCTCGATCCAGCGTGCGGCAGTGCCGGATTTCTTTTAGGCGTCTTTGATTATCTTGAACTGCAAATTGTCGCATGGTTCAACAATCATAAGCGCGACGAGCGGCGTGCCGCGTTTATCGTCGATTCCGACGATGGAGGCCGGGTTTCCCCGTCGATTGCTCAATCGATAATCAACCAGTGTATCTACGGCGTCGATATCGATCCGGAAGCTGTCGAAGTAGCACGGATGTCTCTCGCGTTGCGCTATCTTGAGCGCATGTCCGCATTCACCGGTGAACCGCATCTGCTTCTCAGCGGCATCGGCAAGAATATCCGTCAGGGAAATTCAATTGTCGGTACGGATATTATCGGCCTCGGCATGGATGCCGACAAAATCATTCATGAGACGATGCCGTTCGACTGGCATAACACGACGAGCGGTTTTGGTGCGGTCATGGCACGCGGAGGTTTTGATGCCATCGTCGGCAATCCACCGTACATCGAAGTCAAACGCTACAAGGAATGGATGCCGCTTCAATATCAGTATCTGAAAGAAAGCGGTGTCTATGAAACTACCGCCCAGGGCAAGACGGATATTGCCATGCCGTTCATGGAGCAAGGACTGAGATTGCTCAAAAAGAACGGACGCCTGGGATTCATCATTCAGAATCGCTTCTTCAAAACTGATTATGGGGAAGCTGTCCGTTCATGGCTCATCCGGAACAAGGCTGTCGCGGAGATCGAAGATTTCAGGGACATTCAGATCTTCGCTGGAAGGACGACCTACACAGCAATCATGATTCTTCAGCGAAACCGGAGTGATTTTGGCTATGTGACGTACGAAAATTATGACAACGCCAATGCACGAAAACCGAGCGTCGATTGCAGGATATCGTGGGACTATGTTGACTCGAACGTCTGGGCATTCGATCAACCCGATCTATTGGAAGTCCATGGCGAGCTCTTGAAGAAGCATGGTACTCTCGCAAACAGAAAAGACATACAGATATCTGTCGGCTTGCAGACGCTGTATGGGAAGCTCTATCAGTTTGAACCAGTTGACGTCAAACCTCGCACGGTGATCGGGAGAAACGGCGACGGCGAAGAAATAGTTCTCGAGCGTGCGGCGCTCCGGCCACTGTGCAGAAATCGCGGGTTCTATCCTTTCAGAATCGACAACGCCGATGCATGGGTTATTTTTCCGTACGACATCAAAAATGGGGAGGCTCATGAAATAGCATGGACCGACTTCAAGCTGCGATATCACAAAACAGCCGATTATCTTGAACAACGAAAGAAAAAGATCGTCAAAGCGGTGGATGTTGAAAAAGGACCACACCGATGGCATCTCTATACTTATCCGAAAAACCTCGTCAGTCAGTCGAGTCCGAAGGTTCTTTTTCCGTCGACAATAGAAGATGCAATTGCGACTGTTGATCCCACAGGCGACGTTTATCTTGACAATGTGAGAGTAAATTCAATTAGCGTTGAAAATGGATCCACCATTCAGCTTCAGTCTATCGCCTGCCTTATCAATTCGACAGTGTTCAATGCGCTCGTCAAGCTAAAAGCAGGACTAAGCGATTCTGGATGGCGGCAAATCAACCGACAATTCATGGAGCTTGCTCCGTTCCCCTCTGCCGTCATCGACGATCCGAAGACAACAAAACTTCTGGCGGGTCTGGCAGACAGGATTTCCGAATTACAGTCAAAGGCCATTGCGGCCAAGACGGAAGGCGCAAAATCGGGGTATCGCTCGACGCTCGAATCGTTGTGGAATCAGGTCGATGAAACGGTAGAATCAGCGTACGGACTGACGAAGAAGCAGAAAGAAGTCATTCACAAATATCCGCGGCGCATTAATCGGTATGACTTGTTGACGCGCCAGGCGGCTGTTCCGGAAAATGATGAAGAATAAAAACGGTTCCATTGATACCAATATTATGATTTGAGATTTCTGAAACACTCCTGAGCATTGTCATTCTGAGGAGCGCAGCGACGAAGAATCCATCGCTTCAACAAGATACCAGCAAATGGATTCTTCGCTTCGCTCAGAATGACAAGCGGCAAAATGGTCATTCAGAGGTCTCGATATGTAATCGCCATGATTGTTCTATCAAACACTTTTCTCTGTGCTCTCTTCTTTTTCTCGGTGTTCTTTGTGGCTGAAGATCTTCGATCCGAGCAGTTGCCATGCAAAAGTAAAATAAATTGAAGGTAACTATGTCCATCTACCAAACACTTCTTTCCGCCAGCGCATCCCAGGGTGCCGCCTATTGCGTCCTCGTCGATCCGGACAAGATTGCTCCGGAGACGGTTGCGCCATTCATCGAGCAAGCGACAGAAGCCGGCGTCGATGCATTTTTTGTCGGCGGCAGTCTTGTTATGGCCGACACATTTGAGGAATGCATCCGGTCGATGAAAGCACATACGACAAAACCGGTGGTGATTTTTCCCGGGAGCATTCAGCAAATATCAAAATCGGCGGATGCAATTCTCTTCCTGTCGATCATCAGCGGAAGGAATGCCGAACACCTTATCGGCGATCAGGTCCTTGCCGCCCCGATTATCCGGAAGATGAACCTGGAAGCGATCTCCACAGGCTATATGCTGATTGAATCGGGGAAGACGACATCTGCGGAATTCATGAGCGGCACTCGTCCCATCCCCCGCGACAAGCCGGACATCGCTGCGGCGCATGCACTCGCGGCGGAATACCTCGGTTTCAAACTGGTGTACCTCGAAGCCGGCAGCGGCGCTGATCAATCCGTACCGGAGGAAATGATCGCAGCCGTTGCGCACTATTGCAGCATTCCGTTGATCGTCGGCGGCGGATTGCGAACACCCGAAGCGGCGCAGAAGAAAGTAAAGGCCGGCGCACGCTTTATTGTCACCGGCAATGTGCTCGAATCCGGATCTTCCGCATCGCTGATCAAAGAGTTTGCCGATGCCATCCATACACGCAATCCCTTGAAAGTGTAATCGCATGGCTCACCTCCCCCTGACCCTGGTCTATCGCCAGCGCTTCATTGAAGACTCGCTAAAGGCAAGCGCAGAAACAAAATTGAAAATCGCAGAAACCTGTGCGGCCGATATTTCAAAAGCCATCGACATACTTATTGCCGCTTTGAACAAAAAGAAAAAAGTGCTGCTCTGCGGGAACGGCGGCAGCGCCGGGTACGGTGGACTCAAGCCACAAGCCTTCGCACGTCACCTCGCCCTCGAGTTTCTGGAACGTGCAGCGCAGCCGCACCGCGCCCGACGGCGTCACGGCCACCGACAGGCCGTCACCCGAGTATTGGGCGGTGGCCTTGGCGCCAAGGTCAGACCAGGCGATGGGGGCGTTGGTTGGGGGGCGGGTCGTGCCGGACGGCTCACCCGGCCTGCCGGATAAATCCGGCGTTCCGCTTGGCGAGTTGGTTGGGGGGCAGGTCGGGCCGACT
>JAPLFO010000200.1 GCA_026390635.1 Ignavibacteriales bacterium
GACGTACTTGATCAGCGAATCGGATTTCCCCAATTCGCCCAGAATCAATTTCACAATCTCGATGTTCGGCTTCTCATTGTTGCCGCCGATGTTGTACACTTCGCCGGGCTTTCCGTTCTGCAACACCGTGTCCAATGCTTCGCAGTGATCAAGCACATAGAGCCAGTCGCGTACGTTCATTCCATCACCATACACCGGCAATTGCTTGTCATTCAACGCATTGGCAATCATCAGCGGAATGAGTTTCTCAGGAAACTGAAAAGGACCGTAGTTATTGGAGCAGCGCGTCACACACACGGCAAGGCCAAACGTGTGGAAGTATGCAAGGGCCAATAGATCGGAGGATGCTTTGCTTGCAGAATAGGGACTGTTCGGATGAAGATGTGTGGCTTCCGTAAAGAGGCCCGTTGCTCCCAGAGATCCGTACACTTCATCGGTCGACACATGAAGGAATTTCTGAATTCCATTCTTGAGAGCCGCGTCCAGAAGCACCTGCGTACCCAGGACATTCGTGCGGATAAACACTTCGGGACCGAGAATACTGCGATCGACGTGTGACTCAGCAGCGAAATGCACTATTGCATCAATGGAAAAATCGCGGATGACTTTTTCCACCGCGGCTTTGTCGCAGATATCCCCTTTGACGAATTTGTAGTCGCGGTTATTCTCCAGAACCGTCAGATTCTCAAGATTTCCGGCATATGTCAGGCTGTCAAAATTGATGATACGCTTCCCCGGGTGACGTTCTACCATCATCCGGCAAAAATTACTGCCAATGAAACCAGCTCCGCCGGTCACAAGGATAGTGTTCATAGAAATGGTTTTCCTTCGGTTATATCTATGAATAATACGGAATTAGACAAGAAAAATCAACGAAGAACCGAGTTAAGTTCTTTCAGATCAACAGACTAGCGGTAGCAAGGTGGGGTATGCGCGGCCTTTCTTCGGGATTACATTTTCTCCGGCGCAGAGACGCCGAGAATGGTACAACCGTTGAAGATGACAGTTTTTGCCATGAGACAGAGCGCCACGCGGGCGGTGCTCAGGCTCTTGTCTTCTCCGAGAACGCGGCAATCGTGGTAGAAGCGATGAAATGCTTCGGCTACTTCACGCAAATATGTCGTCAGCCGGTGCGGTTCATAGCCGAATGCGCAGCTCTGAATCATCTCCGGAAAATCGAGGAGCAACTTCAATAGGTTGACTTCCGCATCTTCCTTCAGCAAGGCGTTCGCTACAGAGGGAAGCAGAGCGGCAACATCGTCGACCGGATATCCTTGCTCCTGCGCAAATCGCAGAATGCTCGCAATGCGGGCATGTGCATACTGGAGATAATAGAGCGGATTCTTGTCCGACTGTTCTTTTGCAAGTTCGATGTCAAATTCCAAATGCGTGTTTGCGCTGCGCATGACGAAGAAATAGTGAACGGCATCGGCGCCCACTTCATCGATCAGTTCGTCCAGCGTGTACACTTTTGCACTCCTCTTGGACATCTTGACTACTTCTTCGCCCTCGACAAACGATACCATTTGGTGGATAATGACTTTGACGTTTTCCGTTTCATAGCCAAGCGCGCGGACACCGGCAAGTACGTCTGGAATGGTCGCAATGTGATCGGCGCCGAAAATATCCACTACAAGATCGAAGCCGCGACGGAATTTTTCGCGATGATAGGCGATATCAGGCAGGCGGTACGTTGGCTCCCCCGTGCTCTTGACGATAACGCGGTCCTGCTCCAGCCCGAGTTCGGTCGCTTTCAACCAGACAGCACCGTCCAGATCATATGCCAGTCCCTTGGCCCGGAATTCTTCGATGACTTCGTTGATCTTTCCGGAAGAGTAGAGCGAGTCTTCATTGTAGTAAACGTCGTGCCGGACACCGAGCCGCTCGAGAGTTTTCTTGATACTCGCAAAGCACCATTCTTCCCCGCGTTGACGGAAATATTTTTTATCCTCGCCGGATTCGCGGAGTGCATCGCCATGCTCCGCGGCAATGGCAGCCGCGATGTCTTTGATATACTCGCCGGCATATCCGTTTTCGGGAAATGCATACGAATCGCCGAGTGACTCGCGGTAGCGTGCATAGATGCTCTCGCCCAGATTTAGCATCTGATTGCCGGCGTTATTGAAATAGTATTCCCTCGTCACCGCGTGGCCTGTCCATTCCAACAGATTGGCAACAGTGTATCCCAGAATAACCTGGCGCCCGTGGCCGCTGTGCAGCGGTCCGGTCGGATTTGCAGAAACCCACTCCACATTTGTCAAACGGCCGTTTGCGGGATTCGTCTTGCCGAATGCAGAACCCTGCCGGAGAATTTCTTTTGCCGACTCTACGACCCAGCCGGGGGTAAAACGGAAGTTGATAAATCCGGGACCGGCAATTTCAACTGCAGCCACGAGCGCCGGATCCGGATGCAATGCACCGGTAATCTCCTGTGCAACCTGGCGCGGATTTTTCTTCGCTTCTTTCGCAAGAAGCATCGCGATGTTTGTCGTCAGGTCGCCGTGTGCGGCCACTTTCGGCTTTTCAAAAAAGAGCGCGCCGGATGAATAGTGAAGCGAACTGAGTACTTCGCCGACGGCTTTCTGGAGATACTGTTTCATTCTTTCGATCGTTTTGTTGACGGAGATTTCCGACGTACCGTTTTTTTCACACGAGCATCTTCGACGTGTTCGGTCGGGGCATCACCCCACAATTTTTCCAGATTGTAGAAAGACCGCGTGTCCTTGTGGAAGACGTGCACAACCACATCGACAAAATCCAGCAGAATCCATTGGCCCTCCCGATATCCTTCCTTGTGCCAGACGCGATCGCCGATCGCCGCCATCTCTTCCTCCACCGCATCCGCAATGGCACGGACCTGCGTGTCGGAATCACCCGAGCAGACAACAAAAAAGTCCGCCATCGATGTCAATCCATGCAGATCCAGGATCACGACGTCAGCGGCCTTTTTGATGAGTGCAAATTGCGCTGTTTTTTTTGCAAGGAGTTTGGTAGTCAATACGATTCCTTTCATTTCTTACTGTGAATCCAGGCCGGCAGATCTTTGTAGTCCTTGCCGACCACAATAGATGCGGTGACGAAATAATCCGGATTCAATTGCTGCAAAATATTTCTTTCTTTCACGCCGATATCAGCGGCAATGCGTTTCGCCATTTCCATATTGCCGCAACGGTCAATCACCAGTGTTTCTTTCACATCGGGAGTTTTGTAGTTTCTCATTTCGACAACATCGTAGCCCATGGACCGCGCGAACGACGTCATTTTCTGGGCGACTCCGGAGACACCGCTTCCATTCAGGACGTCGATTTGCACCACCAACGATTGTCTGCCGCGCGCAGTGGAATCGCGTACGGCTGCCGTCGCCGAATTCTTCCCGGTCGGAGAGTCGAAAAAAACAAGATAGGACTGGTAAACAACAAACGCAGAAAGTACAGTAATCAGGAGCGTAAGCAGGATCTTGCGTGACCGACCCTCGGAAGGCAGTGTTTTCACTTCACCTCGTCCACTTCGAGCCCGGTGCCCATCATCCCAAAGGGTGAATACCACCCGTCATACGCCCAAGGGATCTGCCGGTACGACACCTGCAGAAGGACATTCTGCGCCGGACGATAATTAATCTGCGCCCTGTCCAGATAGAGCCCGGTCAGGCTGTTCTGCAGATTCTTAGGGAGAGTGCTGTACGGAGAATGCTGCAGACTCAAATCCACCTGCGCAGACACTTTGTCCGAGAATCGATACAACATACTATTGGTGTAACGGCCCAGTGCGAGAGACTGACTCCCGCCGGTGGCATAGCTCATTGAATAGCTCTGACGCATAAACAGATTGTCCGGATTGAAAAAACCGAACCATTCCGACGCGCTCGGCGGACGGATCATGGAACTTGTGACATTCTGCCCTGAGGAGCCAGTCTGCTTAAACTGGGCGTTCATCATCCCCGGAAGGCTGAAAAGCACGAAAACGAGAAAAATACCTGTCTTATTCATAGCTCACCCATGGTGAATTATAGAGATTTTCGTTCCCATTGTCAACGATTCAACGCCGGCGCAAAGCCATTTCCACCTCCGCAAGCTGTTCGACCGTATTGACGCCGCGAATTTCGTTTGAATCCTCCGCAATCACGGCGGCAATGGGCATATGCTCTTTCTTGAAGTACAGAAAAGCGTCGGGCAGATAATACTCATTCTGGACATTATGCGGCGTGATATGATGCAGGGCATCAAAAAGGTGCTTTGCGTCGAACACGTAGATGCCGGAATTGATCTCCTTCACCATGCGTTCGTCCTCCGAGGCATCCTTATGCTCTACGACGCCGAGGACGGAACCATCGACATCTCTCAGTACTCGTCCATACCCCGTCGGATCGTCAATAACAGTGGTCAGGACTGTCGCCACTGCATCGGCGGCATGATGTTCGTCCACCAGGCGATGAATAGTCTCTGCACGAAGAAGAGGCACGTCACCTGAGAGGACAAGAACATCGCCGTCGAACGAACCCAGCGCAGATTCGGTCTGCATCACGGCATGTCCGGTTCCCAGTTGAGGATCCTGCACGGCGAACTCAACGAAGGGACTTGCTGTGGTCAAATACGAAATGACCGACTCGCGTTGAAAACCGACGATGGCGATTACCCGCTCCGAGCCAAGCGCCTGTGCAAGTTCAACGACATGTTGAATCATCGGTTTGCCGAAGACCTCGAACATCACTTTTGCTTTGTCGGGATTTTTCATGCGGGTTCCCTTTCCCGCCGCCATGATGACCGTCGCTATTCTTTTTTCCATAGGCCGCCTCACGGGAGAGCTGGTTCAATAATAACATTATCTATCAATCGCGTTGTTCCAAAACGTGCGGCCAGCGCAATAATCGTTTGCCGGGATCGATCGATCACATCCAATGGTTGAAGCGTTTCGCCGTCAATGATCGCGATGTAATCGATGTGCACACCCGCAGCCGAACCAAGCAGCGATTCCATCTCACGCCGAAGACTTGCGCACTCGTGTATTCCTGCATCGATGCGCTCGCGAGCACTCTTGAGTGTTTGAAAAAGGATTGGTGCTTTCTTCCGGTCCTCCAGCGACAGATAGACGTTGCGAGAACTCATCGCAAGACCGTCGGATTCCCGAATTGTCGGGCACACAAAGATCTCGACATCCACATTTAGTTCTTTCACCATGCGTCGGAGCACGACGCACTGTTGCACGTCTTTCTGGCCGAGATACAGCATATGCGGCTTGGTAAGCTGCAGGAGTTTCAGCACAACCGTCGCCACTCCGCGAAAATGTGTCGGACGTATCGCTCCTTCCCACACAGCAGAAATTCCGTCCATTGTCACGAAGGTGGAGAAACCCGGGGGATATATGTCTGCGGCAGCGGGAATGAACAAATAGTCTGAGCCGGCATCAACAGCAAGGACAGTATCTTTCTGGATATCCCTCGGGTATTTTTCATAATCCTCGTCGGGTGCAAACTGTGCCGGATTGACAAAGATAGAAGTAATTACATCATCGCATTGTTCTCGCGCTGTCCTGATCAGGCTCAGATGTCCTTCGTGCAGGGATCCCATCGTCGGGACAAAGCCAATCTTGCGATGCGATCCCCTCGATTGATCGGCCAGTGCCTGCATTTCCATCAATGACGAAACCGACTTCATGCGGACATCATCCCGATAAGTTTTGAAACCGTATCTTTCATTTCTTTCCTCGGAACGACAAGATCGAGAAAACCTTTTTCCTGCACAAATTCCGCTTTCTGAAATCCGTCCGGCAGGTTTTTTCCGATAGTCTGCTTGATAACACGCGGGCCGGCAAAGCCGATCAGTGCTCCCGGTTCTCCGATGTTGACATCCCCCAGCATGGCAAAGCTGGCGGTAACGCCGCCTGTTGTCGGATCGGTCATAATGGATATGTAGGGAATTTTCGCCTCCGCAAGTCGCGCAAGATGAGCGCTCGTTTTCGCCATCTGCATCAGCGAATAGGCGGCTTCCATCATGCGCGCTCCGCCGCTTGAGGAAATGATGACAAGAGGCTTCTTTGTCTTATAGGCGCGTTCTGCAGCCCGGCTGATCTTTTCGCCCACGACGGCGCCCATGCTCCCGCCGATGAACGTGAAGTCCATGCACGCAATCACGACGGCATGCCCGTTCATTTTTCCGGTCCCACAACGGATCGCATCGTGTAATCCGGTTTTCTTGATGGAGTCTTTGATACGGTCACGATACCGCTTGGTGTCCACAAAACCCAGCGGATCTTTCGATGTGATTTTCTTGTCGAATTCCCTGCACGTTCCGGCATCAAAGAGAATATCGAAGTACTCTTTGCTACTGATGCGAAAATGGAATCCGCATTTCGGACAGACCCAAAGATTCTGTTCCAGCGCTGCTTTGGTAATAATCTCCTGACAGGAATCGCATTTGGACCAGAGTCCTTCGGGTGTATCTTTTTTCTGGTTGTCCGGGGCAATGTTATGCTTGGATCGTTTAAACCAAGACATTGACGTCCTCGTTATGAAATGAGTGGTTCGACTTTATTGATCTCTTCTACCCTGCCGGGCGCGTTACTGTGTAAAAAAATCTCTCAGATACATCGGCTCCACCATGGCATACTCTTCGGGCGAAAGGGATTTTTCCGAACGCTCTGCAAGCAGCGCAACCGTCTCCGGACTGCAGAGAATCTCCGGACGATAGGTGAAGCTGCCCGATCCAGCCGCTGCAATCAAAAGCTTGTGGGTCCCATCTCCTCCAAAATAGACATTCTGAAACGAAGCTGCTTGTACGAGAATTGCAGCCGCCGGCGCAATGGCAGGTTCCGAGATGCGGGAAACGCGTCCTTTCGCGTGCCGGTAGAAGGCGTAGAATGCTTCGTCCCGACGAGCATCAATCAGCGGGCAGAGAGTGCTTTTCGCAGGGATCTTGCCTGCTATCAACATCTGTTGCGCCAGCGCGTCGAGTGTCTGGATCGGGATAATCGGAATTTGCAGCGCCAGTGCCATCCCCTTTGCAGTACTCAATCCGATCCGCAATCCGGTAAATGAACCCGGACCGATGGAGACAGCAATCGCCGTAAGTTCTCTGAGCGTCGCTCCGGTTGCAGACAGGAGTTCGTCAACCATCGGCATCAGTCTTTCAGAATGCATATTCTTCTCGGCCGTGCTTCGGCTTCCGAGAATCCGATTGGCTTGTACAATAGCAATACCGCACACCGATGTTGCCGTTTCAATCGCGAGAATCATCCCAGTTTTTCGATTGTAATTATTCTGTCTTCATGAGAATCACCCAGACGAAGTCGTGCTTCATACCGGCGCGGCGGCAGCTTCATCGCAACCATATCCGCCCATTCGATAATGCACACGCCTTCGCGGTAGAGATACTCCTCAAAGCCGATTTCTTCCAGCTCAGATATCGAACGCATTCGGTAGAAATCAAAATGGAATGCCGGCAGCCGACCGCTCATGTACTCGTTGAGAATAACAAAAGTTGGGCTCGTTATGTCCTCATGGATGCCCAGGCCTTTGCAGATTCCCTTCGTCAAATGGGTTTTGCCGGCGCCAAGGTCGCCGATCAGTGCCACCACATCTCCGGCGGAAAGCTCCTGCGCAAGCGCAAAGCCCGCTTCGACGGTTTGCTGTTCTGAGTGTGTGAGAATTTCTTTGATCACGTGCAGCTATTCACAAAATGATTCATTTGGGTTCCATCATGATCACCGGAAGAATGACTTCCTCCATGGAAATGCCGCCATGCTGAAAACTGTCCCGGTACTGACTCAGGTATTTGTGATAATCGGTCGGATAGACAAAATAGTAGTCTTCCTTTGCAATGATATAATTCGTTGTGACGCCGCTGCGGGGAAGCTTGAAGTCATGCGGATCTTTTAGAAAGATCGCTTCTTTTTCATCCGATTTCAAGTTACGGCCGAACTTGTAGCGCAAATTCGTGGAAGCTTCCTTGTCGCCGATCACTTTTGCACCACGCATGCAGCGGATACTGCCGTGATCGGTCGTCAACACAATACGCACATCCCGTTTGGTCGCCAGTGTTTTCAGCATGCCAAGCAGCGACGAATGACGGAACCACGAGTCCGTCAACGAACGGTAGCCCGACTCATCCGGGGCAATTTCTTTCATAATGGACGAATCTGATCGCCCATGAGCTATCATATCCACAAAATTGACTACGATTGAAGTCAGTTTGTTAGACGCGTAGGAAAGGATATTGTTCTCTATCTGGCGTCCGAATTCGGAATCGAGAATCTTAACGTACTTTGGCTCCGGTTTGACCTGAACACGTCTCCGCTCAAGAAGCTTGTCAAGCAATTGCTTTTCGAATTTGTTGCAGCTGCTCTCGTCATCCCCGCCCTCTGCCCAGAATTCCGGATAACGCTGCTCTATTTCAAGCGGATAGAGTCCGCTGAAGATCGCATTGCGCGCATACGGAGTCGCCGTCGGAAGAATTGAATAGTAATACTCCTTCTCGATGGAGAACCACTCTCGCAGATATTGCTCCATGATCAGCCACTGATCGAGCCGCAGGCAATCGATCACGAAAAAAAAGACAGGCTTCCCCTTCTGCAGTTTCGGAATGAGATATTTGTCCACGACGTTGACGGACAGTGCCGGTCCCTTCTGTTTCCCATCGATCCATTGACGGTAGTTCCGTTCGACGAACTTGCCGAACTCTGCATTGCACTCTCTCCGCTGATCGGACAGCATTCGCCGCAAGTCCAGATCGGGGTGCTGATCCAACTCCATCTCCTGCGCAACGATTTTCGAATACAGCGTCACCCAATCGTCATGATCCAGCGGCTCCAGAAGCCGGCGCGAGATCTCGCCGAATTCCTGTATCGATTCGCGCGACACCTGTTCGCCCTGGATTTTTTTCGACTCCAGAAATTTTTTGCATGTGAGAAATACCTGGCTCGGATTCACCGGCTTCGTGAGATAGTCGGAAATCTTGGAGCCGATGGCTTCCTCCATGAGCGATTCTTCCTCGTTCTTCGTAATCATCACCACCGGCGTCGCCGGAGAGATCTCTTTGATTTCCGCCAGGGTCTCCAGTCCATTCTTCCCGGACATCATTTCGTCGAGAAAGATAAGGTCGTACGCTTTTTTTCCCACGAGTTCGATCGCGTCGTCGCCGTTCGTCGCCGTCTCCACGTCAAATCCTTTTTCGCGAAGAAACAATACATGCGACCGAAGCAGCTCGATCTCATCGTCAACCCACAATATGGATCCTTTTTTTTCGTCCTTCATGTTATTCATCCTCTCGAATACATTCGTTTTTGTTGATGCCATAGAGAAGCAAAGATTTGCCACAGAGAACACAGTCCAGAGAGATCTCGATTGATGCCTAAGGCATCAATCGGAAGAAAAAGAAGAGATAGGTTTCACCGCGCAGACTTTCTCTGTCCGCTTCGCCGAGCTCAGCGAGGCGAGTGTTCTCATTTCTTTCTCTGCCCGCTTCGCCGAGCTCAGCGAGGCGAGTGTTCTCTGTGGCAATCTTTTTCACGCGAGTTATTGAATAGCTATATGCACATCCGCGCCGCCTTCATTGGTCGTCGATCCCGGGATTCGCGATCCGAGAGCATCCGGCGCCGTTTTTGTATAGCGGTAGAAGACCGATGCAGTCACACGCGAGCTCAGCACATACCGTACCCGGGGTTCGAGCACTGTTCTCGATTGGCCTTCGCCGTTCTGCGTTGTCTGCTGTACCGTCTGGATACCAACAGGAAATGTCTTTCTCAGCGTCTTGGAAAACGTGTAGCTCATACTGAAGTCCAGATCATTCGTCAACGAAACGCCGAACAGAGGAATCTCAAATCCGGAGATCGCATAGCTTCCGGTAAGGGAAATGTCGTTGGTAGAATTCTGTACAACATTCTTTGACGACGGTGTAAGATCAAAAGAATTATTGATGCCATAGCGAACGTTCGCGGTGATGTTTCCTTTGAACGTGATGCTGACACCGGCCAGCGGCGAGAATCCTTCGTTGATGCGTTGGGATTCTGTAGAGACGATACCGGACGGATTCCCTTTAAACGTTTCACGGTACGCTGACGAATAGCCATGCTCCAGACTGACACGCGTTGCCACTTTTTCCAGCAGCGGAAGACGTTCCAACCCTTCCCAGCGGATTGTGTAGTTGAGACGAGGGAAGAACTTGCCCAGCAGAGGCATCGCTTCCAGACTGCGGAATGCGTCGGGAAGTTCTGCGTCGCTTTTATTCTGCAGACTTTGCAGCCATTTGTCATTGTTCATGAACAGCGTGAAGAATGAACGCTCGATGGACCCGCCCGTTGCCACGCTCGAGAGCATCGGCTGACCGAGACTATCCGTCTTGATCGACGAGTTTTTCGAATAATCCCAGCTCACGCTCCAATTGAAATCAACATGAGCACCCGGCCATAATTCATGTCCGGTCCTGAATCCGATTTTGTTCGATTGGGTGAATCCGTTGGAAAGCAGTGCATTCGGGGCACGCAGACCGATCGTATCCGTCATAAATCGTATGAAGGGAAATGAAGATTTGGGCTCGATATGCAGATCGAGCGTCGGATCGGAAACGAGACCGAGTTGATACACTCGGCTCGCGCCGTTGGCCGCGCTCGGTGCCTCATACGGAAGTTTGCCGAATAGATTCATAAAACCGTGGCTGCCGGGGATACCGCTGTTTTGGGCACTGTTGCTCTGGGTGAATGTGAAACCGAACTTGTCGAACGTCAGTCCCCAGCGAATTCCCCGTCGGCTGATCATTTGACGGAGGAAATCTTCAACAAATGTCGGCTTCCTCTTTTGAGGGACAACGACTGTTGAGTCTGCCGCCTTCACGACAGTATCCTTCTCTGCTATTGCGGGCTTCAGAGACACCCCCGTTTGCGGCTCGGACTTTGCGGCGGTATCCGGCGTCGCTGCTACAGGTTTGACAGGCGCCTTCGGCGCCGTTTCTTCTTCATCATCGCGGCGCCCTCTCGTGCGGGTCGGCTGCGGCGTTATAGTTTCCTCCGGCGCTTCTGTGACAGATGACGCGGGAATAAATTTGTCAACCAGCATGGATGGTGTGACGTCAAATCCGAAACTGATAGAATTCGACCATCCCGTTCCCTTTCCGAGATCCCCACGGGAAGGTTCATACTGCCAGCGGTACGATACGCCGTACCGCAGGTTCATCGAAACAAATTGGGAAACGCCAAGGATGTCAGTAATGCGCGGACGGGTGTTGAAGTTCATCACCTGAGAGTAGGAAGTCTGTTCCCCCAGTGTGAAGAGCTTGCCTGTTTTCATCAATGTCGAAATAATATCAGAGAACGTACGCTGACGGAAAAATACTTTCCCATTCAGACTGTCCTTTATCGTTTCAAAATCAACCATCGTGCTGGAGATATCAACAGAATAGTCACCGGAAAGATTCAGAAGTCCGTTTTCGGGACCTTTCCATCCGAGAGAAAACTGTCGTCCACCGCTGAGCGACCGCGAGATGGATGTGTCCGCTTGGCCGCGCGAGTTCGACGTTGTACGCGACCGATTCGCCGCAGCCGACAGTGAAAAATTCGTGACCGGGATATAGTAGATCCGCCAATCCTTCAATGCCTCCACAAAGAAGAATGGCGTCAAATACATGTCCTGCGGCAATGTGTTGGCGTATGAAAAACGCCCATTCCACGACCAGGTATTCTGGAAGGCAACCGTCGGACTTCTCTGGCTTGACGTCATGTATGTAAACCCGTACGACATCTTGTTGATCAGCTCGCTGAAGAGGAGGAAACTTGACGGTACGTTAAACTTGAAACTCGGCACCGCATACGTATCTGTCACCGACAACGACTGGGACGTGGTCATGATGCTATCGGCCAGCCGCTGTCCTTCCACAGGATCAGAGGTACGCGCTTTTGCCAGCGCGGCTGCTTTTTCGACAATTATGTCGGAACCTGGCAGATATTTCGGCATCACCATCGATTCCGAATGTGAGTAGCTGAACGGCAAACTCGTCCCCGCCCAGTCCATCGGCAGGAATTTTTCCAGAGAAAGATTTGCGGACAGATTCCAATTCCGGCTCGTCGTGCGGCTTCCGAATCTTGCCTCCAGAGAATGGAAATTGGGATCGACGTTGGAATATGAGAACGCGACCGAGCCGAGATCCGCCAACTTCAAATTCGCGCTTATGCTGTACGCCCATCCCGGAGTATTGTCAACACCGAGCAGACGCAATTCATTGATCCAAACATTTCCCGTCAGCTCGCGATCGGACATATTGGCAATACCGACAGAAATGTACGTGATGCGCGTCAGTGTCGGGGTACCGAGTACATAATAGTATGCACCGGGTTGATCTTGTACCGCAACCGAATCCCGCAGATTCGGGTTTTTCCTTCCCTGCTTGATTGCCGTCACATCCTCGAAAACAATCTTTAAATCCTGCCAGTTGGCGGAATCGAGTCTGGTCCGGTATTCGTAGTAGTTCAGAGTATCGGATCCGAAACGGACGAACACCTTCGCCTCACCGGGTCCAAACCCTGATGCGCCGTTCACAAACAAACGCATTTGACGGTAGCTGAAAACATCCAGCGGCCGGTAGTTGAACCGTTTGATCGCCTCGCGAGTTTGTCCGCTGGGAACATTTTTAAGAATAAGCGATGCCGATTGTTCATTTGCATATACCTCTTCATTCGGCTTCGTGCGATCGCGTTCGCGCACTACTCCGCCGGGAACGTAATACTCGCCCGGATTATCTTCTATGCTGACGGTTCCTACTTTGAATGTGGGGTCATTCTTCTTCAGTTCCTCCCATTGATTGCCGACCAGATTAAACTCCGTAATCCTGAATTCGGCTGTTGAATCAAAACCAGTGAACCACAAACGCACCGCCTCAATTGAAGAGAAATCGGGCGAACCGACTTTGCTTGAGAAATTCTGGATCGGAATGCGGTACTGTACCCAGCCGTTTGCCCCGCCGCCGGCCCGCAGCTTGGGATCGGTCAGGTCCAATGAATATTCAAAGTAGCTGTTGGTCAAATCGATGCCGCCGTTGCGATTCAGATCTTCGGTATCCGGGAAATGGCCGATTTCGCTGTTCTTGTTGTTTTCAGTACCGTTGATATTTCTGTAGTTTCCCGATTGTGTATTGTCCGAGGAAGGACTATAGCTCCAATCATCTCCCGCCGGATCGTTGACGATATCGGGGAAATCATTTTTGTTCGCCTCGATGAAAGCCGCGTAGTTGGCGCGCTCCTGATCGTCGGTGAGGCCGTCAATACCGGTGTCCTCTGTTTCGTTCAGGATGCCGTTACCGGTCGGTCTTTCTTTGTCCTCGGTGTCAAGTGAGCGGTTGGGGATGACGTCTTCGCTGATCGTGCCAAGATCCACAAATATTTTCCAGTCGGGCCGCGGCCTATCTTCTGTTTTCACCCAGAGTTCGATGAAACTGACGTTTTCGCGTACTAGATCCACCGCCGTCGTTGACACCATCCGCTGCATGCCGGCCCAGTTTCTTTTGGGATCCTGGAGCAGCGTGTTCCGGAGGTTTCGGGAAAAATTGTATGCGCCTCTATCCCTTGGATTGATATTGACATTCAGCACCGTGACCACATCGCTGCCGCGCGCGGCCAACTTATCAGGCCAGATTTCTTTGACATTGACATTGCTCGGCAAAATATTGTACCAATACGCCCGCGCCTTCGAGAACATCTTTGTCGTGTCAGGAGTCGAATAGAGCACGCGTCCTGAGGAATCGAATGCATCGTATCCCGGGATAGAGGATGGCGGACTCATATCATGCCAAATGCCGTATCCGACACCGAGCGGAATGATTCGCTTCGTTCCTTCGAAGTCGTCGAGGTAGGCGATGCTCTCACCGTTGTCTCCCGCGATCGGACTCTTCTTCGTGTTTGGATCGGGGGACATATAGGCAACCTCGCCGCGCATCGATAGATTCGACGGTGCTTTGGTGTCAATAAATGGAAGGGCATCGATCGCCTTGGTCAGAAAACCAAGGTCTGTACTCGTCTGGCCATCGAAACCATAGATGCTGTTGTTGATCGGCTCTTCACCCAAACGCACCTTGTCCGAAAGTGTTTGCTGATTGAGATTCATGGCTGTGAAGCCGAAGGATGTGTTCTCATTCACCTTCACGTCGCCGCGCATTCCCAGCAGCGTCTTCGACGCAAGCTGGAACAAGTCGTTCTGTTCGAACTTGATCTGCAGCGCCGCTCCGGGAACAAGCGCCGCCTGATTCTTGATAATCACCTGTCCGACAATGTAGTCCACTGTATAGTCGATGTTGGGCACCAGCGCGTTTCCATTGAGAATCACCTGTACGGAGTTTTCAACAATATTGAATCCGAGATTGTATGTATTGGACATCCCTGCAGTGCTGCGTCCGGTGATGATAAACCGATTGCGCATGTCGACTTCCTGTGCCTTCGCCTGCGTCGTATCGTACACCGCACCGTAGGTGAAAGAGTCAGGCTTAGCGGAGACATTAAATTTGGAAAAATAGTTTTCAATCCCCAATCGGAACGGCTCCAGCGATGGAAAGATTATTTCTCCCCGGCTTTCGTCGATGGTGACGCTTTTCAGATAATCGAACTTGTTGTCCGGGGTTGATGCCCCTCCTTCTCCCAAACGGTCAAGATTGAAAATCTGCAGGAGTTTCTTTCCCATGATCTCATCAACAGGTTCTTTCCCGGGCAATGCATATTTTATCTGCAGGTCGAAACCCGACTGCTGGATATTCCTGCCGCCAAGCGAATAGATATTTTTCAACATAAGCCGCCAAGCCATTTTGTATTGCGGCTGAAGCGTTCTCGGCTTCAATAGCTTCAGGACAAGAATCGAATCGCTCAGTCGCTGCTGGTTCGTGAAAACGCCGTACCGCGATCCCCCGCTTCCTGCGACACGGTAGGCAATTGCGATTGCTTGTCCATCACCCACCGAACGGTTGAATGAAATGAATCCGGCCTCGGGATGTACGATGTAGTCTTTGCTCTCGGTCAATTTGTCCCAGATGCCGACCTCAACCATACCGTCCACTGTGTTCAGCGTGTCGCGAAGTTTCGCGTAGGTCGTCGTATCATCCGGAAGAACGGCCTTCAGATCGATGAACGCCACCGCCTTGCGTTGATTCGGATCACTCGCTCCTGTGTGCGTCACCCAGACTTCCCACTCCGTCATCACCTTATCGGCATCGGCCGCTTTCTCCAGATAGTATTTTTCAAAATTGTCGCGGTAATTCGTATCGACAAAGAAATGGTCGCGCGAGTATTCCCATGCGCGCTTTTCAAACGGTGTGTCGGTGGATCCGCCGGAGACGGAAATTTCCTTGATCTGTCCTTTTTTCTGGGAGGCGATTGCCGTGAGTCTTAAAGGACCAAACTGGAATCCTGCTTTGATGCCGAAGAGCGCCGAACTGCTGGAGATAAACGACGAACTCGTCCCAAGGGAGACGTTTCCTGCTTCGACGCTTTGCACTACTTCGTCTTCGTATCCTGTGTACTTAATACGCAACTGGTTTTCGTATTCAAACGTACGCTGCGTGTTCCAGTCCGCCAGGATGTTCAGCTTGTCTCCGATCGTTCCGCTGACATTAATCTGCACTTCCTGTGCAAAATCGGGTTCGTTACGGGAGTTTCCCAGCGCAGAAATCGTGGACTGATCCGTCACGGTATTGCGAAATGCCGCACGGATATCGACCGCACCGGAAATATGCAGATTGATACGAGGAGGCCCGAAAATACTGAACACCGGGTTGGCCGGAATAGGAATATCGATGTTGGTGAATGAGCCGAGTAAGTCACCGAGATCATTTTTTACAAACTCGCCGAATCCATTGCGGATCTCATACAGGTTCCTCCGCTTGATGTATTCCTCGATCGGCATCTTGACCGGAATCTTGACATCTTTGCCGTCCACCATTTCGCGCACAATGACATAGCGACCGGTCGAATCCAATCGAATATCGCGCTGAATGACAGAGGGGATTTTCAGAAATAAAGGATACGGGCGCGATGGAAATGCATTCGCCGTCACGGAGTCTTTTCGCGAGTAGACAAACTGCACTACGCGGGCCGTGGAATCACGTTTTACCGAAACAGTATCCCGCGTGGCAAGGCTGTCCCTGGTGCTTTTCCCCTTCGCCCCTCCCAACGATCCCACCGTGTCCCGTTTTGAATCAGTAGAATCGGACGGAATAAAAGACGGCGGTTCAACTGTTGGCGCTGTTTCGGGCGGCTCCAGCAGCCGTTGCGCAAATGGCGGCGGCGTTTGGGAGAATGCGTCTTTCCATATTCCGAGCAGCGCAAGGCTGACGAAAAACGCCAGACCGGCTATGAAGACGGCCCTGCGCAGAAGAGATCGCGCGCGGCGACGCAATAGTAAATTAAAAGGGATCACGAGAAACGTCTGAGAAAACAGTCATTGGTTGTTTGTGCTGCGAACATTTTCTGTGTCAACTACAGATGGTTACCAATTCGACTATGACTGTTCTCCTTATTCGGGTGGACCAAATTGATGTGGTGGGTATAAAGTAGGGAAATCGCGGAAAACTTGCAAGGGAAAGAATTGAGATTGGGAAAGGAAATTATGGGACCCAAATCGTGGCAAAAGGGGCGTTGCAGCCCCTCGATTGAGAGCGAAAGACCCGGCCCTCCCCGCGTCGGTCCGCGACAGACTAATGCTCCTTATTTTTCTGTATATCGCGAATGATATTCCGCAAATCCTTATTAAACGTCCGCTCAAATATGATGAACTGCGCCACTTGACGTGCCGTAAGAATTTCGCGCAATTCGGAAATAAATCCAATGCGGCCATCCAGCATCTTTTTCTCATAGTCTGCGAGAATCGCAAACGATTGCGCAAACTCGGCATCAGACGCGTCGGCCGCCATTTGCTGTTCCAACTTATCCACTAACTCCCCGCGGGCCCGGTCCGCCGCTCTCATCCGTTCGATATGCTGATTGTATCGCGCAATAAATTTCACCGACGTTGCTTCGTCGAGCTTCAGCGTCTCCAATAGTCTTACTTTCTTGAAGCTTTCCACGCGTTCGAATGCAGGACGTTCTTCTTTCTGTTGACTTCTCTTTTGAGCGTTGCCAACAACTACGGAGAACACGACCGCAATCGATAGTAGAAAATATTTCATGAAGCACCTCATAGGGTTTTCGTTTGACTCAGATGATCGATGACATTCGTGACTTCATCATCGGATAACGTTTCAATGACCGATTCATCTGAACCGGATGTGACGGAATATGAATCAAAAGAAGTTCCCTCGGCCAGCAGTTGGTGTTCCAGATGCCCGGTCACCAGCGCGGCATTGGGAGTTGCATCGAGAATCGGCTGGTGGGCAAGAGACTCCGAGAGAGTCGTTTCCAAGTCGGTGAGCCGCACCAGTTCGTCCGGCGGCAATTGGGCAACAAGTCCGTGTAGTGAACCGTCCTGTGCCGGTAGAGTGGAGAGAAGGACGTAGAGAGCGGCTACACCGATGACCACACCGGCTGCGGAAAATGGCGCAAGCAGCGGTTGCGCCCATGGCGGAAAGAACACCGGCAGCAAACGGCGCTGCGGACGCTCCATGCGTTCATGCAGGCGCGGTATCAGATTGTTGAAATACTGTGGAGGGACTTCCAAGACAGACTCCTTGCGCAGTTCTGAAAACCCGAATGCGATGGCATCAGACATTCTGGTGCAGTCAGCACAGGCTGCAAGATGCCGCTCGACCGCTTGCGCCTGCTCGCCTGCCAGAGTGCCCTCATGGTAGTCCGGAAGCAATATCAATATATCGTCATGTTTCATGTTTGAGATACTCGCCGATTTTTCGGATAGCGTGAAAGTAATTTGCCTTCAATCCGCCGACAGAGGTTTTTAGGATTTTTGCGATTTGCTCGTACGGCATTTCCTCGTAGTAGCGAAGCACAAAAACCTTTTTCTGCTTCTCCGGAAGCCGCTCCATGGCCGTCCGTATGCGCTCCGTCAGTTCTTTCTTCTCCAACTGTGCAGATGGAAGATCTTCCGGATCGGCATGCTGCAACACTGAGTCATCAATCGAAAATGTGCGCTTAAGTTTTTTCCGCCGGATCTCATTCAGTGCCAGATTCGTTGCAATGCGATAGAGCCAGGTGAAGAGGCTTGAATCTCCTTTAAAAGACGAAAGCGAAGAATACATCTTAATAAATACACTTTGCACGACATCATCGGCCTCATCGTGATCCGGCAGAAGACGCCGGACAACCCAATAGACCTTCTCTTGATATCGTGACACAAGCTGATTGAACGCCTGTTCGTCGCCCTTCTTGAATTTTTGAATCAGCTCAAGGTCGTTGAGTTGTTCCATCCAGCCTTTTCTAGTACTTAGTATTTGACACCGCTTAGAGAGAACGGTTTAAGCGTTTTATTCGAAATTATAGCGGAATCCCAGTGAAATATCGAACTTGCCATGATAGTCATCGGAGATCCGGAGATATTGGAATACTCCTGACTCATCGGATCCCTGAGAATACCGGCTCACGAGTACCTTCCCGTCGATAAACAGATCCCGAACAGCTTCATAGTGCGCAACGATACCGAATGTCTGGCGTTTGATACGGGGACCATAAAGAAATTCCGGCGATGGAACCAGATACTGTCTGTCATTCGGGAGCTTTCCTCCTTTGCGCAGAGATTCATACTGCATTCCCACACGCAGTGCACGAAGCGGTCGGTAGTTCGCTTCCAGATAAAGGAGATCCGCGTTTTGCCCGATCCAATGTCCCATATCATAGTCTCTGTTTTGATACGTCACATCGGGAAATTTGTGATTGTAGACCCACGGATTGATTCGCGTATACTCGACAAGAATGTCGGAGTTCTGCACACCAACATCGTACACCCTGCTGCCGATGGTCACTCCGATTTGATTTCTTTGGCGGCTGTCTTTCCAGAAATCATCCAGCGAGAATTCGTCAATGAAAAGAGTCAGATAGGCATTTATATTCTTTATCAGATTGACGTCGACAGTGCCGAATATCTGACTGTTGTCTGAATCACCGCCATAATGCTCCGCGCCTTTGAAGAACATGACGGGAATCAAGTAGAGGAGTTCCACCCCCCTGCCGCCATACACCTCTGATTCCCCCATTGCGATATCCAATCCATCGGCGACCGACATTTCGACCATGTGCGACGCCAAATACTTCGAACGGTACACGGGACGGAAGATTCTGCTGGTGGCGCCGTAGGGGGTGGTATACGAATTCACAGAATCCAGAACGCCGGAGTTCAGCCAGGCATGGAGATAAGTGAAATCGACGTCCTTCCCCAGCTTTGCGCGCAATTTGATCTGGGGATACGAGGGAGCTTTTGCGGAGAGAATGAGATTCCCGTTGTCGCCTGCGCCCCATACATTCGGCATTTTCTCGATGGACAAACGCATGATGCCGATGTCAAAGGTGATCTGGGCATCGACAAAATCGTATTCAAAATTCTTCGGCAGGAATCGCGTCGCCACCGGACCCTGGACGGGCGACAGCCGCTTCGCCGTGTCCATAAACGTTCCGCCCTCCTGGTGATCACGGATGTAAAAATACGCACCCGCATATTTTCCCATGTACGCGTAGAACGAAAATCCGTCGGAGCGAAGTGTGTTCTCCCCTTCTGCGCGGGATTCGTAGGTGAAGCCGCCGGCTACATCGAGATTGAGCCGGACCGGATCACTGCGGTAGCGAAGCAGGTGCCACCGTTCCAGCGGCAGCGGTTTGACATCCGAAAGTTGCTGAAGCTCAAGATAAAACTCCTCGCGGTAGAATTGCAGCTGCTCTTTTTCCACCGTGGACATCGATTCAGCAGAGCGGTCCGCCTGAATCAGAAATCCCGCAATATCCTCCCTCGTCAGCGGAAGAACCGCAGTGCGATAACCGTGGATTATCTGTTTCGCTTCCAACCGCTTCAAGAATGAATATACTTCATGCGTCGCCGGCAGATACACCGACTGCGCCTGCAGAAGAGAAGCGGCGATACCAACCCCGACGACCAATGAGAGCAACCGTCTGATCATGATCTGCTTCCCCTGTTTGTGCGTGCATTTTTGATGATCGACAATACAACGGAGAAACCAAGAATACCGACGACGACCATCAGGGAAGTGAAGGTATCAATAGCATACACCCTGTCCAGGAGCATCTTGAGGCCAACGAACGTAAGAACGACGCCCACGCCGTACTTCACATAAATAAAAGCCTTTTGCACATGTTCGAGTACAAAATAGAGGGAGCGCAGGCCGAGAACCGCAAGCAAATTCGAAGAAAATACAATCAGCGGGTCGGTCGTAATGCCGAAGATCGCAGGAATGGAATCGATCGCGAAAACAACATCGGTAGTCTCAATCACAATGAGCACCAGCAGAAGCGGAGCGGCTTTCCATCGGCCGTCATCTTTTGTGAAGAACTCCTCCCCCTGATGCTTTTCATTATAGGGTACTAATTTCCTAAATATACGCGATGCCAGATTGCGGTCCGGATGGACTTCCACCTCATGCCCCGTCACTATCTTGAAGCCGGAGTAGATCAGAATGGCGCCAAAGACGTAGAGGACCCAATGGAATTGCGAGATCAACGCGCTGCCGGCAAAGATCAGAATGCCCCGTAAAACCAGAACACCGGCGATGCCGTAGTTCAATGCCCGCCGCTGAGCGCGCGGCTGAATCCCGAAATAGGTAAAGAGCATCAGGAAAACGAAAAGATTGTCGACGCTCAGCGATTTTTCGATGAGATAGCCGGCGAGGAATTCCATCGCTTTCTGCTGACCGAAAACGAAATAGATTCCCGCATTGACAAGAAGGGAGAGTGCAATCCAGAAAAGAGTCCAGACAATCGCTTTGCGTACAGGCATGAAAGAAGATACAAAATGCAGAGAGGAACATCAAAGACAAAAAATCTTGCGCCGTCTATTTATTTTTCTTATATTTAGATAGGTTCAGCCCGAATGGTGAAATGGCAGACACACCGTCTTCAGGAGGCGGCGCGCGTGAGCGCATGGGAGTTCAAGTCTCCCTTCGGGCACAAAAAGAACGCTCACCAGTTTTAACTTCCACTTTTTTTTCTTGTCTCTTGTCGAATGGTAGTTCCAACGGTAACCGTTCGTGGAATATTATGTGCTCGGACACAGACGAGAGGCGATCTCGTTATGGGACTGCTTTAGCTTAGGGACAATGCTTGAGACGCTGTCGAAAAGGCTATCTCGACGTGGAATGTTCACTCAGCAAAGATCGGAGCCCAATTTGTAGCGCGACTCCATGGAGTCGCGACCACGGACTTGACGAATCGAGACCACAGTCTCGATCCGCAGTACCGTCGATTGCCGGACGAGAGTCTTCGTCTATCCTTCTACGGCTAGCGATGCAACGCCATCGGCCCATTCTTTTTCACGGCAGGTTTGGACATCCCATCTTTGTGGTCATAATTCTTTGCAGAGTTGGCTGTCCCGACCCTGCTTTCAGTCGAATTACCAGACAGATTAAACTTGCTAAGAAGCTGCTGGAGGCTGTCCGTCAGACGATTCAAATCTTCCGCTGCGCGGGCTACCTGCTGCGTACCCTGTGCCGTTTCACCGGTCACCGAACTGATGCCTTCCACATTCTTACTGATCTCCTCACTCGCCTTCGATTGCTCTTCGCTTGCAGCAGCTATTTGAGAAATCATGTCCGTCACCTTCTGGGAGATCTCGACGATTTCACCGAGAGATGCACCAGCTTTGTCTGCTAGTTGCTTCCCTTTCTCGACTTCTGCGGTACCCTGCCCCATCGCTTCCACGGCGCGCTTGGTTTCGTTCTGAATTTTCTTAATCATCGTAGCAATCTCTTTCGTTGCCTTCGTCGTGCGTTCAGCCAATTTACGAACTTCATCAGCGACGACGGCAAAGCCACGGCCTTGTTCACCGGCACGCGCCGCCTCGATCGCCGCATTGAGCGCAAGCAGATTTGTCTGATCCGCGATATCATCGATCACGCCGATGATTTCTCCAATCTGATCACTCGACTTCCCGAGATCCCGTACCGTTTGCGCCGATTGGCTCACAACATCAGAAATCCGCTTCATACCATTCACCGTCTCTACAACAACAGAACCTCCCAATTCAGCTGCCTGTTTTGCTTGTCGTGCAGTGTCAGCTGTCATCGAAGCTGTTTTTGCATTTTCGATGATGGTAATTGTCATCTCCTCCACCGCGCTGGCGACTTCACTTGTCTGGTTCGTTTGCTCCTGCGCGCCTGCTGCCATCTCTTCTGTACTGGAGCTGATCTGACTCGACGCACTTGCCACCGCCGATGTGGCTTCTCCCACCTGAATCAGCGTCTCTTTCAGGGAAGCGACAAAATTGTCGAAGGCATTCTGAAGCCGACCGATTTCATCAGTCCGGGCGGAATTGAATTGCATGTTCAGGTCGGCATTCTCCATCCCGGCAACAACTGACTGTATCGGTCTTGTGACAAATCCGGCCACAATGAATGCGAACGCGACTCCGACGGCGATAATGACAATCCCAATGAGCAGAGAGACCCAGCGGCTTGAAGCAACATCCGCCTTCAATCCCGCCTGTTCCAATCCGACCACCACCATACCGATCTTGTCTTTGCCTGACAACACGGGGGCAATCGCAAGGAAAAGGTCTTCGTCCTGGACTAATGCATTGTTGCTACCTGCCAGTTCTTTCTGAAGGGCACCCAAATGCGATGTTGACTTTTCTCCCTGAAACGCTGCAAAGAGTTTTCCATCCGGTGTCAGTGCAATTGCGAAAACCACAGCATCAATTCCCTGCACCGTTTCCAAAGTACCCTTCGTCGATCCCGCATCGCTAAACATCATACCGGTCGCAGCCCCCCGGGCAGCCATCTGAGCCAGACCGGAAGCTTTGTCTGCCAAATATTTCGACAGGCTCAATTCCTGTTTCATCGGAACATAGATGTAGAAGAACAATGCGACAATGAACAGAAGAAACACTGTGGCTGCGGTAAACTGTTGCTTAATCCCCATGTTTCGGATTCTATCGACCATAACCCACCTTCAATGACATGATTATTCTTGAAATAGTACCGGCATTGCATTACTGATTTGCGACTCAACGTGCCGGACTTCGCATCCGCTAATCACCCTAGTTGGCCTGGCGCCGATACGGTGCGAAGCGTGGTCCCGCCGGCGTGCGACTTTCCTGCACAACACACCGGCGAAGAACCCTGTGAGATTCTACCAACTCATCGCTGTATTACAAACGCACCGACAGTCCGCCGTAAATCGTTCTCGGTGCTCGTCCCGGAATGGCATTGATCGTCCGGGCTTCGTAATTTTTGTAATTGATCTTCTCATCCAACAAATTTTGTCCGAACAAACTTATGACAACATCAGGCAACTGCTGAAGATTCAATGCCTTGGTAAGGTTGCAGGCAACATTTGCCGTCAGATAGTTGAAAGGCGCATATTCAGGATTTGCAGTTGGGAAGTCCGGCACGATGTTACCAGCTTCACCATAATACGAATTGAACACGCCAACGCTGACACCATATGGTGCTTCATAGGAGACACCCAGTTTCACCATGACCTTCGGCATACCACGATAGTCGACCCGCCCCTTGTCATCTTTTGTCGTCTGATAACTTGCAGAACCCTGCAGACAAAGTTCTGGCTGAATGTACACTTTTCCTTCGAGCTCGACGCCGTACGAATTCAGCGTCCCGCTATTCACATACATCTGTCCAACTTTTTTGCCACCAGGTGGAGTGGGAAAATACACTATCAGAGCACTATCGCTTGCTTGCGTGAGTGTAATGAGATTGCTTTGCGAGGTGTTGAAATAGGTGGCAGACACTTCGTACGTCTTAGCATTATAGTTTATCTGCGCCTCTAGTGTTGAGATCTTTTCCGACTGAGGCACGCCTACATTGCCTTTGATAACGGTTCTGTTCCCATTGACATTCCAACTGGTCGCCTTGCTACGCTCCCAGGCAGATGGGGCTCGAAATGCCTGTCCGAATAAAAGTTTTCCTGACAGATCTGGAGTGAAGGAATAGATCGCGCCCAATCGAGGAACAAAATCTAGATCAATATCAGTAGCTTTATTGAGCTGACCGCCCAGGATTAGTTTCAATTCAGCAATCGGACGATAATCGGCTTGAGCGTATCCGCTGTACCATGTTTGGTTGTATTGTGGGATTTCGTTTAACGGAAATGGGTTCTCAACCGTATCCACGCGAACAGGATAGTCCTGATCCTTCGAGTTGGAGCTCACACGGGTCCGTATTCCGGACTGGTTGTTTGCAAGAGCACCAGCTACAATATTGATTTTTTCCGTCAACTTGTAAAAAGTGGATACTTCAAACAAGTAATCATTACTCTTTCCAAGGTCCATATTGACAAATGAATTATCAGAGATTTTTGTTGTGAAGTCACGAAATTGCTCATAGTTATATGTGACGTTTGCGGTAGCACTCCATTTGTCCGATATGTCATAGGAGTATCCCAAGTCAGCAAAGCCGCGCTTATTGCCGGCATACATAGGCCCTTCTGTTTTGGGCTTCGTTTGTCGTTCCCAACGAGCATTCGTTCTATTCAGCTGCATCTCATCGCTGATTCCATAGAACGTATTAATGGTCAGGTTTTCGTAGCCAAGTTTAAGAGTGCCTCCATAGGACTCTTCCCAATCTGAACGTGTTCTTGCGGCACTGCCATACGCACCCGGATTCGTTGCCATTTGGTCTGCGCCCTTTGCGGTAAAATCCCATCCGTCGCTTTTAAGATAATCCACGCCAGCTGCAATATTGACAGGGCCGAGCTTCGTTTCGGCTCCAGCCAAGGCTTGTTTTGTCCCAAAAGACCCTGCATTGGCAGAAGCGGTAATTGCTGTTTTTTCGGCCTTTGACGTGATGATATTGACGACACCTGTATATGCCGTTGTGCCATATAATACGGAGCCAGGGCCACGCACAATCTCAATTCTCTCAATACGCTCAACCGGCAACGCGCGATAGATGGCGGCGTTATCTCCATTCATCATACTTTCCCGAATCGGTCGTCCATCAATCAGAATCAATACTCTGGTGTTGTAGAATTCGGTATTGTCTCCTCGAATAGACATTTCATTGTGCGGACGTGCGTACGAACCATGCATATAAACACTCGTCACTCGCTCTAAAATATCGAACAGAGTGAATCCTCCGAAGGATTTTATTTCTTTTTGTGAAATTACGCTTATGATTCCGGGCGCATCGCTTGTTTTTTCAGCAGTCTTGGATGCTGTCACCACTGAAACGTTGAGCAAGTCTTCGAGGCTCAATTCTTCCAGCTTCTTCTCCTGTGCGACGGCCGACACTGACCAGACTATGATCAGGATGCTTACAATCGCGAGATCAAAATATGCGCAGAAATGTCTCATGTCTCTTCTCCTTCTACTTCTATGATTTAGGGATTATTGGATTATTTTGGCAAGCTTTAGCAAATCAGCAGAGAGCTCATGCTTTTCTGCTTTGAGTTGACCCAGATTGACGTATATTTTTGGTTTGCCATCTTCAAGGCCAATTGCAACTGAGACCTGTCCCTTTTCCACAAAGGCAGTGGAAGCCGAAACGGAAAGGATCCCTGCTTTTGCACTTGCGGCTTTTGGAGGAGTAGCTCCCGCTGCCACGTAAACCACGTCACCTCCGACTTCAGATCCAGATTTGGCCTTCATTCCAACAGCGTTCAAGGCAGCGACAACGTCATCGGCGCTTCCAATGACTACGACGTCTATTGCAGCTTTTCCAGAAAGGGACTTGTCGAAGCTGAAGATTTTTTTCAGTAGCGCTGCCTGCAGTGTGGCTGGCACCGTTTGCGCAAGAACATTTGACCCTAACGCCACGAACATTCCCATCAACACAATTGCGGTCCGAGTTCTCATTGTTTCCCTTTCGTAGTTTCTCCTGTTGTGTGAATTGCGGAAGCTAATCAACAAGAGACTATAATCTCAAAAAACATGCCACAATAATATTTTTTACGTTGCTGATTATGGGCATGATTCTACGAATCAAAATCTTTCGGCTGACAGTGTATGTACAATATTAGCCAATTGCGCTATTCTCACTCCGCAAGACCCGAGCACAACCCGGCCGTATTGATTAATGGATTTTGCTCGACGACGAATCAGAGATATCTTTGGTGAGCGCGAATGCATCAATCCTTGATAGCCGGGGAAAGCTTATTTGTAGGTTCTGAAGATGGACGGTCAACAGTTTATAATGAAAGCATTCTGTCAAAGCTGCACAGAGGAAGGCAGTGGACAGAAAATATGAAACACAACGTTAGGGGGGCGCCAAATTCTATCGTTTGGAGAGAGTCATGAGCGAGTTACTGAAGAGCCAAAAACAATTCGCCATTCATCATGGAGAACTATATTGCCGAGCTTAGTGGAGCTAAATTCCAAAACAAGCCAACCTGCAAACAGAAAGTCCGGTGATGGGAGGATCTGTGATAGGGGATCAACGGCTTAACCCTTTTTAGCGGTGCGTCTGAGTCCATGGGAGTTCAAGTCTCCCTTCGGGGCATGAATGCCGATGGCCGACAATCCTTGTCGAAATTGCGGTTCCCCATCGACGAAAAAAGTCATACCGCGATGCCGCAGAGGAACTTTTTGATTCCGTATATGTTTCAATAGTAGTTCACTAATGGGAAACTTCTAACAAGGAGAACAGTCATGAAGAAGATCGGAATTCTCGGATCCGGATTTGTTGGACAAGCGCTGGGCAATGGTTTTCTCAAACATGGGTATGAGGTGATGCTCGGTACGAGCAAACTGGAAAAACTTTCCGACTGGAAGAAGAACACCGGCGACAAAGGGCTGATCGGCACTTTCCAGGAAGCGGCGGCATTTGGAGAACTCGTCGTGCTTGCGGTCAAAGGGACGGCGGCATTGAACGCCATTCAACAGGCCAACCCGTCTCAACTCGCAAACAAAACCGTCATCGACACAACAAACCCGATTGCAGAAGCACCGCCGGAAAATGGCGTTCTCAAATTCTTCACCTCGCTGGACGACTCGCTGTTGGAGCGTCTTCAGAAGACATATCCGGCAATACATTTTGTCAAAGCGTTCAGCTGCATCGGTTCTGCGTTTATGGTGAATCCGAACTTCCCCGGCGGAAAGCCCACTATGTTCTTCTGCGGCAATGACGAAACTGCAAAGGCGGAAGTAAAAGCAATTCTTGACCAATTTGGACTCGACCCCGCCGATATGGGAAAGGCTGAATCGGCACGCGCGATTGAGCCGCTCTGCATGCTCTGGTGCATTCCGGGGTTCCAGCACAATGAATGGACGCATGCTTTCAAACTGTTAAAACTTTCGTAGCCTACCCCTCCCAGTCCCTCTTCCTTCCGGTTCCCTGTCTGAAGTCCCCTCAGGCAGTCAGAATACCGGAAGGAGGAGAGTCCCTTTCGGCACAGCGTAGATTCCGACCGGCGCTTGCAAATCCGTTCATCATTCAGTACCATAACAGGAGATGCAGCTCCTGTTTCTTTGCGGATAGAATCAATGCAGCCATACGGAGGATGATACGTCATCCGATCCGTCGGCATCAGAACTCTCTCTTGGCGGACGGTCAATCATGCGCGTCGTTGTTCGGCTATTTTCTTTCCTTACGCTCCTCCAGCTTCTGCTCGTTTCTATTCTTCCGGCTCAGACGCATCATATTGATTCCCTCAAATCGTCGCTGGGAAAACTATCGGGGGATTCACGGTTTCCGGCATTGTTCGCGATCGCCAACGAGCTCGAAGGGATTCTTCCCGCTCAGGCGCTCGAGTACGGGACGGAAGCGTTGGAGATCGCAGTCCGTACCGGCGACAAGAAATCGCAGGCAACCCTTCTTGCCTCGGCAGCATTCTGTCGCGCGTCCCTGGGTGATTTTTCCCAATCCCTTCAGGATGGATATGCTTCGCTGGCGTTGAGCGAACAACTCGGCGACAAGATATTGATCGCAAGCGCACGGAGTACGCTGGGAATCACTTACGTCTATGTCGGACAATTCAGCAAAGCGTTGGAATGCCACCTCGAAGCACTGCGCCTGCGCGAAGAACTCGGCCTCGACGACGCTGCCACCAGGACCATGAACAATATCGGCATCGTCTATCACAACATTGGTCAGTACGACAAAGCGATCGAGTACTATAAGAAAGCGCTTGCACGGCCCGGCGCCGCCCGCGATACGATCCAGATGATCCGCTTCATGCACAACATCGGATTTTCGGAACAACAGAAGGGCAACTTTGAAGAAGCGATGAAGTTCCACACCGAGGCGCTCCGATTGGCTGAAAAGACCAACTATGTCGGCGGCATGGCCTACAGCAACTTCACCATCGGTTCCATCTCCACAGATCGCTGGAGCTGTACCGGCAGTTGTCACAGAAACCGGGCATCGTGCAGGCATTGAATGGCCTCGGGATTTATTATTATCGCATGGGCATATACGGTGAAGCCACGCGCTACCTCCTGAGCTCAGCAGCTCTTGCGCAGAGCATCAATACGCCCAAACAGAGTATGATAAGTTACGAAACTCTTTCCTCCCTCTATGAAAAAACCGGGCAGATCGACAAAGCATATCACTATTACAAACTGTACGCCGCTGCAAGAGACTCGCTCTTCAACTCGATAGAGAGCGATAAGATCGCGGAATCTTCGATGAAGCTCGAGACAATGAAAAAAGAGCGGGAGATGGAAAGCCTGAAGCAGGCCAAAACGATGGCAGACCTGACGCTGGGAAAAAAGCACAATCAGCTCAACCTTTTGGTTCTCGGCATCGTGTCTCTTTGTATCATCATCTTCATCCTCTATTGGTACATCAGGAATACAAAGAAAAATCAATATGCGGTGGAGCGCAAAAATCTGGAATTGGAGCAGCTCAATTCCGAGCTTCAAACGCACATTGGGGAGATCCGGACGCTCAGCGGCCTCCTCCCGATTTGTTCCAGTTGCAAAAAAATCCGCAATGACCGAGGCTACTGGGAACAGTTGGAGGGCTATGTTTCGCAGCACAGTGGCGCGACTTTTTCGCATGGCATCTGTCCGGAGTGCATGGCAGAGCTCTATCCTGCATACATGAAGCAGAAAAAGGTACCTTGACCGGTCGCGCTCTCGACGGGGATGTGAGAACGGATTGTGTCTCTGGGGGGCCATGAAGTACGATGACAGCATTTAGTTGCTGGGCGAGTGTAGTGATGAGCTGCATCCCCATCGAGCGCGTCGTCCGGAAATCCTGCGCCGCGGGGAATCCGACACAATGAGCCGATGATTGCACCCAGCATCCATATTCCGAGGCATTTTTTATGAAGAACACAGGCGTCGTTTTTCTTTTCATCGCTGCATCGCTGCTGGCACAGGATATTCCGACACAGATTCAGGCCGACATCGACCGCGGCAATTTTACGTCGGCCCAGCAGGCTCTGCGTCTACTTCTCGCGTCCGATATCCTTCCGCCGGCGCAACGACTTTCCTTCCAATTTGAGATAGAACGGCTTGACCGTATTCGAAAGGACTTTCCCCGCACGCAGGAGGAGGTCCTCACACGGCTTCGTCATTACTATCCGTCGATGACAGAAAACGATCTTGTCCCGTTTGAAGCCAACAGATCGCTTGAGATGAAAATCATCGATGGCGAGAAGAGATATTTCAGCAATGCGGTTCCGAATCTTTTCCGTATCAATGCAGAGGCAAAAAAACGCAAGATAGAAGCCGACGAACCGTCCAAAGACGAACTGCGGGACTTTCTGGGAGCATATTTGCCCGAGGTAGTTGCCGCTGCAGATAGGTCCGGAAAAGAAATTGTCAGACCCGTTTCCATGACGCTCACCTATACCGTTACCGTCAAACCCAATGCTGTTCCCGATGGAGAAATCATCCGTTGCTGGCTCCCCTATCCGCGGGAAACACATCCTCGTCAATCGTCCGTGAAGCTCCTATCCATCAGCGAGCCGCACCCGATCGTTGCGCCCGACGAGAATCTTCAACGCACCATTTATGTCGAAAAATCCACCGCAAAAGACAAGCCGACAGTATTTGCAATGAAGGTATCGTTCACCGGTTCCGCCGAATACTGCGACGTTTTCAAAGCCGGCGGAGCGCAACGTTTTCTCCTCCCGGCGGATTCTATAGCTCTCTGCACCTCGGAGCGCCCACCGCATATCGTCTTCACGCCGGAACTGCAGTCGCTCTCCGGGAACATCATCGGCAAAGAACACGATCCGTTGCAGAAGGCAAAGCTGATCTTCTCCTGGATCAGCTCGCATATTCCCTGGGCAAGTGCCTTGGAGTACTCAACGATTCCCAATATCCCTGACTATTGTATCGAAAATCGACATGGCGATTGCGGCATTCAGAGTTTGCTCTTCATCACCCTCTGCCGTTATAACGGCATTCCGGCAAAATGGCAGAGTGGCTGGATGCTGCATCCGCCGGAAGTGAATCTCCATGATTGGGCTGAGATTTTCCTGGATGGATATGGATGGGTTCCTGTCGATCAGTCTTTCGGCGTTCAGAAGTCTGCAGATGATCGCGTGACGTTCTTCTATCTCGGCGGTATCGACGCATACCGCCTGATTGTCAACGACGACTTCAGCCGTGATCTCTTTCCGGCAAAAATTTTCCCTCGCAGCGAGACGGTGGATTTTCAACGCGGCGAACTTGAATGGCGCGGCGGCAATCTCTATTTCGATTCGTGGAACTATCATATGGATGTGGAGTACGGCACTGCCGCCGGTCCAATCTCCAAGTAGCTTGAAGTCGCTGCCGTACACTTACGCGCACACTCCACCGGATGCCTCATTGTGGCAAAGAAGAAAAAGAATTCACGTCTCATGATTGCAGTTGCGCTGCTCGCAGTTGCGGGGGCAGCAGCCGCTTTCTTCCTGACCAGGTGGCGTGAGACAACTCCTATCCCCGCGACACAGCAGACTGCACCACGAGATCGATGGACGGAACGGGCGTTCGCCGTTGGGTCTCTTTTCCATCGTGTCTATTCCGCCGGATGGGAAGGTGCAAACGGTGCCATCGGGGACGCCTATCTCTACAGACTCACGGGAGATCTTGCGCTTCTCCGCTTCCACACTGTTGAACATGACATGCGAAAAATGTTCAATGGGACGTGGGTGGATGATCGGGCATGGATTTGTCTGGCGGAACTCTATT
>JAPLFO010000174.1 GCA_026390635.1 Ignavibacteriales bacterium
TTCCTTCAACGGCAGCCGCTACAGCGTCCCCTGGATGTTTGCCGGAAAATATATTTGGCTGCGTGTCTCCAGAGGATTTTTCCTGGAACTGTATTCTCAGGCAAATGTCTGCATTGCGACGCACAGGCTTTCAATGAAAAAAGGAGCAATAATCATTGAAAAATCGCATTATCGCGTTAATCCTAACGCCGAAACCAGCTTTGATCGCCTGCGTGTCACATTCATCGAATCATTTCCCGCCTATGAATTGTTTCTCGAAAAGCTCCACGCTCAGAAGCGACTCAATTCACGTCGGCATCTCTTTCAGATACTGGAGATTGCAAAAATGTATCTCCCCGCTGATTTCTGTAAAGCGCTTGATCTGTCGTTGGAATACAATGTCTTCACGGCGACATTCATCAAAGGTGTTCTTGAAAAACATTGCAAGCACACAACAGAAGTCTCCCGGGTAAATCTCAACCAACAACTCCCATTAACCGACGTATCATGCAACCTCGCAGACTACCAACTCCTGCTGAACTTGGCAGACCAACAAGCACAATGAATGTATTAGGGAACTCTACCATGGAAACCTCTCACATCGATACCTATTTGAAAACTCTTTCTCTGCATCGCATCAGCGAGATATATCGTCAGGAAGCCGAGAACGCAGCCAACACAAAACTCAGCTACCAAGACTATCTTTTGCGCCTGCTGGAGCAGCAAGTGCTCTCGAAGATCGAGCGTTCGGTCAATCGTAAAATGCAACTTGCCGCTTTTCCGCAAGTCAAGAGACTCGAGGAATTTGATTTCTCTTACCAACCCAAAATCAACGAACAACTCATTCGCGAGCTTGCCTCACTCAATTTTCTCGCAGAGATCAAAAACATACTTCTCATTGGCGCACCCGGTGTCGGTAAAACACATCTTGCCATCAGCATCGGCGTAAAAGCCATACAGGCGAGAAAACGTGTTCTCTTCTTCACAGCAGACCAACTCACGCAAAATCTTGCCACCGCAGAAGTCTCTGGCCGATTAAACGCTCTGCTTGATCAGCTCAGCCACGTTGACCTGCTGATCATCGACGAACTCGGATATCTTTCGCTCTCGAAGCAAACTGCGAAGCTGTTTTTTCAACTCATCTCAAAACGATACGAACGAGGATCCATCATCGTCACATCCAACAAGCCTTTCGATCAATGGGGTGAGATCTTCAGCGACGATGTTGTCGCTGCGGCTATTCTTGACCGCCTCTTGCATCATTCACATCATTTCCTTATCAATGGAAAGAGCTACCGCATGAAACAGATAGCCAAATCTAACTAAATGGGGTGTGCAATTTTCCGCGGAATCTTGTGCGCTTTTCGACCGGAATCAACATCGCGTAGAACGACGCTTTTCTTCTGATTTCTGAAGTTACCAGGATACACGATTTTAACGTCTGAGCTATTAAAAGTACCCCATGTGATGGACGTCAAGAAACGAGAGTATCCGTGCAAGGTCATTGGCTCGCCTAACTGTCGCCAGATTGTCAAGAATCTCATTGACTTCGCGCTCGATTCTGAATATTTTCTTGTAATCGCGTTAATAATCCTCAGGTATGCCTATCGTCTAAAACAAATCGATAACGGTGGTGCTTTTAAGTACTTCTCAGAAACGGAAGTAACATTTAGCGCGCCGAGTTCTCATGCGTTGAAACAGAACTATCCCAATTCGTTCAATCCATCCACAGTGATCAGCTATGTATTGTCTTGGGCGGGAATGGTTACGCTAAAAAGCTATAATCTGTTCGGCCAGGAAGTAATGACGCTGGTGAACGAGACGAAGGAAGTAGGAAGCCACAAAGCACAATTCAATGCATCGCAGTTTGCGAGTGGAGTGTACTTCTTTGAACTGACAGCCGAGAAATTCTCATCCATCCGTAAAAGGACGTTACTGAAAAAGTCCGAACTTTAAAAAATGATACACAAGGAGTTGGAGGTCATCTTCTTCAACTCCTTCGTTAGTTCTTAATTAAGGAGGGCTTGTCTATGAAACAGTTCATACGGTTTGCTTCTATCGCCGTGCTACTTGGTATTGTTGTGTCCGGTGCTTTTGGACAAGTCTCGGGTGACTATCGTACAGTAGCTGGACTGCCGGCCTACAATGCCACAACAATGACAACGACTGTTTGGAGCAATGTGGCGTGTTGGGAAAAATACAACGGTACCACTTGGTCAGCGGCATCAACGATCCCTACAACTACCGCCAATGTCACCATTGTCAGTGGAGATACGCTCTACTTCGATCAGAGTACGACGATCACCCTTGCCAGCCTTAAAATTAATGATGGTGGTTCTCTGATTATTCCTGGAGGTGGGGTCGATTGTAATGTTACGGTCAGTGGCAGTTTGACCGGATCAAGTGCCGTGAATTTTACGGTAACGGGTAATATTACCTGCTCTGGACCAAATGCAAATGTCAAGTTCGGTTCAAATGGTGCTAAGATAACGGGCGTCACTGGTAAAACATTTACTTTAGCGAACGGTGCAACATTAACACCGGCAACAAATAACGGAGCGCCTCCGGGCACAGGAAATATCATCACCTTAACATTGGTAAATATGACATTCATTATTGATAACAGCGCTGCTTTAACAACAGTACTGTTCAAGAATAGCGGTACTACTTCAATTCAAAATCCACCCAATAGCCAGGTCTATGGTAACTTAGGCTTTACGACATCGTCCGGTGCAGGTCCCAAGACGATTAGCTTCGGCGAAAATATTGCCATACTTGGAAATTTATTGTGGGTGGGTGGGAGCACTACTGGTATAGTCACCGGTGATGCCTCGGCATGGACTTGGAATTTAGGGGCTTATAAGATCCGAACCCTCGGGAATGGGAAAACTGTTACCGTTTCTCAAATTTCAAATAGTGGAATTATTATTACCGGAACTGCCGATACTCTTTTCCCGGGCTTTTCGTCCTATAATTTTGTTGCTCCCAGTAATAGCAATACCAAAGTGAGTTATACAGGAGCAAATCAAGTCGTATTTGGCGGAACATATCAACGTCTGGCGATCGCAGGTACTGGTGATTTCCCTCTTACTGCTCCTGCAACCGTGAAAGACACACTGATACTCACCAGCGGCAATCTTAATAACAGTGTATATCAGGTGACGGTGTATAGAGCGCCAGTAATCACAGGTGGGACAATATCGCGGACACCAATTACTACTGGGGTAGAGGAACTTAAGAGCTCTCTTCCAGAGCAGTATGCGTTGCAGCAGAACTACCCTAACCCTTTCAACCCGGCAACAACCATCGAATACGCCGTTCCGCAGCAATCGCATGTCACATTAAAAATATTCGACCTCCTCGGCCGCGAAGCGGCGGTGCTGGTGAATGGGAGAAAAGAATCGGGGGGATATTCGGTGCAGTGGAATGCCGCAGCGATGCCAAGCGGAATATATTTCTATAGACTACAGGCGGGCTCATTCACTGAAACGAAGCGGATGATTCTCATGAAATAGCTTTCGATCATCAGCAAGGAAAGCAGACCTGCCAGCCTCACACACTGACGGGTCTTTTTATTTAAATAGACACAACTGGAAGAATGTCCAACTGGTAAAGTCTGGATCCCCGCCAACCGTCAGCCCTTAGGAAATTGGAGAGAAAGTGCAATGTGTCCTACTAATTTGGTGATTTTGTCGGATGCACGGCCAGATGTCGCCATTAAGGGCAACCCGGTGGTTCTTATGTGCTGATTTCCGAATAGAAGTGTTTCATTGCTATTGGCAGCCAACAAGACTACTTTAAAATATTCTGATTCAGAGTACTATCCATACTCCGTTGCACGCTGTCATTCCTAAAGGTATAGCTCATGATTATTATGTTCGCATTCATCTTGATGATTGCTCTCATAGTTCTCTGGTTCATTGTCTCGTATAACGGATTCATCCGTGAACGAAATCTGATCAAAGAAGCGTGGAGTGGAATTGAAACACAACTCAAACGCCGGTATGATCTCATTCCGAGACTGGTTGAGACGGCTAAGGGATACTTGCAACATGAGCGGGGATTGCTGGAGCAGGTTTCCGGATTGCGCGCAAAAAGTATGTCCGCAGGCTCCATTCAGAACGAAGCATATCCTGATCTGAAAGCAAACCAAATCATGATCGAACTTCAACAGAAACTGGCAGATGTGGAAGACCAACTTCAACTTGCCAGGCGCTACTACAACGGCACTGTACGCGATTTCAATATTAGGGTAGAGTCATTCCCAACCAATTTGATTGCCGGCATGTTCAGTTTCCGGCTGGCTGAGTTTTTCCAAATAGGGAATGCGGAGGAACGCAAGGCCCCGGCCGTAAAATTCTAAATGCATAGGAGGTTCCTCCTCCGTGAATTCCCTTTGTGCCCAAAAGGACAATCGTGCAGCGTTTGACATTTCTTCTCTTCCTTCTCATCATTTTTTGTGTTCTAGCGACTGCGCAAAGCGAGCGCATTCTTAGCTTTGACTGCCGCATCGTTGTCAACGAAGACGCATCGTTGACTATTACCGAGGCGATAAAAATACTTTCTACCGGTGTGGAATTCCAACATGGCATATACCGGGATTTTCCCACAGAATACAAAGACAGGTACGGCAATGACGTTAGCGTTGGATTTGACGTTCTTTCTGTGCTTCGGGATAACACTGTCGAACCATACACGCTAGAGCGACAACAAAATGGTAAACGAATCCGCATCGGAGATAAAGATGTCTTCCTGAATCCAGGTCAGCATATATACATCATCGCTTACACGACCACGAAGCAAATCGGCTTTTTCGAAAGCTCCGACGAGCTCTATTGGAATGCCACCGGGAATGGATGGAGATTTTCCATTGACAAAGCAACCGCCACCGTCAAACTGCCGCGCGATGCTGGAACGAAGATCACGGCTGTGGGCGGCTTTACAGGACTACAGGGATCGCGGGACAAGAACTATTCTAAAATGCGGAGCCCGTCAGGAACAATCGTTTTCTCAACTACCCGGCCGCTATTACCGGGGGAAGGACTTACGATTCTATTGGCCTTTCCCAAGGGCTATGTGCAGCAACCCACCTGGAATACTCTCTTTGCGGATTTCTTCTCAAGCAATATTAGTGTTGCGGTGGCTTGCCTTGGCATACTGCTGCTCTTCATTTATTATATGATTGTCTGGAGTGAGTTCGGAATTGATCCAGAAAAAGGGACGGTGATTCCCCTCTTTGATCCTCCGGACGCTCTCTCGCCTGCCGGCATGCGCTATATCATGAACATGAGCTATGACAACAAAGCATTTGCTGCTACGATTCTCGCACTGGCTGTGAAAGGATATTTGACAATTGTGGAAGCGGGTCAAAATTTTATCTTACGGCATAAGAAAAATAGCACAGCAGTGTTGACTCCTGTGGAAAAATTGATATCCTCCGCTCTCTTTTTGGACGATGAGCCCGTTTACATGGATGGCACGGATTATGAAAAGGTCTCTCATGCGATCAAGAATCTGAGACATTCACTGGAGAGGGATTTTGCAATCCGTTACTTTGTTATTAACCGTCAATATTTTATCCCTGGCATTGTGTTTTCTGTCATTCTTTTCGCCGTTGTAGTGTTCATCGGCGATCATTCCTTGAGATCACTTTCCATTTCCGGCTTACTGAGTTTATGGACAATCATTCTGGCCATGCTTTTGACGAGGGTGATCAGCCAATGGAAAATTGTGGTGGCCACGGGGATACGGGGATCGTCTCTGTTTGTCAAAGTGTCATTTCTCACGCTTCTTGCACTGCCACTCATTGCGGGAGAAGTATTTGGCGTGTATCTCTTCGGATGGAGTGCATCGCCGGCGATCGGAATTGTCGCCGGCATTCTCGTATTCATTAATTATCTTTTCTACCGACTTTTGAAGGCGCCGACCCGTCTCGGAAGAAAAGTAATGGATAGTATCGAAGGATTCAAAATGTATCTGTCGACTGCAGAAAAGGATAGGCTTAACGCGTTGAATCCTCCTGAAAGGACTCCGGAACTCTTCGAAAGATTTCTCCCCTATGCGCTGGCTCTTGATGTTGAGCAGGCATGGTCTGAGCGGTTTGCAGACGTTTTATCTCAAAGCAAAGAACCGGGATGCACTGCCTATGCACCCGACTGGTATATTGGATCTCAATGGAACAATTATGGTGCAGGAACTTTTGCCTCTTCATTCAGTGGTTCTTTTAACTCGGCAATTTCTTCTTCGGCCACCGCGCCTGGTTCAAATTCAGGATTTAGCATCTCTTCTGGTGGTTCGTCCGACGTATCTGCTGGCGGATTCTCTGGAGGCGGCGGATCGTCCGGCGGTGGTGGCGGTGGTGGTGGCGGAGGCGGATGGTGATGCAGCGTGTCTCATATTGCTGGATGAAATTGATATTCGTACTTTCAGCTATCAAATGTACCTTAAAATAAATTCTGAAGGTTGTGGGTGATTTAGAAGGGTTTATCTGGATCACCGGCAACATTCAGCCTCTGAGCAATTGGAGAAAAAGTGCCATGTGTCCTTCGAATTTGGTGATTCCAGTGTTCCAGTCACCTCAGAAAACATTGCTGTTGCGTGTAGATAATCCTATATTTGCCCACATACATTGACCCCAGCAACAACGGGGACTCCTATGTGCGGGGAAGGAATTGTGAAGAGGACCTAGAAGCCTCTGTTAGCGAAAGCTGGCAGGGGCTTTACTGTTTCTAGTGCACGTCGGTACGCAGTTTGTGAGAGGAGTGCGATGGATGAAAACTATTATTCGATTTTTCGTTGCCGGCAGTTTTGTTCTTACGCAATTCTCAATTGCCCAATGGGTGCAAACCGGTAATCCAACTGGTGCTGCTGTTATTTGTTTTGCTGAAGATACAATTTCCGGTGGGAACAATCTCTTCGCAGGGACTACAGAAGGTATTTATCTCTCTACGGACAACGGTTCAACGTGGAAGGAAGTAAATGACGGATTACCGACCCGCTCTTATATCAACGCTATTGCGATTTCCCCGGGCTCTAGTGGAAACGGTACCAATATCTTTGCCGGGACGATGGGCGGCGGTGTCTTTCTCTCCACCAACAACGGCACAAGTTGGAGTGCTGTAAATACAGGTTTTTCGATGGGGTATTACAATTTTATCAACGCATTTACTCTTTCTGGCTCAAATCTCTTTGCCGGAACCGGAGGTGGCGTCTATCTTTCCACTAACAATGGAACTACTTGGGTGGCGGTTAATAATGGAATACCAAGAGGTTCAAATATTAGCTGCTTCGCTGTCCACGGTGCAAATCTTTATGCGGGGGGGAAGGGTATCTATCTTTCGACAAACAACGGAACAAGTTGGAGCTTGCTTGGTCCAGGACTGGACACTTCGTATGTGCTATCTCTTATTTTCGCTGGCAATAATTTTATTTCAATAGAGAATACACTAACTAATGCTTGGATGGAATTTTTTGATTACAAGCTCAAGCGTTCAACAGACGAGGGGACAAATTGGCATTCGTCCGTGATGAAGGGTTTTATCTATAATGGTTGGCTGGTGCCTCTGGAAGTAAGCGGAACAAATATTTTTGCAGGGGCTGGGTATTACGGCATGCGCTCAATGCTACGGTCTCGCGGAGCCGATACAGAGTATTCGCCCGGTACTGATACTTTATCCTGGAGCAACGGCGTCTATCTCTCCATTGATGGTGGCGCAAACTGGAGTGCGGTAGATAGCGGCTTAGCGAACAATGCTGTGTCCTCACTCGCCGTTTCCGGAACATATCTCTTCGCCGGAACAGTTGGCAACGGTATTTGGCGTCGACCGCTTTCGGAGATGATTCCTGCAACCGACTCACTCTTGGTTCCAGTTGCTGGCGGCACATTTACTGCAGGGTCAACGCTCACCACGATCAGCAGTTTCAATATCGACAAATTCGAAATTACATATGAGTTATGGACAGATGTGAGGACATGGGCATTGACGCACGGATATACTGATTTATGGAGAGGACAGAATGGTTCCAGTCCGGTTGGAGCGAACAACCCTGTCACAATGGTGAACTGGTATGATGTTGTGAAATGGTATAATGCTCGTTCTGAGAAAGATGGACTAACACCCGTCTATTACACAAGAAGCGCACAAGACACGGTCTATCGCGCGGGACAAATTGATTTTAATAATGATGCAGTGAAATGGACTGCTAATGGTTATCGATTACCAACTGAGGCAGAATGGGAGTTCGCCGCGAAAGGTGGCACGTTCGCCCAAAAACCAACACCGTACGCTTACAGCGGCAGTAACACGATAGGAGATGTTGCATGGTATTACTCAAATTCCGGCGGTGCAACGCACACCGTGGGGACAAAGCAGCCGAACGAACTCGGCATTTACGATATGAGCGGAAATGTGGATGAGTGGTGTTGGGACTGGTACGGTTCGGCATATCCTTCCGGTGGAACGACTGATCCGAAAGGACCAGCAAAGACACAGACATATCGTTTGTCTAGCGGTGGACCTTTCTACGGCGCCCCGCCCAACTGTCAGGTCGCCTACCGCAGCTGGTACCACGATGTCAGCCCGTCGGACCGCGACCTCGTCGAACTCGGCTTTCGGTCAGTTCAGGGTTCGCAGGTCGGCACTGCTGTAAAGAGTGAAACCAGAACGCCGCAAACATTTGGGCTGGCACAACGCTGCAATCGTATGTCGCAGTGAAAGTATTTGATCTGCTTGGTCGTGAAGTCGCGTCTCTTGTGAATGAGAGGAAGGATGCGGGACGGTATTCGGTGCCGTGGGATGCATCCGCAATGCCGAGCGGGATATATTTCTATCGGTTGCAGACGGGGTCGTTCACAGAGACAAAGCGGATGATTATGATGAAGTGACGAAGGCAAGAATATCTGAAAGGAGGCAGCATGAAATATGCGTCAATCAAGTTCGCACCAATGCTGACAGCACTTGGGGTGGCAGATCCGGCCTTCGCAGGAGATCCGGCTAAAATTACTATCCTGTATGAGAACACTACCTTCACGCCGAACTCGATTTCGTTTGGGGTTTCTCCTGTCTTATAGAAGGCGCAGAGAAGAAAATCTTGTTCGATGCGGGAGCATCAGGTGCTATTCTGTCCGCGAATGCGCTGCAGCTCGGCGTGTCGACAAACAACACAGAAATTCTCATGGTCTCGGTGATAAGCGCATGAATGATGAATGAGGAGAAAATACTCGCAAGGGATTTGAAGGGCGATGCCGAGTAGATGCAGCAAACACGGTACAGACTGCTTTCCGGTGTCTGGCAGCAAAATGATCGCGAAGAGAAGTACAACTCTAATAATGAGAAAGGGCTATTATGACGAGGAGAATCTTCTTTGTGGCGGCCGCAGTGCTCATGTCCCTATCACAGGGCATAGCCCAGAGTCCAAACCTCGGATTGAATCGCTACTTTTCAACCTACATGTCGGCTAATCACATCCCCGGAGTGGCGGCGGCAATTCTGAAGGGCAACACTGTTCTCTGGCAGGGATACTACGGTGTATCAAATAATATCACAGAAACAAGTGTAACGCAAAATACAGTGTTCAATGTTGCCTCGCTTTCCAAAAGCATGATTGTGACGTCCATCATGCAACTGCGCGAAAAGGGAATGATCTCACTGGACGACTCTCTCGAACGATATCTGCCTTTCAATGTGCGTAATCCGAATTTTCCCGGAGTTCCCATCACCATTCGCATGTTGTTGAATCATACCTCGTCCATAGAAGACAATTTATTGAATATGCCGATGGCAATGGGTGACTTCAAAACTCCTCTGGGCGAATATTTGAATTCGTACCTCAAGCCAGGCGGCCTGTACTACGATGCCAAGAAAAATTTTTCAACCTCACGTCCGGGTACCAATTGGTCCTACAGCAATATCTCGCCGCCGCTTGCAGCCTATATCGTGGAAAGAGTCAGCGGCAAGTCCTTTGATCAGTACTGTGCTGACAACATATTCACCCCGCTGGGAATGTCTTCGGCATCTTGGTTTCTTTCCCAAACTGACACCCTGCTCATCGCCAGGCCCTATAGCTTTGTGAGCAGTGTTTATCTCGACCGCGGTTTGTACGGATTTCCCAATTATCCTGCAGGATCGTTGCGAATAACACTTCCGGATTTTCAGAAATTTCTTTTTGCATATATCAATGGCGGAGCATATTCCGGAGTACGCATACTTAAAGATTCGAGCATCGGAATAATGCGCACTTCTCCAGTATATCTTGCCGCGACAGCGGAATGGGGATTGACATGGTACCGCCTGAAATTGAATAGCCGCTGGATGTGGGGGCTCGTGGGCGGCAATATGGGCGTCATTGCCTCCATGTTCATGACGGAACAGGATTCCATCGGAGTCCTTTTTATGGAAAATGGAGATGGCGATCCAACCGGTGGCGCAGGGGTCCTTTCCCAATTGCAGACTTCCGCACTTTCGATGATTAACGGGTTCGGTGAGCCACATGGGAATTTGCCCTCGTCGATTGAGCTCGGACAAAACTACCCTAACCCTTTCAACCCGGCAACAACCATCGAATACGCCGTTCCGCAGCAATCGCATGTCACATTAAAAATATTCGACCTCCTCGGCCGCGAAGTGGCGGTGATGGTGAATGAGAGGAAAGATGCGGGAACGTATTCGGTGCAGTGGAATGCAGCGGCAATGCCAAGCGGGATATATTTCTATCGTCTGCAGGCAGAGTCGTTCACAGAAACGAAGAGGCTGATGCTGTTGAAGTAAGTTCGATAGAGGAGTGCGATGTATGAAAACGATGATGAGATGTTTGGTGGTGGTTACCATCTTAATAATATCTGCACAATCAAACGCGTTGTCGGAGAAAAATACTTCGGGGTTATCCGACTCACTCTTGGTTCCAGTTGCTGGCGGCACATTTACTGCAGGGTCAACGCTGACCACAATCAGCAGTTTCAAGATCGATAAGTATGAAGTGATGTATGAGTTGTGGACTGATGTGACGACTTGGGCGCTGACGCACGGGTATACCGACTTGATTACAGGAGAGAACGGAAGCAATCCTGTGGGCTCCAATAATCCGGTGACTTTCGTCAATTGGTATGATATTATAAAATGGTGCAACGCACGTTCGGAGAAGGATGGATTAGCGCCTGTCTACTACATTTCAGGTGCGCAGGGGACAGTCTATAGAACAGGGGTGACATATATCAACACGGATGCCGTGAAATGGGCGGCGAACGGCTATCGTTTGCCGACCGAGGCCGAGTGGGAGTTTGCGGCGAAAGGGGGCACGCTTGCTTATCAACCGACGCCGTACACATACAGCGGCAGCAATACGATATATGGAGTTGCTTGGTATGATGAAAATTCAGGATTGAGAACGCACACCGTGGGGACCAAACAGCCGAACGAACTCGGTATATACGACATGACCGGCAATGTGTGGGAATGGTGCTGGGATTGGTATGGCGCAGCGTATCCTTCCGGCGGGACGACAAATCCGAAGGGGCCATCGACAACGCAAAGCTACCGGTTGATTCGGGGCGGTTGTTACGCCACCCCCGGGAGCGTCTGCCTTGTGGTCCACCGCCCCAGCAACTTCCCGACCGACCGCAACTACTTTTTTGGCTTCCGCTGTGTTCAGGGCTCGCAAGTTGGCCAGGCAGTGAAGGGTGAAGCAATCATGCCGCAAAAATTCAGGTTGGGTCAAAACTACCCCAACCCTTTCAACCCGTCCACAACCATCGAATACTCCATTCCACTCCAATCACAGGTCACGGTGAGAATCTTCGACATCCTCGGTCGCGAAGTGGCGGTGCTGGTGAACGAAAAGAAAGATGCGGGGCGATATTCGGTGCAGTGGAATGCATCGGCGATGCCGAGCGGGATATATTTCTACCGATTCGAGACAGATGGTATGAGTAAGGTTCGCAAAATGACACTGATCAAATAGTCGTGAATGTTTTATATCGATATTGAAATTGCTCCTGAAGAGGAGGTGTTATGAGAACAAAAAGTGTTGATATGATTCTTCTATGGTTACCGCTAATACTTTCCCCTGTATATGCGCAGCAGGCAAGAACAATTCGCGTTCCAATGGATCAGCCAACCATCCAGGCGGGAATTAATTCAGCACATACAGGTGATACTGTTCTGGTGTCTGATGGGACGTATTTTGAATTCATTAATTTCAATGGTAAAGATATCGTTGTGGCGAGCGAATTCCTGACAACGGGCATGGGTTCTCATATTGAAAACACGATCATTGATGCCAGGTCTGACGGTGGACCTGTCGTGATCATAAATGGCGAATCACAAGCGGCGCACTTCATCGGCTTTACTGTCAGGAATGGAATGGCCTTAATGGGCGGGGGAATTGTTATTGAGAATTCAAGTCCCCACCTTTCTCATCTTATCATCACTAGAAATATCGCCTATTCTCGTGGCCCGGCTTTCATGGGTCAAAAAAATATCAATTACGTGCCGGAGGCGAGTGGGGGTGGCGTCTTGCTGACTAACTCGAAGGCAATTTTATCAAATATCCTCTTTTATGGAAATGCTGCTAGAGTTGGCTCTGCCCTCTATATTTCTGGTAACTCAAATGCCTACGCAGAACATATTACGATCTCAGGGAATTCCTCTGGGAGTCAGGTGGTGGTTGAAGATAACTCCAAATTTTCCCTTCTCAATTCTATCATTTGGAGAAATGAAGGAACGTCGCTTAGTGCAAATGATACAACCGCCTCCATCAGTTATTCTGATATTGATGGTGGATGGAAAGGCGTAGGAAATATCGATGTATCTCCCCGCTTTAAGAACAATACCACGGGAGACTATCGCCTCTGCGATTTCAGTCCCTGTATCGGCGCCGGCGGCAGAGAGATTACGTCGCCCAATGATCTTGCGGGACAAGAAAGGCCGCAGCCTGCCGGTTCATTTCCGGATATGGGAGCGTACGAAAATATCCGCACAACCCCGTTTGTCGGTCCCGGCATCACTCTCAGCGCTGACGTGATCGATTTTGGTGAGGTCTTCCTAAGAGATTCGGTGAGACAAACTTTTGTTGTCCGAAATCCCGGAACGATGGATCTGCTCATTTTCGCCGCAAAGTCTGACAATCCCAATTTCCGGATCTCTCCTTCATTCGCCGGTATCGATCCTGAAGACAGCGACAGTTTCACTGTGACCTTTGTGCCGTCATCGGAAATGATCTATGCCGCAAAACTGTTGCTCCTTTCCAATGCGGTGAACAACGACTCCGTCATAGTGACGCTCAAAGGCCGCGGAGTTAAACCGCCCGTCGTACACATCCTCCCGGAATCATTAAATGTATCTGTGAATCCGGGTCAAAAAATAACAAAAAAAGTTACAATTACCAATAATGGAGAAAGCAACCTTTGCTATAACATCATCGGGGTGGGAAGCAATCGATCTCTTCAATATGATGGATCAGACGACTATGTCATGATTTCCAATTTCGACCTAGTTTATGAAAAAGTGTCTGTTGAAGCATGGGTATATCTAAAAAGTATTTCCGGAATACGCGAAATTATTGATAATGTAAACGAAGATATTCAATTGGAGATATGGACAGATCGTTCCATTATGTTCGATGCGGTTCGTCCTGCATCACGGATGACATCTAAATCAAATGCGATTCCTCTTAATCAATGGGTTCATATAGCCGGAGTGTACAATGGAACAATGTCACGAATATATGTCAATGGATTGATCGTTGCGGAAAAGAGCGTGAGTGGATCTATCAATATGCCAAACACAACAATTAATATTGGAACTGAAACAAATGCCCGTGAACAATTTTGGGATGGAAAAATCGATGAAGTACGCATATGGAATCTCGCACGAACACAAAGTGAGATTCAACTCAATATGGGAAAAGAACTCATTGGGACGGAGCCGGGGTTGGCAGGATATTGGCGATTCAACGAAGGAAACGGCGTTATTGCTTTTGACCAAACGATGAATCGAAACGACGGGTCGTTACAAGGAGGAGTAGAACGGGTATTAACTGGTGCGCCTATCTTACCAGGATGGCTTTCAACATCCATTGACACAGGTGTGTGCGCACCTCAGACATCCGTGGAAGTGACAGTGACGTTTGACGCAACAAATCTTGATACCGGAAACTATTTCTCCACGCTTATGATTAGAAGTAACGATCCGCTGCGAAAAGATGTTGTCATCCCAGTTCGTGTGAGCGTAACGAGTATAACTGGAGTGGATGATACGCTGACGATTCCTGTTGCCTTCAACCTCGCGCAGAATTTTCCAAATCCATTTAATCCTGGTACAAAGATCATATTCGCGCTGCCAATAGAAAGTTCCGTAAGATTGACTGTGTACGATATTATCGGACGTGAAGTAGCAGTACTTGTGAATGAAATGAAACTCGCCGGTTATTATTCCGTCTCGTGGGATGCATCCGCGATGCCGAGCGGGATATATTTCTACCGACTACGGGCAGGGCAGTTCACGGAAACGAAGCGGATGATACTCATGAAATAGCTTTTGATCATCAGCAAGGAAAGCAAACCTGCCAGCCTCACACACTGACAGACTTAATTTGATTCATCCTGGCCAGCTGGATATTTTGGATCCCCGGGCAACATTTCGTCCAAGAGGATTCACCGAAAAAAGTACACTGATCGCGCCGAACTGCTGAATGCTCGCGGAATCGTACACGATCTGGATCGGTCTCCGACTACATGATAAAGTCATGCAGGTTCCGACCGCAATACCGTCGGTCCATCTCCAGTCAAAATATCGTCCGGGGTACCAATGAAGGGACATTTGCAACACGGTATTGTCTTGGTCGCAAACACTTCATAGGCCTCTTCAATATTATCTACGAAAAATCCACAGAACTGGGGGTTATTGTGCGGAGTTTGACTCCTGAATAATAATTCAACAGATTCTTGCATACGGGGTTGCCTATTATGGAGAAAGATCTTCTCTCCGCTTTCATTTTGAAGCAAGAACGTTTTTGAAATGGGAGAAGCCCATTTGCAATTATCAAACAGATACCGCTATGAGTATGTATTTAGTCCTCACATTGTTCTGCCTCGATCAATTAATTGTTCCCCCGCAAGCACTCAAATCGTGACACTATTTTCATGCCTCTTGTGAGAGCGGAGAATCAGCACAATGAATAACCTTCCGGAAGTTTCTTTGAAGCATCCCGTCCAGCGTCTGAAGAATGGCGCCCTCGTGTTTTCAACCTTGCTGCTGGCGGTTGCTGTACCGATGTGGATCGGAATTTTGATGGGCATGCCTGCTAAGCTGGCGGGATATTCTGCGATATTCTTGAACCTCAACAATGTTATTTCAATCGTGGCGTGCCCGGTGATCGCATGGTTCTCCGCCCTTCTCAAGAAGAGGATCTGGACGGCCTACTCAATCGTCATGCTTTGCATCGCAGTGTTGGCAACTGCGTTCAATCTCTTCCGCTGGATTCGGTGGGACACCATAGAAGTATCATGGGAGTTTCTCCGACGGGCAAATATTTTCGCGGCGTTCGGTGTCGGATTTGCTGCGGCCGTCGCGCACTATACTCTTCTTACAAAGCTCATGACAGGAAGGTGGATGCCATTCCTCCGCACGTTTTCAACGATTGCCGCCTCCTTTTTGGTATTCTTCTATTCTTCGCAGATGATTATTTTGGAGTCCGCTATTTCCGAAGAGCAAAAGGTAGTCGACGAGCGACATAGAATTGGTTCTATCCCTTTGCAAGGCAAGCCGGCGCCGGCGTTTGAACTTACATCCCTTGATGGTTCACGCACGAAACTGGAGGATTTGAGGGGAAACGTTGTCATCCTCGACTTCTGGGCGACATGGTGTCTGCCATGCCAATTCACGATCCCGCTTATCGACAGAATACACAGGGACTACAAAGTTCGTGACGTCCGTGTATTATCGCTTCTGACTTGGGACAAGCTCGAAAATGCCAAAAAATTCCTGGATCAGAACGGCTATTCTTTTCCCGTCCTCATCAGTACGGAGGAGGTCGAAGCCAAATATCTCATCCACGCAATTCCCCGATTCATCATCATCGATAAGAAAGGTATTGTAAGATACACGGCGCAGGGCTTTGCGAACGATAGCGACCATGCGCGCGACGAAAAGATCTGCGTGAACTGGATCAATGATCTACTCGCGGAACAGTGAACGGGATCAGATACGATCGGCGACACCAGCCGGCAGGCAACACTGAGGCAATTCAGTGGTCGACAATGTCTAGAGAAGTCTCCTCCAATCCATTCACTTCTGCATCAGTGATTTGATTTGCGGTGGGAGATGAACAAAATGCAAAAATGGTGCTCGATGATGCAATCGGGAAATAGGTTGGCGTATTGTTGGATGAGGTGAAGCAAAAAGGGCACTATGAGATCAATATGAATGGCTCGTATCTTGCTAGGGGACTGGATTATTGTCGAATGACCATAGGGAAAAAACGTAGCGAGGGGAAAAATCTTACTGATGAAATAATATTGAAAACAACGCCCCAACAGTCAATCAGTGGGGCTTGCTATATCTACCCGAAATGATAATGCTCGATAGTCTTCTCGATCGCACCTGCAAAAGCTCCCGCAAGAATTAAGGCAACCTTTCATCCGTTCTTCATATTCGCTCCTGTAATTGGTTAATAGAAATCGGCTGTTCCGTTCTCATACCGTCTAAAACATCCTCCGAAATATGGAATAAGAGATAGGCAACTTATCCTATCCACACGGAGGAACTATGAGCGAGCAGGAATACAATTACCTGTGGCGGTATAGCGAGAAATTCTCGCGAGACAATCTTCAGAGATCAGAACTGATAACCATGGCATGGAAAGAAGGGGAGCGACTAGGCAAACGCAATACACCCGGTCTCATGAAAAGCATGATGCACTACCGCTCGAAAGAATTGAACAAGCGCAGCGCGTTTCCTGCAGCTGAAGTCGGCAAGAGCCAGAAGGATGCATGGAACCACGAACGAGTGTATGTTGATCGTCCAGTCTCAGGCGGCACAACATCGCTGGCGGAGTTCCTGCTGCTGATGCGAGTCACACCGCTCGACTTCGCTATGGCCAATGACTTCATGGAGTCACTGACCGAAGAAGAACGAACATTCCTCGACGATCTGACCGCCGGCTACACGATGAAAGAGATCTCGCAACGCCACCACATCAAGTATTCCCGCTTTCCAATCCTGCGAACCGCACTTCAAGAGAAAGCCGTCGCCTACCTGTAGACGGAATGAGAAGAGCGTACCTGCGCTTTTCTTTACGCTACCAAGAAAAGAGGACCCGGAAATATGGGACCCGGAATGAGCCTCTTCATTTTAAGCCATACCTGGTGCCATCAACATCCTTCTACTTCGATGTAAAGGCCAGTCGGCATCGCGAATCCTGGCAGGGATCGCGTTTCCATAGAATTTTTATACTTTTTGAAACCGAGCCTACTGCGTTTTTGTCTCCGCTAAGTGTCCCGGCAATATTTTTTTGGGGAAAAATTTGCGCCCCCCTCTAGCAAACGGTCATCAGATCAACATCAGATGATCATGGCAGCATCAAATATCATCTCGAAATCATCTCCCCGGCATCAAAATTCGCCACCAAATCATGACACAATTGTCAAAATTCATCACCAATTCATGACAGAATTGTCATATGAATAAGTGATTATTTGTCAATGAGTTGGGGATTTGGGATGCCCAAAGCGACGTCAAGCCAATGGATTTTCTTCAAATTCTCAACCAAGTCAGCACAATCCTACATATTCCATAATGAAGTTGGCTGAAATTCAATGAAAATGCCCTCCAGTTGCAATTTCTCTGATTAAAAGCTACTTTATCTCGACAAATATGTTCGAGGATTTCTATGGGGAATGAAAAAGACCGAACAAACTGATGTGAATGCGACCCGCAAGGCAGCCGATTGGCTATGTCGAGCGGGTTTTTGTTTCGATTATTCGCGGGAGCGCCGATCTCGATTGTGGGGGTACCACGGCACTTGCATTTCGCAATATAGAAATTAATAGGCCGTTCCATGTTCATCATGCCCAACAATTCCGTCACCTACCGGTTTACTGTCATCCGAGTCCTAATCGCTTCATTCCTCTGTCTCGTTATGACAACACCATTGCCCGCACAGTCGTCATCGTCTGCAGACGAGAAGGTGCCTTCACCAGGTCTTTCGTATCGGCTTTCCAATCAGGACGTTCTCTTACCCATTTCGTCGGCCGAGTGGAGATTGCCTGACAGATGGTCGTTCACAATGCGATATGTCCATGAGTATGATATATCAAGAAAGCCAATGGCTCGACGCGATAACTTCACAATAACATGCAGTCCTGGAACAGCCGGAGTGCGAGTTGGATTGGGCTACCAAGCAATATTCAATCAACTCTCCGGCCAGTCGTTTCTTACATTTCTCGAAGCACGAGCAGTAGCGATGAGAACTTGGGGTCACCCATACTCCGCCCCCACAAATTCTTCTTTCCTTGGCGGAGAAATTCGATGTGCGTTTTTCATCATCTTCAATCTTGGTGTCGGCTATTATGTCCCGGTGCGAAGCTCTTCATCAAATGATGAACCTCTGTTTGGATTTCACATTGGCTTGGGGATCTAAAACTGTGGCACGCTGCATGACAACTTAGAAAAGGGAAGAATCAGAAGCGCAAAAATTCTTGGTCAAGCAAAGAGCGTTCGTTGAACGACGATAAGAGGGACTAAGGAAGGACGACCGAATCGAGCGGCCGCGTGCGAGCCATCTGTCGAAAGTGATCAGACGACAGCAGGTTATCCAATAATCAGCGTTCCCTGCGCGACATGAACACCGCGCCGCAATTTGATGACGATGCTAATGTGGTGGTAAAACGGACAGCATGAAGTGTTCCATTTATCATTTCTCAAAGCCCTGCGTTCGACAGCCGTTGATGACGTCAAATAGTCTCTGCGTAATGGAGAGGAGCTTTGCTCATGAAATGCCCTGCGTGTTCAATTGAAATTCCAGGTGCTGCAAAATTCTGTCCTGAATGCGGATCTTCACTTTCACCCACCACTCCTGCTTCCCCGACAGAGGCCGATCGTTCCACACTTCTGCAAAAGTACATTCCGCCCGAACTTGCTAAGAGAATTCTCTCGGCAGGGAAGCAAATCGAGAGCGAACGTCGATTAGTAACAGTGCTATTTGTCGATGTCAGCGGATTCACCTCGATGTCTGAGAAGCTTGATGCCGAGGAAGTCTCCGCCGTGCTGAATGACTGTTTCAAAGGACTCATCTCGATAGTCTATAAGTACGAAGGAGTGATCGACAAGTTCATCGGCGATGAGATCATGGCGATATTTGGGGCGCCGCTCACACACGAAAACGATCCCGAGCGGGCAGTCCGATGTTCTATGGAAATGATGGACTACATGGGACGATTCAATCAACTGAGCCCTGTTGCATTACCGGAACCGCTTGGTCTGCATATCTCGATGAACACCGGCATGGTCGTCGCAGGCAATGTCGGCAGCGATCTGCGGATGAACTACTCGGTCATCGGCGATACGGTGAATCTTGCCAGCCGCCTGAAGCACGTGGCGGAAAGAGGAGAGATCGTCGTCACTGAGAACACCTATCGGATAGTCTCCTCATTGGTCAATGCAGATGAATCTCGATTAGTCGAGATTAAAGGAAAAAGCGAACCTGCGAAAATATATAGGATCGTATCATTGAAGGGTGGCATAGAACCGGGAACGAGAATCACGCAGAAGAGCCCAATTATTGGCAGAGAACAGGAAATAGATCAACTGAAGACTGCAGTCGGGCAGGTTTTGCAGAAGAAAGAACAGCGCTTTTTCATAAGAGGAGAAGCGGGCGTGGGGAAGACGCGGTTGAAGCTGGAGTTGATCCAACACGCAAAATCGTCCGGCATCACTGCCTATGAAGGAAAATGTTCAAGTTTCGAGATCAATACTCCATACTATCTCTGGACAACTCTTCTGAAAGACATCCTGCAGTTGAAACCGGATACCGGAGAAAGCGAAACCCGCAAGCGGCTTCACGATATGCTTCAGATACTTTCCATGGAGAAACTTGAACCGTATCTGGCCACACTACTGTCCCTGAGATACGAAGAGATTCTTCTGGAAGAAGACAAGGAACGGAAGAATCGCATCTTTGAATCGTTGAAGGAGTTCATCCGCGCTCTGTCGAAAAGAAAACCGTCACTATTCCTTCCTGAAGATATTCATTGGATTGATCGCTTTTCACAGGACATGCTGATATATCTCTTTTCAGAAAAAGAATTGGCGCCGGCGATGTTCGTTCCGCTGTTCAGGGATGAGTATGTGCATTCCAAAGAGCTGATCGAAAAAGGAGGCACACTTATAGACCTGAACCGGTTATCCAAGCCGGATGCACAGAAGCTAATATGCGCGAGGCTGCAAGCGGAAGATATCCCGGACAACCTCGTGGATGTGATCTACAAACGATCCGAAGGCAATCCATTCTTTATAGAAGAGCTGGTCAAGACATTGTTGGATAAGAACGTGGTCGCTGTGAGGAAACAGAAACTGGAGATACTCAAGCCGGACTTCGAGAACATACTTCCGGAAACAGTGCAGGGAGTCATCATGGCCCGCATTGACCGTCTGGAAGAAAAGCTGAAGGATGTGCTGTATGGTGCTTCGGTGATCGGTAGGGAGTTCGACAAATCGCTGTTGAAGGAGATATTGAAGAAGAAAGAAACTGTTGATCTCTCACTCCATGAACTCCTCTCCCTGGAGTTGATCTTGGAGAAGGAGGAAGCACATGAACTGGCATATCTCTTCAAGCACTACCTGATACAGGAAGTCGCCTATAACACCATCCTGCAGAAGAAACGCAGGGAACTTCACAAACTGATCGCACAGGCGATCGAGAAGGTGTATGCAGAGAAACTGAAGGACTTCTACGAACTTCTCTCATTCCACTACGAGAAGGCGGAAGAGTGGGAGAAAGCTGCCGAATACCTTAGTCGGTCAGGAAATAAAGTGCGGGAAATATTTGCAAAAGAAGAATCAAAGGAGTTTTCGATGAGAAAAGACAAAGCCATTGAACAACTCTATGCGAGCGGAAAGGCACGACGGGGTTTTAAGGGAATTCTTTCCAATCTCTTCGGTGTTCTTCTCATTCTGTTCACACTTTTCTTTATGGTACTGATTGCGGGCGACACAGTATACCAAGTCACTGGCTATCATATTCTGCCATTCGGTTCTTATCACCGAAAGGCTATGAGTCCGGGGAATGCTTTCGGAGCATTCATCTGGATAGCGATGATTTTGTATTTCTGCATAAGAGTGAGCAAGTTGTTTCTCCGCAAGGTTCCCCGTCTTTATGAGATTCTCGATGATAGCGTGAAAATACATTTTACCAAGACAAAAATATTTTCCATCCCATTCGAAGATATCGAGTTCATCGCATTTTTTGAAAATCTCAACCCTAAGGGTGACAAATTCCGGGAACGGCGACAGACTCTTCGCAAAAGCTATGGAAAGCTCCTATATGAATCCCTCATCTACAGTAGTTTCATCCCTGTAATCCTTCAGAAAAGAATAGATCTGAATACGGAGATCATCGAACCGGAACGCCTCCTAGCTACACCGGCCGAGGGAGAGATCCATGTCAGAAGAAAAAGCGGTTCCCAAAACATTTTTTTCAAATCCTCAATTATTGATAAGAGAGATATCGCCCTGAGCCCATCCAATCCACGTGAGTTTCATGAACAACTCAAAATTGCCATTGAAAAATGGAACAAACAATACGGGATACCGACACAGGGCATGCAACCAGCAATGCAGACCGGTACTGCTCCATTGATGAGCGTAAGATCCACGTTGCGTCCCGCCCTGAATATATTATCGTCACCGCGATTTGTAATCGTAAGCATTTGGGCGGTTTCAGTTTGTATATTTAACTCGACATTGGGGTATGCAGCATGGAAGAGTTCCGCCATTATTCCCCTACTCTTTTCCCTCTTCCTCTCAATCGTATTCCTAGCAATACCAATGTATCTCATGTTTCCCCTTCGAAGAAGAGTCGCATACTTCTTTTCACGCGTCGAATACCATCTTTTCCCGGATTGTATCAAATATGGTTTTCCCGGGGAAGATTGGAGAAGTATTCCATTCTACAATATTCTCGGATGTGATCTGATCCAGAGTTGGTTACAGAAACGAGCCGGCACGGGGACCATTCGTATTCGTGCGACGCGGCCGATAGTACAAATGGGGCATAATCTTCGAACCTGCGAATACATGGTGGACATTAAGAACCCGCAGGAAGTGTACGATAAGTTCAATACCGCTCTTATGGAATATCGGAGCGGCGTACGTCAACAAAACTGTGCCCAAATCGCCATGCCATGATCCATAGAAGCAAAGATAGGACGCTTTTACTAGAAGAATTGAAAAAGCTGATTCAAATCTATTCCTTCCCAAGAACGCGCGTGCTTGTAGATTAATCCAACGCTACGAACTAGCTCAAGTCTGTTGGGCAGCTTCTAAATCACCCCGCTATCAATTGGAAAATTCAAGTTGAGATTTTCCAAGTTATCGACGGACGAAAACTGGCTTCTTTGGGAAGGCACCTTTGTTGAGGTTCGCACGTCGCGGCAGCATGCAACGACCCCATAGG
>JAPLFO010000179.1 GCA_026390635.1 Ignavibacteriales bacterium
CCCGAAGGGACGAGTCGAGGGGCGCTCGAGATGACGAGAGTGGGTGTGGAAAATAGAAAGCGACAATAGAAACTCACCGCGTCACCCCGAGCGTCTCTCGACTCGCCCCGTTGGGGCTCGCTCGAGATGACGGATTGGGCGCGGGATATAAACGGCGACATTAGAAACACACCACGTCATCCCGAGCAAAGCCTCGCGTAGCGAGGCTGCGTCGAGGGACTTTGTGGCTATCTTTGTTTCACTGAGCATTCACGGAATTATTTATGACTATGCGAACCATTATAACCAAGCTCTTCTCCGACTATGGCATTGCGATGGTTCTCCTATTGGAGATCATTATCTTTTCGCAGCTCTCCCCCTTCTTTTTTACCGCCGACAATATTTTGAACGTAAGCCTGCAGACGTCGATTATCGCTATTATCGCTGTCGGCATGACGTTCGTTATTCTCACAGGCGGCATTGACCTATCTGTGGGAGCTATTGTTGCCTTCGGCGGCATCATTGCAACGAGTGTTCTTAAAATGGATTTGCCATTTGCCTATGGCTTTCCACTGGCATGTGCGGCCGGCCTTGCCGTAGGGACGCTCTCAGGGGCCATAGCAGGCATCTGCGTGACACGCTTCAACATCACGCCCTTCATTGTCACCATGGCACTGATGACCATCTGGCGCGGGGCTTCATATATCGTGACCGACGGCCGTCCGATCTGGGGATTGCCTGAGGCGTTTGGATATGTAGGCGGCGGTCGCTTGGCCGGCATTCCGGTTCCGACTATTATCATGATTGTCATCTTTGTGTGTGCATTCATTGTACTGCGCAACATGCGCTTCGGACGTCACGTCTATGCACTCGGGGGAAATAAGGAAGCCGCATGGCTCGCCGGCATCAATACCGACCGGACGCTCATCAAGGTCTATCTGCTCTCCGGAATCCTTTCAGCCCTCGCCGGCATTCTGCTGGCATCGCGTATGAACTCAGGACAGCCCAACGCCGGGATGATGTATGAGTTGGATGTGATCGCCGCGGTCGTTGTGGGCGGCACAAGCCTGCAGGGCGGACGTGGATCCGTCGTAGGAACTTTCGTCGGCGCCATGCTGATCGGAGTGTTGAAGAATGGTCTGAATCTGATGAACGTCAATTCCTATGTGCAGCAGGTTGTGGTTGGGGTGGTGATATTGTCTGCGGTGATGCTGGATCAGGCGAGGCGCAAGCGATAAGCAGAAGAATAGCCACAGAACGCAGAGCCCCTCGACTTCGCGTTTCATGCATGTCCCTCGACTCGTCCCTGTGGGACTCGCTCGGGGTGACGCGGTGTGTTTCTATTGTCGCTTTCTATTTTCCACGCCCACTCTCGTCATCTCGAGCGAGCCCCAACGGGGCGAGTCGAGAGACGCTCGGGGTGACGCGGTGCGTTTTTATTGTCGCTTTCTATTTTCCACACCCACTCTCGTCATCTCGAGCGAGCGAAGCGAGTCGAGAGACGCTACGCTTCCACAGCCTCAAAAGCCGTTGCCGCGGACGAGTCGAGGGATATCCTTTTCGGTCGTGCCTGATGTGAACGTGCAAGTACGTTCAATGCAGCAGCGTCCCCGCGAATGAGTGCTTCCTTCTTTGATCTGCTCCACGCTTTGATTTGCCGCTCCCTCAAAATCGCATCTCGCACATCCGAAAACTCCTCAATGTATAGCAGCTGTAGTGGCCGGCGCGACGACGTGTAGTTGTGATAAATCCCATCATTGTGTTGACGGATTCTTTTTTCAAGGTTGGTTGTACAACCAACGTAGAGAGAATTATCTACACAGCGAAGGATATAGATCCATGATCGCTTCATTGTTCCCCCCCAATGGAATGCGATGAATGAGAAAAAGGATGTTTTTTAAAACATCTCTACCTTCAATCTGAACTTACCCCTCGACTCGTCCCTTCGGGACTCGCTCGGGGTGACGTGGGACATTCCTAACAAAGTCTGCCTCATCCAACATCTACTTTCGTCATCTCGAGTCCGAAGGATCCAGTTTCGGGACGAGCCCCAACGGGGCGAGTCGAAAAACGCTCGGGGTGACGCGGTGGGTTTCTAATGTTTCCTTCTGCATTCCACCTCCTATCCCGTCATCTCGAGCGCCCCTCGACTTCGCGTTTCATGCGTGCATGAAACGCTGCGCTCGGGGTGACGTGGTGTGTTTCCAATGTTTCCTTCTGCATTCCACGTCTTATCCCGTCATCTCGAGCGAGTCCCGCCATTGCGGGACGAGTCGAGAGACGCTGCTTTTGATTCCTTCACGATGTATTCCGGCGGCTCGGGATCGCCGGCGAAAAAGTCTCTCCCCTTACCCGCCGAGAGCGCCCAGCGGTCCAGCCAGGAAATCCCCCAGTTACCGTACTTTGTTACTTCCGTCTGATATGCCGGATCTTCAAGTGCACGCTCCAGACTCACAAATGAATAACCGTTGGCAATAAAGAGATTCGCCAATTCATCTGCGCAGTCAGCATTCAGCGCACTTGCATGAAAAAGAAGTATCTGCGGGATAGTGCGGCCGACTAATGCATTGGATTCCTTTTCATAGAATCCGATTTTCTTCTGCATGTAGGAGAGATAATCGCTGCGGATCATTCTCATCCGTACGGTGTCGGATTTCACCCAGGCTCCCTTATACACAACGGCGAACATGTAGTCGTCGTTGTCGATGGTAACCGGGGCGACCGTGTACTGATGTGAAGAAAGAAATGCAGAGAGTGAATCAGCTTTCTCTTTTCTATTTCCCACATGCAGATATGGATGCCGAAAGTAGCGAAGTGCGTGTCCTTTTTCACTCAGGAAAGCGCGCAATCCCTCTTCGCCTTTGAGGATATCATTCACATAGTCGGCGAATGGCGTTGTGTTATAATCAGGATGTGAATAGGTGTGATTACCCAATTCGCATCCGTGTGCAAGCCAATCTCCCAGCAGTCGAAATTGGAAAGGAATCCGTACGCTATCGGAGAAGAGCTTGCGGGCGTTGACAAATCCTATAGCCGGAATTTTATGGCTCTGAAGAGCGGAGAGGAGTTTAGAGGTCAAATGAAATTGATAGCTCGTGTCATTGATACCGTAGGAGACAACCGGAAGATCATCAATTGTGAAACAGATTTCTTTGGGTTGAGCCACGAGCTGCACGGCGCAGATGCACACAAGAAGAATACAGTCGATTGATCTCTTTATCACCAAATCCGGACTTGCCTTTCAATTTGCCTGATATTTCTTTTTCAGAAATCATAATAGATATTCCGCAGGGATCCGCGGATACCGAATTCCACCCACAGCGTGCGTGAATATTCCTGCTTTGACGAGAGCTGTCGATAGACGCAGGATGCTTCGACGCGAAGATTGTTCAGCGGATTCAAAACATAGGCCGCCTGAAACTGTGCGTACACTAATTGCGTGTGGATCCCCTGTCCGATAAAGTTGCCATACTCCTTTGTGCGCGTGGTGTATGACATGTAAACGTCTTTTCCGACGTTGCTTTGCATGGTGGAGTCTGCTCCATACAGAGCGTAGTCGCATTGAAGACGGAATTCAACCCTCCCCTTCGCATACTCCCCGATCGCCAGCCATTCATAGAAGTTTGCACCTAATGGGTGTTCCAGACTCTGCCGGTAATGCGCGTGATTCTTCACAGGATCAATTGCCTGATAGCTGTAGGGGGAAATTACATTCAGCTCTCCCTGCAGATAAAGACCTCGAAGATTCAGTGGCTCGGCAGTCTTTACTCCCAGCTGCATGCCATACTTATTCCCCCACCAGCCGCTATTTTTCACCAGTTCGCCGATCACAAATTCATCCAGCATGAACTGCCCATAGAGCGCAGAGCCATCGCTCAGCGTATAGTGCCAATTCATTCCGACCAGCGCGTTATCGGGTGAGCCCAGGGAGTAGCCCACAGGATGCAGGAATATGATCGGATTCAAGTAGTTCAGATCAAATCCCCTGTTGGTGACTGAATCCTCCTGACGCCAGATAATGCTTTCGAAGACGCCAACAGACAGCCGGTCGGTCACTTGAAGATCCAGGTATTGAAATACTCCGCCCTTCTTCTCCCATGGAAGTATGTCGCCTCTTTCTATAATGTCGCTGATGTGCTGCAGCTCCGCCCACATGCACATGTATTTGATCTTCCATATATCCGCCGTTAGTTTCAGATACGGATAGTTGAATGCCACATCCGAAAGCAGGAGCGAACGGTAGCCATCGCCTAAGAAATTCTTGCCATGTCCGGCCTGGATACCAAGATAGCGGGACGGCCGGTAGGATATCACGGCCGATGCATATGAGAAATCGAACGTATTCGGGTCGTAGTATTTGATGAACCCCTGCCCCGGAACGACATAGTCTCTTTGAATGACATTGTCGATATAGCCTGGAAATTTCTCCTGATTCTCGTAGAACTCCGTGCTGAATGAAAATGAACTCCCCACCGATCCGGCAATTGCAACCGCGCGTGTATTCAAATTTGTGCTGCGTTTTTCGGCCAGATCTTTGCCGAATTTAAAATCCGGGTAGAAGTCTGCCGTGAGGCGGTAGTCATCCGTTTGGATTTGAGCTAAGTGCTCACCGAAGAGTTTTCGTGTGAGCCAGTTCGTGCCGCTGGTGTCCCACACTCTGCCCGTTGCCAGAAGAGAATCGACATTGTTGCCATCCGAGAGGTCGCGGAATTCGAATGGCTGAATTGCTGTGTGCATTGGCCGGGTGGTGGAATAGAGCCGTTTGGTCAGCCGGTTTTGAAGTGAATGGTCCACAGGGAGCAGTTCAGTCTGAGCGAAAAGCGGTGCTGCAAGAACAAGGAGCGCGCACAGCGGGAGGCAAAAGCCTACGTTTTTTGGAGAAATAGCCGGCATTGTCATGTTCACGTTGAGTTGTTTTATTAGTGGTACAATATAGCAGACAATCGGAAAGAAACAATTGAAGCGATCGACAACTACACGCGTCAAGATCATTCGCTGGCCTGCACGCCATGTGGAAAATTGGGTTTGTTCTGCAAATCCGATAGATTCTATGATTCAGGTTCTCAAGAGCGCAGAATGACAAAAAAGGCCGTCCCGCGAAAGCACGGGACGGCCTTGAAGTGATGCGCAAAGAATCTTTCCTAGCGCCTCAAGATGCTTCGGACTTTCCTGGTCAATGATTCAGCGAGTCTGTTATCTACTGCGGTCATCTTGAGAACAGGCACATTGAACGTCCCGCTGGTGATGGTGATCGTCTTTGTGACATCCGGCGCACTATTGGTTGACCTGCCCCCGAAAAAGTGATCCAGAATGAACTTCGTAAGAAGTATATTATGGGTCAAAAAAGGAGGCAATCATGGCCAGAAAGAAACACACCGCAGAACAGATCATCGGCAAGCTTTGAGAGGCCGACGTATTGCAGTCACAAGGGATGACGATGGAAGCGATCCTTCGACAGTTGCGCATCAGCGATGCGACGTATTACAAATGGCGGAAGGAATATGGCGGTCTTCGTATTGATCAGGCAAAGCGTTTGAAGGAATTGGAACAAGAGAACAGTCGTTTGCGGAAAGTGGTAGCGGACCTTACGATCGATAATTCGATTTTGAAGGAAGTCACACGGGGAAACTACTGAGCTCGACGGGGTGCGTCGAAGTCTGACGACCCGGTAAAGAAGCGCCGGGCAGTGAACGATGTCATGGAACAGCTTCAGGTATCAGAACGTAAAGCGTGTGACGTTTTAGAACAGCCGAGATCAACGCAGCGACGAGAGTCCGTGATCAAGACAGATGAAGAACCGCTGCGAGAGCGGATTGTCTGGTTTGCCTGTGAGTATGGCCGCTATGGTTATCGCAGAGTTACGTGGTTGCTGGCGAATGAAGGATGGCGTGTGAATCATAAGCGGGTCGAGCGGATATGGCGCCAAGAAGGGCTGAAAGTGCCCGCAAGACAGCCTAAACGCAGACGACTGTGCTTAACGACGATTCATGCATTCGTCTTCGGGCGACACATAGGAACCATGTTTGGAGTTATGACTTTGTAGCAGAGCGAACAAGCGATGGCCGAGCAGTACGGATGCTGAACATCATCGATGAGTTCACCAGAGAATGTCTGGCAATCCGCACAGATCGAAAGATCACGGCTATCGATGTCATTGAAATACTTGCAGAACTCTTCATCACGAAAGGAATGCCGGAATACATTCGGTCAGACAACGGTCCCGAGTTTGTCGCGGAGTTTCTGCAGGAATGGCTCGGAAACTTGGACGTGAGGCCGGCATTCATCGAACCTGGAAGTCCGTGGGACAATGGTTACATCGAATCGTTTAACGGGAAGCTGAGAGACGAGTTGTTGAACGGAGAGATCTTCGATACGATCACAGGGGCGAGAGTTATCACGGAACGCTGGAGGAAACGCCACAACACGATCAGACCACACAGCTCGTTGGGCTATCGACCACCAGCACCCGAAACATATTTTCTTCATCAGGTAGCCAATGCTTGATAATGGGAAAAAACTAACTTATCATTGGCACAACTTCTGGGGGCAGGTCACTTGCTTCAAGCATTCTCTTCGCCTCTCTTGCCGATTCATAAGTACTATGGGATCTATTTTCTCCAAAACATTGTCACGAAAAATGTTGGCATTCTGAGCACAAATTTGCTATGATTGTACATGAATGATAAACCGAATTTTATTTCGAATGTTCGGAAGGCATGAAGACGGAAATTGTTGTTTCTTCCTCATTGTATTCGGCAAATGACTCGACCAGATCGGATGATTTCGACTCAAGAAGTAAAACAAGCAATCAATAGGGGAAAAATCATTGAAGATTATCCGGACGATGCCCGAGGCCATAGCTGTTTGATTCTTGGCAAAATAATGGGAGGATCCTTCATGTGGTCTGTTCTCCCAAAGACGAGTATCTCGCGATTATCACTGCGTACGATCCATTAGATGAAGAATGGGAAAATAACAATTCCGAACGGAGGAAAAAATGAAATGTATCCAATGTCAGGGCAAATTGAAGTTGTCCAAGGCGCCGTTTCATGTAGATCGGCGCGGATATCTTCTCGCAATGGATGCCGTCCCGGCATGGGTATGCACGCAGTGCGGGGAAGTATATTTTGAAGAGAGAGCGGTCGATTCCATTCAAAAAGTACTTCACTCAATCGATACGCAGACAATGAAGTTTGCAAAATCGGCCTAACGTTGCTCGACAAAGTCGGCATATATGGAAGTCCGACCGCTCTTGCTAAGGGAGGGCCAAACAGACATTGGCACAATTCAGCCAACCCGCATGCCCGCTTGACCCTTCATAAATGATCCGATTCTGCTTTTCGCTCCATCAAAAAAATCTTCCGTGCCGATTTCACACTCTCCCCAATTTTCCATTCGTCGCCATCACCGCTCCAACAAATCCGACAACCTGGGGAACAAAGTGGCCCTCGACATCCAGAGACTTAATGAATTACGACTGAAAGACAACGGCGATTAATAGGAATCTGCAACAGGTGGGAAATACTTATGGCCCTGGACTGAGGAACACTTTCGTAGGAATTAATGCTCTAGATATCAACATAAAATGGTGACCTTCGACACCGTGTCAAGGAAACAATAATGTTTCTTCAGCTGATCATTGTCGTATTTATTATCAGGTCTTTTGCGGGACCTGTATGTCACAACAGTCTTGAGCTAACCTGTCGAAGATCCTGTTGGGACGGCGGGGTGTCAATGCGCGTGCGATTTGCCCAGATTTTACAGAATATTTGATCAGAAAACCGCTTTTTTGATCTACAACACCATTTCCACAATGCGAGCGCGTGCATGCCGCGCCGGCAGCTTGAGCGAATATTAGGTAGTCGCAGGTTGAATGCTCTTGCACATTATACGTTAAAGCGGTATCTTTATACATGATCATCTCCTTTGGCGACCAAGCGACAGAAGACATATTCAACGGCACACGTTCAAAAGCCGCACGAACAATTCCAGCGGTCATTTGGAATGTAGCCATTCGCAAACTCGACATGATCAATGCTGCACACAAGCTGAAGGACTTAAGGGTCCCTCCGGCCAACCGACTAGAGCCACTAAAAGGCAAACGCCAGGGATTCTACTCAATCCGTGTAAATGACCAATTTCGTATCATATTCCGTTGGATCGATAATGGTGCGAAAGATGTTAGCATAATAGACTATCATTAGAGGTAATTATGACACCCAAAAATCGTAAGCCGACGCATCCAGGAGAGATCCTTCTCGAAGAATTCCTCCTTCCGATGGGATTGAGTCAGGTCGAACTTGCTCGTCGAATGGGCGTGCCCATTCAGAGGGTGAACACCATCATCAACGGCAAACGCGACATGACTGCTGAAACCGCCATTCTTCTCTCCCGCACTCTGAAGACTTCATCCGAGTTCTGGATGAACTTACAGGTCGCTTGCGACCTGTACAAAGCTAAAAGATATCTTGAACACGCCGCATAGTTCGGCTATCTAACAAACGCTTATGCGGCAGCCTATCGGCTTTTTTTTTACTTCCCGGAAGCATCGATGTAGCGGGATTGACAATATTCTCTCTTCTGCATGTCTTTCCCCACGTTCATGACCAGAGTATCCGTCACGGCAAATGGGGGGAAGGGTACGCATCGTGCGTGAAACAGAGGAACGTACTGTCTTAGAATAATGTGCACAGTAGGCGACAGCCCAAGAAATTCAAGATTCCTTGTGTAGAAGAATCGAACCACGCGGCCGTAGTATTTACAGGAAGAGCACCCGTCCTGAAGATGGCGCAATTATCTGAAATGTGTGATATAGGAATCAAACGGCAGAGAAGTCTCGAACATCGATTTTCTATCTCATCAACCCGCTCCCATCTCGGATCACCTCAATCACCCGTTTCTACTCCCCATTTGCCACAAGACTCACACTGCGGAGGAACACTCCTTCGACAAACAGCTTCCGACATTGGTCAATGGTCATCTCATTCCGCTTCTATGCCGGCTTCGACAGTGTAGGAACGCTTATTGTCCTACCCTGGGGCATACTGCTGGCCCTGGATGGGGAATACTTCCGGCCTTCGACAGTCTCGGGAATTTATTACTACACGGACACGGATTGATATATCAGGGGTTTATATCGTGGAACGGGAATCGGCCTCTTATACTTCCGTGCGGACGCGAGCCAGGCACGCTTCGCCGCAAGCACTTCACGGAGGGCATCATCCGGCGTTTGGCCAAACGCAGAGCAATGTCTCAAATCCGGGAGATCTGCAATATATCCACCATCTTCTTCGCTATATATTGATATGGTAATCTTTCACACATCTTCTCCCATCTGAAGGCTATGTCTTTCGACAATAGCCAAGAACTGACGAATCTGATAAGGCTTTGCTTTTCCATCTACCTTCTGCATATTGATAAGTTCTGGAATATCAGGATGCACATAAATATGACGACTTCCCGCAACTCTATCAAGGTGAAAACCAAATGCTTCTATAAGCAAACACATTTCAGAAAAACGAATATTGGCATTTCCCGATAGCACTTTCTGCAGAAGTTTTCGCTTCTTCATTTCTCAACCTTGATTCATCAATTGAAACCACTGAAACACTTTCGCTCATTGTCGCTGAGGTGTCTCGCGTAAGACGGGAAAGACTCCACAATGAATCCTGTCACGAAAAGACCTCTTTGGGAAAGGGGACATGGTTTTTCAGGCATTTCAATTTAACAAATGCCTTCCCTCATATAATATACCGAGCTAAGAGGATAGACGCAAAACTGGCACGCGCGGCGTAGATTCCTGGGTTTGTAACGAGTGGGGAATACTTCTGGCCTTCGACAGGATTTCCACCAAAAACATGCCCCGAAACGGGATCCTTCGGATTGGAATGACAGTTCTATTGGCTGTCGGAATCGCTTAAACAGTATTCTGTGCAGCCGCTTCGTTCACCTTGTATCATTTCCCGCGAATCAGCGCGGACATTCTGCTCCGCGATAGTATCGCCAATTGAGCGAGAAATCCTCCCAAAAGATCCAATCCCACATCGGAGATAGATGCAGATCTTGTTATGACGAAGGATTGATGATATTCATCCGCTGCCGCAAATAGCACCACGACCAAAATAGAATACGTTACCCACTTCCATTT